>JASGMW010000045.1 GCA_030156225.1 Methanofollis sp.
CAACCTGGAGATGCAGGGGTGCAGTCAGCCACCCGGACGAGAACTATCGACATGATAGAGTCTCAAGCCCCGTCCACACAGGCGCGGGGTCGTTGACAACGACACAAAAAATGAATAACGCCCCGGCCGGGATTCGAACCCGGGTCGAAAGCTCCGGAGGCTTTCAGGATATCCACTACCCTACCGGGACCTGCCTATATCCATTCGTCTGAGAGATTAAAAAGGATTGCGCCTTTTCACAGACGGCGAACATGGTAGAGGTTCCAGATCTTGCAGGCGCCCTCGTGGCTGACCATACACGGCCCGACAGGCGTCCTCGGTGTGCAGATCTTCCCGAAAAGACGGCAGTCGGTCGGCTGCGCGATCCCCCGCAGGACGCGGTCGCAGATGCATCCAGTCGCTTTTTCGACATGCCTGATCTCAATGTCGAACTTATCTTTTGCATCATAGCGCGCGAATTCAGGTCTCAACCTCAGGCCGGATTCCGGGATGACCGGGAACCCCCGCCATTCAACATCAATTGGCTCGAAAACCTCGTACATCAGTTTTTTTGCCTTTGGATTTCCTGTACGGTGTACCGCGCGTGGATACGCGTTTTCAACTTCGTGCCGCCCTTCGTTCACCTGCCGCACGAGCATCAGCAGGCCGAGCAGGATATCTTCCGCTTCAAATCCGGCGACGACCTGCGGGACCGAAAACTGCTCGTAGTCCTCGTAGCCTGCGACCACACAGACATGTCCCGGGAGCATGAAACCGTTGAGCGATGCCTCACCCTGTTCGAGAAGCCATTTCATCGCAGGCGGAACCAGGCGGTGGCAGGAGAGGATGGAAAAGTTTTCAGGCGGGTCTGTCAGCAGGGTGGCGGCGACCGTCGGCACGGTCGTCTCAAAGCCAACCGATATGAACACGACTTCTCTGTCGGTTTTCTCTGCAATTTCCACAGCCTTGTGAATGCCCTGCACCACCCTCACATCGCCGCCGCTCGATTCGAGCGAGCCCTTCGTGCCCGGCACCCTGAGCAGATCGCCATAGGTGGCGACGATACAGCCTTTATCCACGAATTCGAGCGCCGCATCGATTTCGCCCTGCGGAGTGATACAGACCGGACAGCCCGGCCCCATCACGATCTTCAGCCCCCCGGGCAGCACACTTCGCAGGCCGGTCCGTGCGATGGCCGCTTCATGCGTGCCGCAGATATGCATAAAAGTATACTCGCGATCCACCGACGCGCGGAGCGCTTCCTTCAATTCGTCTCCTGTCGCCATGTAATCCTTATAGTTAATATAGGTACCATAGCATAAGAGTACCCATGGGAAATGTCCTCTCCTCCATCCTCCTCCTTTTTATCGGAGTTTCTGGATCCATCGTCCTCTACTGGATCTATCACTGGCTGCTGAAACGGGCGGATTCTACCGCGTCGAAGATCGACGATATCCTCGTTGCGGCGATCGGAAAGCCGCTCATCATCGCCGTACTTATCTTAACCGTCTATTTTTCCATCGTTCTTTCGGGGCTCATTCCTGATCGCTACGTATACCTTCTTGACTCAAAATACCTCACGGCAGTCTATATCCTCCTCGGCACATGGATAGTGTCGAGTTTTTCATACAATTTCATTCATCTCTATGGCCGCTGGATGTCGTCGCGGACCGAAAGCGAGGTGGACGATCGGATTATCAATGTGCTTGAGATCGCCGTGAAATATATCATCTGGTTTGTCGCGTTTCTCCTCGTCCTCAGCACCCTTGAGATCGACATCACGCCGCTCCTTGCCGGTGCGGGCATCGCCGGAGTCGCTGTCGCCCTTGCCGCCCAGGATATCCTCTCCAATTTCTTCGGCGGTGCGCTCATTGTGATGGACAAGCCCTTCAAAATGAACGACCGGATCAAAATCGACGAGTATGTCGGTGACGTGGTCAGTGTGGGTCCGAGATCCACCCGTCTTCAGACCCTGGATTACCAACTCGTGACAATTCCGAACTCCAAGATCGCGAATTCGGTGATCATCAATTATGCCCTTCCCGAGGTGCGTCTGAAAATCAAAATACCAGTCTCGGTCGCCTACGGCTCAGATGTCAAACGGGTCAAGGAGATCCTCATCGAAATTGCCAATGAGGCGGTGGAGAGTCCGGCCTGTGTACTCAGTTATCCCCCACCGGGTGTCTATTTCCTTGAATTTGCCGAATCAAGCCTCAACTTTACCCTTGTGGTATGGGCAAAGGTCTTCAATATGGCATGGGACGTGCAGGACTTCATTAATACCCGGATCGATGAACGATTCGCAGAGGAGGGGATCGAGATCCCGTTCCCGCAGGTGGACGTGCACATCAGAAAAGATTAACGCTCTCTCGGGAGGAAAAACGCTCCTCTTTCTCCTCTTTTTTCGGTGATCTGTTTCGATTCCAGCAGAAACTGGATGTACTTGTTCACCTCGTTTTTGTGCAGCCCGGTGGCGCGGACGATGTCGTCTGCCGTGGCCGGGCGGCGTCTGACCATCGTCAGGATAAAGTCGGCGACCTCCTCATGGAAACTCGCCACCGTGTCGCGAGAAGGAAGCGCGCCCACGATCTCCACCGGGGCGCCGGTGATCATCGCTGCGATCCTTCCGAGCGTCCGATCATCGGCAGGTTCCACCCATGCCACCGCTCCGGGACGGTCGAGAGTATTCAACTGGACTTTGTCCGGTTTGATGGCTGTGATCGCTGCGTCGATCAGTCCGATCTCCCCGTCATCGTCATTGATGCCGGGCACGATGAAGACCTCCAGCCAGACGGCACCCGGAAAATCTCTGGCAAATGCCGTGATCCCGTCGATGACCGCTTTCTGAGTGATATCCCGGTGCGGGCGATTGATTTTCCTGAACGCAGGTTCTGAAACAGCGTTCAGAGTTGGAATGACAAGGTCGGCCCCCATCAGATTCCCTCTGACCGACGGATCGGAGAGAGTGCTTCCGTTGGTGAGTACGGCGATGCGGTATGCCGGAAACTCAGTCTTCAGAAATCTGATGATTTCTCCGATGCCCGCGTGAAGCGTCGGCTCCCCCGAACCGGCAAAGGTGATGTAGTCCAGATGGGGAGAAGGACGAAGATACTTCCTCAACTCTTCGATGACATCGCCGGTCCCGACGTAGTCCCGCCGTTCTGTGGTGAGGTGCGTCGTCGTTCCGCACTCGCAGTACACGCAGTTATACGAGCAGGTTTTGAGAGGCACCAGATCGATGCCGAGCGATATGCCCAGTCTGCGTGAAGGGACCGGGCCGAAGAGATGATGATATGCCATAGTTCGCATCCTGATGATTTTTTGTCTCTGGCGCGTTCACCCGCGGCGAACCAGAACCGTGATTATCAGATATGTCACGGCCACAAGAATAATCTGCGCATATGAGTAATAACCTTCTGGATATCATGAAACTCTGTGTTACTGCGAAAGCAAACGACGTTGATGCTCTGGCTGAAGAGAGATTCGGCCGTGCTCCCTATTTTGCGATCTTTGATGAGGAGAGCGGGGCAGAGACCACAGTCCAGAACGCCGGCGCCGCAGGTGCGGGTGGTGTCGGTGTCAGGGCCGCCCAGACCATGGTCGACAACGGGGTGAAGGTGTTGATCACCGGTCAGATCGGAGGAAACGCCAACGCCGCCCTCTCCGCCGCCGGGATTGAGGTCTATGAATATCGCGCCGGGGGATCGGTGAAGGACGCCGTTGCGGCGTATCGGGCCGGAAAACTTTCTCGTATCCTCTGAAGGGACACACCCAATGCGGATCGTTGTTGCAAGCGGTAAAGGCGGGACCGGAAAGAGCACCGTTGCAGCCAATCTTGCCTGGAGCCGCGCGCAGGAGGCGTCGGTTACCCTGGTGGACTGCGACGTGGAAGAGCCCAACCTCCACCTCTTCTTTCCGGGTGACCGCACCGCCGCCCCGGTGACCAGACCGGTCCCGGATTTTGACGAAGACCACTGCAACCATTGCGGGGAGTGCGCACGTTTCTGCCGTTACGGCGCCATCGCCGTCCTGAAAGACCGCGTGCTATTTTTCCCGGAGATCTGCCACTCATGTGGCGGATGCACGCTTGTCTGCCAGCATGCGGCGATCGCCGAGAAGCCTCTCACTGTCGGAAAGATCGAGGAACGACATCCCCTCCCCGGTCTCAGGCTGATCTCGGGCGTGATGAACGAGGGGGAGGCGGTCGGCATCCCGGTGATCAGGGCTGCAAAAGAGGCAGCCGCCGGTGACGGGACGGTCATTCTCGATTCCTCGCCGGGCACAGCCTGCCCGGTGATCGAGACGGTGAAGGGATCGGACGTCTGTGTGCTGGTTACCGAGGCAACCCCCTTCGGGCTGCACGACCTGAAACTGGCAGCAGAGGTGGTGTCTTCTCTGGGGATACCTGCCTGCGTCGTCGTCAACCGGGGCTGCGGCGACGAATTAGAGACCAAGGCGTTCTGCAGAGATCAGGGTCTGCCTATCCTCATGACAATCCCGTTTTCACGGGAGATCGCTGCCGTCCAGAACAGGGGCGGCCTGATCAGCCGGGATCTTTCAGACTGGCGGTCGGCCTTTGCCGGTCTGTATGGGCGAATCATCGCGTTTGAGGAGGGAAGGAGATGAAACGACTTGCGGTGGTGAGCGGGAAGGGCGGGACCGGGAAGACGACGGTGACGGCGGCTCTCGCCGACCTCGCCTGCCGGGACCTCGACCTGGTCATGGCCGACTGCGATGTGGACGCCGCCAACCTTGAACTTCTCTTCAGTCCGGAGGTGCAGGAGACGGTCCCATACTACGGGATGACGTGCGCGGCGATCGATCCCGGGGTCTGCATCTCGTGCGGTGCCTGTGCCGAACACTGTCGATTCGACGCAGTCCTGGCAGAAAATGCCATTTACCGCGTCGAACCTGCAGATTGCGAGGGCTGCGGTGTCTGCGAGCAGGTCTGCCCGGCCGGTGCGGTGCGGTTCGTTGAACGGAAAAACGGGGAGATCTATTCCTCTATGACCGGGATCGGCCCCCTGTTTCATGCCCGCCTGATCCCGGGCTCGGGCACGAGCGGCCTCCTCGTCACGGCGGTGAAGGAGCGTGCGCTCCAGGAGGCGGCAGGTCGTGACCTGCTCCTCATCGACGGCCCGCCCGGCATCGGCTGTCCGCTCATCGCCACGGTGACCGGATGCGACGCCGTTCTGATCATCACCGAACCGAGCATGGCGGGCAGGTCTGACCTTGAACGGCTGGTGCGGGTCTGCAAGGGGTTCCGCATTCGCATGTTCCTTGCGGTGAACCGTTCTGACCTTGAGGAGGGGATCACCGGTGAGATTCTGGCGTTCTGTGCGGCCGGCGGGATCACGGTCGCGGGGCTCATCCCCTTTGACAAGGCAGTCCAGCACGCGGTCTGTTCACATCTCCCGGTCACACGGATGCCTTCTCCGGCGTCTGATGCAATCGCCGGAATATGGACGCTGATCAAAAGAGAGATGGAGCTGCCATGACGGAAGAGGGGGCCGGGCCCTGCAGACGGGGGCGGAGGCGTGCCGAGCGGATCATCGACGGTCGGACGAATTGTTCCTGTTTTTTCCCTCAATGCGGTCCCGATGCAGGGGAGCCGGTCATCCTGAGGCCGGAGGAGATCGAGGCGCTCAGGCTTGTCGACCTGCTCGGCATGCAACAGGAAGAGGCGGCTGAAGCGATGGGGGTCTCACGGAAAACCCTCTGGCGCGACCTCCACGAGGCGCGCCGGAAGGTGGCCGGGGCAATCGTCAATGGTCGGGCGATCCTCATGGAAGAATGCGGCCGGACCGGTGAGCGGCGGTGCCGTTTCGGGGAATGTGGGCCGCGGTTCAGATCTGAATGACATTAAAGCAACCCTTTTATGAAACCCGGCAATATAATCTTTCATGTACGGCATTTCCACCTATGCTCTCCAGACTCTCCCTCTCCCCGAAGCCCTCGACCGGATCTCCGAACTGACGCGATATGCGGAGATCATGGATGAGGGCTGCCATTTTCTTAAAAGTTCCGAACCACTCCAATCATATGATCTGCGTTATACCATCCATGCCCCGTCGCGTGGTGTCAATATTGCGAGCACGCTCGAACCGATCAGAAAAGCAAGCCTCGGGGTGATCGAAGACTGTTTTGCCATCGCGTCGGAGGTCGATGCCGATGTGGTCGTTCATCCCGGATATTTTGCATGGGAAACGGAGAAAAAACCGGCACAACGCCAATTTTGCCGCTCTCTTGAAGAACTCTCTGCCATGGCCGGGGAGCGCTCGATCCGATATTATATCGAGAATATGGCATGGGAGTACTTCCTCCTCCTGACGCCCGACGAACTTCCTCTGCTTGATGGTGTCGACCTTGCGCTCGATGTCGGTCATGCACAGATCATGGGCTGTCTTCCTGCATTCCTGAAACAACAGATTGGCCATTTCCATCTCCATGACAATGACGGCCGCTCCGATACCCATCTGGCGGTGGGTTCGGGTACGATCGATTTCACCGCGGTGATGGAGGCGGTCGGTGCGAGCGGTCTCGACCCGGTGATCGAGGTTGGCAGTATCGAAGGCGCAATTGAGAGCCTAATTGTTCTTGAACAAATGTCCTGAGAGATAATCGAGATATATACATTTTACATTATTTCATGCCGTTCCGACGCAAACAATACTCTTTTTATAGGGGATTCACTCAGTATTGTAATGCATCTGTGGTTCTTCCGGCAGAACCCGCCGCAAAAGAGACGGGAGATGTCCGGCGCGCAGTGATGCCTCGGTGGCATAGCGGTATCGCGCTTCCTTGGTAAGGAAGAGGTCGCGGGTTCAATTCCCGCCCGAGGCTCTGAGAACCTAAGTTCTCATTCCCACATAGAATTACGCCCTGAATTGGGCTTCTTTTCCAGTAGCGAAGTTTTGCAAAGTTTCTGAGCACGGCGGGGCATGCGTTTATCCCCGTTCCTCAAACCGCCCGTAATCCTCCGGGGGTTGGGGGTCGGCGTGGTCATCCCGCCGTTGCTCGCAATATCCATACATGCACCCATGCATCGGGAAGAAATAAGCGTTTTCCTTCGTTTCTCAAAGGCCGTGGATCACCTCGCCGTATTGGGCGATAATCACACGGGTAGTGCAGCCCGACGGCGCCCGCGATCGTCTGTGTGGAGCAGTCCGGCGTTTGATGAGATTGTCCGTCCCCTGCGCGTCGCGCCGGTGGAGATCTGATCGGGGCGGGGCGGGAGATCACGATACTTACCATGGCAGGGCCGTACCTACCATGCCTGAAAAAACTAATTTCACACAAGTTAGTATTTCGTTAGTAGTTCGATCCGGCACGGGCGGAGTGCTCGCCTCGCCGTAACCACAGGCGGGGAAAAAGAGGTTCGGGGTTCTTCGACATCACACCCAGGTCAGAGCGATCCGCACGTCCTCGCCGTCATCACCGACCGGTGCGACGATCACAGGCTGAAGGTATGCGGGATACGGGAGTTCGATCCCGTCCGACTCGAAGGGGCCGACTGAGCGGAAGAGTTCAACGTTCTCACTCTTCGGGTGCCAGAGGGCGACCCGGCGGGCGTCACCTCTGCCGGCGTTTTTCTCCGACCATGCCAGATCTTTTTTCCAGTCCATCCGGGATATCCGGGCGGTGACCGTTCGGGTCATGCGTCCTCGGGCTCCTCGCCGAAGGCGTCCGCATACGATACCGGGTGTTCGGGGAGCTGCTCATAGAAGGTCCGGGCTTCCTCCTCGTCCACGGTCTCGATGTGATCGCGCTCGCCCTGCCAGAGGGACGTGTGATAAAGGAAAAACCGGCCGTTCTTCGTCTTGTAGAGGTAGGCGTTGCGGCCGTTGCGTTCGAAGTTCGAGCCGTCCCAGTAACGATCGGAGGCGATCAGGTCGGCGGTTTCCGTGTCGTACCGCCGTCCGTCGATTATCTGCTCCATGTGGTTTTCACTCCTCCCCTCGGACCGTCGGGTCGTCATCGGGGGGGCACTCGTCGAGATCGTCGGCTGCGTTCCACGCTGCGAGAAAGTCCGCGTCTTCCCGCTCCGCGTCAAGGTGCCGGGCATACCGATCGGGGTCTACGAGGATCACGGCCCCGAAGTCCACCACGGTCCCCGGCGGCGGGAAGTGCTGCGGGCCGTCGAGTATCGGGATCGATTTACCCGCGGCGATCGGGCCGACCGTCGCCGCCTCGCCGTGAGGGCGGGAGACCTGTAGATACCATCCGGTCGGCCCCCCGCTCACGATTCGTGTGCCCGTCGCCGTGGTGATCTCCACCCGGCCGTCTGGCAGTCTCGCCGGAGTGCCCAGGGCGCGGTATACCTTGCCCTGTGCGGTCCGCCACAGATACCGGCGGGGCGGGATCATACGAACCCCCGCCGAAGACCTGCTTCCATTCGATCGTTGCGGCTGCGTTTTTCCGTCCCGGCCTGTGAAGCCGGAGCGGCGAGCCCGGCGGACTGCCGCCGACCGGCGATCACCGCCTGCCCCTGGCTCATGGCTGCGTATACCGTCAGCCCGGCGAGGAGGTCGCACCGGACCGCCACACCGCGGCCGGTCTTCGTCACCCATGCCGCCCCAACATGCTCGACGGTCTCCACATCGGCGCCGCGGTTGACGTGCCAGAGTTTCGCCGGCCGGCGTTCGTTCATGAGTCCCGCAAGGTCGGCGGCACCGATCACGAGGTCGCCCGGTCTGTTCCAGGCGTCGAGGTTCACCAGAAGGGCCCGGCCCTTCATCCTGATGGTTCCTGCGTTCTGCATCTGTCTCGTCCCCTTAGTTACTAAATTAGTAACTAAAATACTAACTTGGTTACCAAAGTATTTATGTTTTACTAACCAACATGGTAACCATGTCTAAGGAGTCCATAGGGAAGGTTATTCAAATCAGTCAGAGGGCGAGAACGCGGTACGTATCAATCCCGGCCGATGTGGCCGGCGATGATCGGTTTCCCTTCGAGACCGGTGAAGAGGTGAAGGTCTCGATCGACACGGAGAACTCACGCGTGATCGTGTCGAAACTCGACTGACCAACACCTTTTGAAAAGAAACGATTTACGGGGCGTGAGGATTGCCTATGATGCCCCCCGGCTGGTATGCCGGGTAGGAGAGGGGGAAGGCACGGCGACGATCTGCTTCTGTGCGTCGGTCACGATCGCGCCTCTGTTGCGGGGTCGGGGATCACCCGCGCCCAGTACGCCATAGCCTTCTGGAACTCTTCGCCGCGTGCCCTACCCTCTTGCCAGGACCACACGGCAAGGAGGGCGAGTGCATAATCCCGGTCCTCGATCGCTCGGCCCCATGCCGGCACCGGTTGCGGGTCGGTCTGCTTCGGCTTCTTTGCGTAGAGAAGATGCTTGATGCGCCGGCGGCCGATGCTGTTCAGTTTCTTCGCTTCGGCGGGGAGGGGCTCGCCGGTCGGGATGAGATAGTAGCCTTCGAGGTGCTCACCGGGCCGGAGGACTCTGGAGCAGTGGGGTTGTCGGTGCCCTGGCACTTTGCCGTGGTAATGCAGGCACCCGCAGTCCGGGCACCAGATCGCCCACTGAGAACCCGAGGCGATGTATGCCGGGAAGAGTGGCGGGGTCACGCGATCACTCCCGCGGTCAGAGTGTATCGGTCAGGACGCGGGAGAGGGTGCAAGGTGACACGGGGGACACGCTGGATCTGGGATTCGGGGTTGTAACCCTCGGATGGGCCGCAATTCGCCGGTATCCCCTGCCGGCAAAAACGGTCTCCCGGAGGTGACACGCGGTCAGCACAACTCATGTAATCACCTCTGGTTTCGAGGCGCACTGTTCAGTCGCAGGGGACGTCTCGGTGCGTCCGCTCCCACCGAGACGCTCAAAGCACTCCTCGCATAGAGCAGCGGTCCCGCGTCTGCGGTTGAAGTCTGCGGCTTTCTCACGATGCACGACCCCTGCCTTACCGCAGGACGCGCACTTCTGTCCGAAGTCGGGCCGGGGGAGGTGCTGGTAGTCGGCCGGGTCTGGCGAGTAGGCCATCTCCTCTTTTGTGGTCAGGGTGGTCAGGGTTAGAGGCACACAACTTCCCTATATGTACATCATTATGATCTGTACTTTTTTCACGCGTAATAAGTTGAAAAATACCCTGACCACCATGACCATTCTCTAAGGTAGTCTGATCGGTGGACAATACAGTATTGGAAATAAGTTGCGAATCGCCCTGACCACCCTGACCAGAGGATGAAGGGCGGTATGGGGAGTCTTCCAACCACCGGATCCCCCGGTATGCCTGTGTCCGGCCCCCCACTCCCCGCGGTCGACAGCCGATGATCCCCATCCTGGCCAGGTGCCCCGAAAAGGTAGGCTTCATCATGCACGTGAGCGAGGCTGTCTGACAGTGCTTGACATATGCCTCGTACACTTCATCCTTCGGGATCTCGGCCTGCATGTCGCGGGCGAAGTTGCTCGCAATGAACGACACCACCGGGCTTGAGCCGGCGGTCCACACGGCCCGCACCTCCTCGGGGTCCATCCTCTTGATGCAGTCCTCGTTGCGAAGAACTGCCTGAACCTTTGCGATCACCAGGTTCAAGAACCCGCTGAGGTTCTCGGGGGATGCAAGGCGGCGCTGAAACTCGGGGTTCACGGGGAAGGCGTTCGAGAACATCAGGTACACCCATCGCCCCCAGAAGGCCCGGTCGTCCAGATCCTTGATCTCGGGGGGTCGGTTGCAGGTGAAGAGATGCACGGCCCGGATCGAGGCCTTAAAGGCTTGTTCGTGCTTCCGCTCGATCCGGTGTTGATCGCCCCCCGTCAGGTCCTTAAAAGTGCCGATCGACTTCAGTGGGATGAAGGGGAGATCGTCCTGGACATTCAACATCTTGCCGAGAAGGTCGGCGAAGGCAAACCTGTTCTCAAGAAGAGCATACAGGCCCACCTTCGAGAACGTCTGCTCCCCAAAGAAGGCATACAGGAAATCACAGTATGTCGTCTTGCCTGCGTTCGTCTGCCCCTCGAAAAGATATGCGGCCTTGTAGATATGCCCCCATGCCTGGAGGATGCACTGTGCCGGGACCTGGACGAGATATCCGGCGTCTTCCCCTACCCAATCGGCGAAGGTGTCCGCCACAAACTGAGAGGATGTGGCAGGGTCATAGGCCACCGGAAGACAGAAGGTAAACCGGTGCTCTGGCCCGTGGGGGAGAAGGCGCACGCTGTCGGCGGTGATATGCAGAATCCCGTTCTTCACCGGGAGGTATCCCTCCCCCTGATCGAAGGGGTAATCCTGGTGCCCGTCGGTGTCCTTCAGGTAGGAGAGCACCTCCCGCTTCACTGAGGAGATGGACCCCACGTAGCCGATCGCCCGTGTTGTTTGCTGGATCAGCGCCTCGATCTGCCCGTGGTCCTCGACGTAGCGATCGCCGGTGTACACCCATAGCCTTTGCTGGAAGGCGATCAGGGGCTGGAGCCTCTTGATATAGTCGGCGATTTTTGCAAACTTTAAGTGGATCTTGTTGGTTTTAGGATCGATCTCGTAGAGCTCGTCGAGGGTAGGCTCATCTGTCGGCTGGACCCGGGCGGGCCGCTGCACCGTGGGCACCGGCGACTGTTTCGGTCGGGAGTCACCCACAAGATCCCTCAGGGCATACCAGTCCTTGCCGACGCATCCGTTGTGATGACACCCGGCAGAGAGTGCACCGCTCTGGAGCTGCCCGACCCACGCGGACCGATCGCGGTGCGACGGGTCCCAGGGGCAGGTATCAAAGATATAGAGCAGCTTCCACGGCGCCCTCGTCTTCTCTTGAAATGTCGGCAGGGCGGTGCGGTGCTCCTCCAGCCATGCGGGGAGGTCGAACTCACCCTCCTTTCCGACCGTTCGACGAGGCACCTGTGGCTTCTCCTCGGGTTCGGCGAGAGAGGCGAGACGGGTGAGGCTTTCCTGCGGGACTACTTCGATCTTCGCCGGCGCACCGACGATGCAAGCCCGTCGATGCGGCCTCTCTGGGGTATTGTCGCCTTTTCTGACAACGGTGCCGTAGATCTTTGAGATGCGGGCGGCATTGAAGACAGTCTGATCAACGTCGCACCCATGCCCCCCGAAAGATGCGTCGAGAGCCTGCAGGCACTGGGTGATCAGTTCTCTGCTCTGGTCGTCGTTCGGGAGGTCGATCCGATAGAGGAGATGCGCCCCGTTGCCGCTATCGCCCATCACTGGCGCAGGAAAACCAAGATAATCTTTCAGGAACTCGGCAACCTTCAGAGCCATGTCGAGGGCCTGCCCGTGCTCCTCGTCGGTAGAGGAGATGCCTGACGCCCGGGCAGGATCGAGGTCCACCAGGAACCACCGGCGGCGGGTGATGTCGGCGTCGCTCGTGGTTGCCTCCCTGTTGCTCAGCCGCGTCTCTATCCGGTTTGCTCGCCGGGCGAGAAGGGCCGGGTCCACCTCGTTCAGGGTGATGTAGATCCCTTTCATCTCGGGGTCGGCGTTGAGGGCCTCGATGTCCTGTGCGGCCTTCTCGATGTGATCAGTGTCGTAGTATCCCGATGCCGTCCACCGGCCCAGGGCTCGCACCTCGAAGACGCCACCGGGGGCAGCGATGAGATCGAGGGACCGCTGGATTTCACCGCCACTCATTCAACCGCCTCACGAAACCGCACGTCATATAGGAGGAGGCAGCTGGGCTTCCCTGTAAGGTGGCACGTCTCGCCATCTTGAAGAAAATGCCCGCACAAAGATCCACACGACTTGCAGGCCGTGGGTAGGTTTCTTGTCACCCGCTGGCAGGGTGCCGGCCGAGGCCGTGGCGGGGCTGCGAAAACTATATGTCTCTGCGGGGTAACTCTATAGATGCCCCGGTGGAGAACTCCGACTTTCTCCACCATTTAAGTTTCCGCCTCGTTTTCTGTTTCGGATGTCCATACCCCGCGCTCGATCAGGATCTCGACCGCTGCGGCCTCAATGGGATTGCTTCGCCGCATGGCCGCAAGTACCTCGGCACTCACGGTTCTATGGGGGATCGATGCATCTATCCCCCTCGACGTACAACCGATCATAGCTCCACCGTACCTATGGTCGCTCTGGAGTCGTGTGAGGGGAGATCGTTGGTAGCGGTGCCCCTCGCGCGTTTCGCCTTCTCTCTTTCTAGTGCCACTGTCATCACCTTGGTGAAAGACAGTTTTTCGACCTTTGCAAAGTCGAACAGTTCTACCGGGATCAACACCGAAGTGTGGACACGAGCGTTCCCATCGGCACCCAGGACGATTGTTGCCAGATTGTTCACCTCTGTAGAATGCATTGACGCCTGAAGCAATGGGTATAATTCAATTTTTCCTAGAATTTGGAGAACTGTTTTAACTGTGACACACCAATAAGTCTGCAGTGACCGGACCAGTAAAAATTCGTAGTGGCCCAAAACGAAAAGCGGGCGATTCTTGGCAGGCAAAATATACACTGGACGGGAAGACGGCACATCTGAGTGAAGCAGGTTGTAGAATAGGGATGAAGCGTCCAGTATGCTCCTGTATCACATACTCTCCCCCCCGTGTGTGCAAACAGTGCAAGAAAACATTTTACATCGTGATGAGCTTTGAATTCACCACGGAAAATGGGGGTCCACGCAAATCTCAGAGATGGCCTGCATCTCACAAACGGCCTGAGTCTTTCAAAGGATGCAAAGTTGCATCGCGTAAGAATCAGGTTATTTGTCCAGATTGTTTGGCAAAAAAGAAGGCCGGCCTACAAGAAGAACACGTTTGCGTAATTTGCGGCGAAATAATACCCGCAGGGACAAAACGGCGGGATGCGCAGTTCTGTGATAATTGTGATACCCCTGCAAAACGGCGGGCATTTTACCGAAAATTAAAACGCGAGAGAGTGCGCGTTACCGAAAAAGAGGATTCATCTCCTCTACCCTCTCCCTAACACGAGAGAGGCACACCCTCAAGAAGAAAAGAGTCAACCCTCCCGGCCTTCATCGAAGGTGAACAACGGCGGGCTCATACTCTTCTCGGCCTCCTGGTAGGACCGGTAAAAGTCACGGTAGAGCGGGATCGTGTCCTTCCTCTTCTTCATCAGAGCCCTCTGAAAACCGTATTTCAGATAGAACCCTTCGGAGTCCGGTTTTGAATCGACCGTGATCATCCGGCACCCCACATAGCAGGAGAGACGCATGGCGATCGCCATCGTCTTCACCAGCATCGCCCGGCCGATCCCGCGGCCCTCATACTCCTGGTGCGTTGCGAGCCGGGCGATCTTCAGTGCCGGATAATGCGGGTAGGGATACCACTCCTCGCCGTCCTCGTCGCTGATGCCCTTCCTGATGATGCAGTCGTTGGTGAGCGTGAAGAACCCGACGACATGCCCGTCGTATGAAACGATCCGCGTGACCGATAGCCGGGCGGCCTGGTTCGCGCGTGCGTCTTCGATCAGAAACTCCGTCAGGTCGGGCTCTTTGCACTGGAACGACGAAACATCGATGTCGTCGTCGAGAAGAGAGAAAAAAAGTTGATCGAAGGGTATCTTCGTGTTCAAAGTCGCATCTCGCGGGCAAGGATAGCGGCTTCGCGGATCAGTTCGCGGCCGTCATCGGTGTCGGTGGGGTGGTCAAGATATCGCTGGAATCTCCTGGCGTCTTCCCCCTCAAGGACGAGCCCAAGTTCGATCGGTTTTGCCATCTCTTCCCACCTCCTGATATGCTATACTATTCCGGGACTCCTAAAAATATGTTCCCCTCGGGGTATTCACGCGGCCCCCGGCGATCGATCCGTCGTCTTCTTCGCCGCGTCCATCCCCTGCTGCAACACCCGTGCCGCCTCGATGAGCAGGGCGGGATCGTTCACCATGAGTTTCCGCACCTCGGCCGATATACCGTCCACCTCGACCACTGCCTCTTCGGTGAGAGCAATGCCACACCGCCCGCACCACCGGATACCGGGCGCGTTGACAAAGTGACACTGCGGGCACTGGATCGGTTCGGGCGCTTCGTTTTCATGGGTCCGGCCCAGATCCACGCCGGCGAGGGCGGCGAAGGCATCGTCCACGTCTTCATCGACGAGGTGCGAATAGGTCTCGATCATGTTTGTTGATTGATTACCCCAGAACGCCTTTTTTGCAAGAGTTTCCTGCATTCCACCCCGGAGAGCGTGCGTTATCCTTGAATGTCGAAACGAATGAAGCGTGACACGCTTCGTAATACCTGCCGCCTTCACAAAGTTGTGTATAGCCTTTGATACTCCCCGATATTGGAGCGGATTTCTACCGGTGGTCAGGAACACAAAGTTGTCGCCGGTTGCGTCGCCGGGGTAGGCTGCCCGCCATGCGGCGAGGTAGGAGGCATAGGTGATGATCGGCACCGTCCGGAGTTTCCCGGTCTTGCCGTCCGTCCTGAGTTTTGCACCCCACTCGGTGAAGGTTACGTCCTTCCACTCCATCGAAGCAACCTCGGAGATCCGGAACCCCCCTTCGTAGAGCACACCGATGAGCGCCTTGTATTTCGCCGTCTTCGCCTGCTCGATGATGGCGGTGATCTCCTCGGCAGTCAGAATATCCCCATCCGCCTTTGTCTTCATGTCATACCGCGGGGTGCCGATCTCAGCGATCGCGTCCCGATCAATCTCGGCATATCCATTCTTGGCGAGCCACGCAAAGAACCGCTTGGCAAACTTCACATGGTCGGCGATCGTGTTGGCCTTGTAAGGTGAGCCGTTGTCCTTCTTGCCGTGCTTCATCTCCCGGACCGCCCGGAACAGGTCGGCCTTCTTCGTCTCGGCGAAGTCCTGAGAAAAGTATTTGCGGACCGTCACCAGGATCGACACTGTTTTGAAATACCGGCCTGCGGAGAGGTGGCTTGATCGCTCGTCGGCATACTCCCTGATCAGGTCGGCGTCGGCCTGTGATATCCTCCCCCCGGCCAGGGCGTTATTGATTGAGTGGTCGGCGAGGGCGAAGTATTCCTCTGGAGGGTGGTGGAAGCGCTCATTTTCCATACATACCTATCGACCCGTCCATTTATAAATGCTCTTGTGGGAATGAGAACGCAACTTCAACGTTCCCGCCCGAGGCTCTTTTGGTTTTGTTCGATTCTTTCTGAAAATACCCTCTTGTTCTGCTTCTGATCATCCTCAGAAGGCACACCCACGAACTTATGTTTAGTCCGAGTTTTGGAAAGTTCAGTCTTGCTTTGTTTAGGATCAAGTCAGGGCTAATCCCCGCCATTTCAATGGCGGGATACAGCCCGTCCACCAGAAACTATAACAACATATGGTTCATATGATACTATGAA
>JASGMW010000046.1 GCA_030156225.1 Methanofollis sp.
GACCGATGTCGGACCGATGATCTCGGAGGCCGCGGCGGCGGAAGCGGAGGAAAAGGTGCGGGAGGCGGTATTCGAGGGCGCGTCCGTACTTGCCGGCGGCACGCGCGACGGTGCGCTCTTTTTCCCGACGGTGCTTGCGGACACCGTTCCCACGATGCGGGTGAACGCCACCGAGGTCTTCGCCCCGGTGATCACGGTGACGCCGTACGACACCTTCGACGAGGCGCTCGCCATGGCGAACGACTCGGTATTCGGTCTCCAGACCGGCATCTTCACCGACGGCCTCGACCGGGCGTTCACCGCCTTTGAAGAGTGCGAGGTCGGGGCGCTGGTGGTGAACGACGTCCCGACGTTCCGGGCGGACGCCATGCCCTATGGCGGGGTCCGGGCTTCCGGCCTCGGCAGGGAGGGGCCGCGGTATGCGATCGAAGAGATGACCGCGATGCGGACGATGGTCATGAACCGGCGGGGTGCCGGCACTTCGGGGCGTTGAACCGCCACGGGCGGGTCAGACGGGGTCTTCCGCCCTGTTCCGGTCGTCGGCGGAACACCGGTACCTGTCCCCGGGAATCAGGATCTCGAAGCGTGCGCCTTTTCCGAACTCTCCGGTCTCCCTGATCTCCAGCCCGGTGATCGCAAGGATCTCTTTTGAGAGGAACATCCCGAGACCGGTGTTCTTCCCGAACCCCTGCGTGAAGATCTTCTCCTTGTCTTCTGGCCTCACCCCGATACCGTTGTCCTCCCAGAGGATCACCGCATGATCGCCGGTCTGATGCCATTCGACCCTGACTGTCGTCGCCTTCTCGCCGTGCCGCCTGGTATTGTCGAGCAGGTTGTAGAAGACTTTCCCGAAGAGGGGATCGGCATAGACCTCGAGGTCGCCGAGATCTGAGACGATCGTGGCCCCGGGTTCGTTGAGGGAGCTGATCTCCTGCTGCACGTTGCACCACTGCGGCTCGCGCACGCCGATGTCCTGGTAATCTCTGGTGAACTCGATCAGTTCCCTGATCTTCAGCGCAGAACGCTTCACCTGGCCCAGGTACGGGAGCACCGACAGGCCCTCTGCCTCTTCCCCGGCGATCTCAAGGTAGCCGAGGAGCACGGTGAGCTGGTTCAGGATGTCGTGGCGGGTGATCGAGTTCATGATCTTGAGTTTTTCGTTGATCAGACTGAGCGACTCGGAGAAATGCTTGAGTTCTGCGGCATGATATTCGAGTTCCCTCTCCAGAACCATCTGTTCGGTGATGTCGGTGAGCACCAGCAGGACGGCGTCTTCGTTCTGGTAGGTGATGGGCGTCGCCCGCAGAATGACCGGCATTTTAGAGGCTCCCGTCGTCATCATGATCTCGACCGGCAGGGTCTTTTTTCCTTCGATGACGCCTTTGACATGCTCTGTGAAGGTTTCACGGGTATCCTGCGTCACAAGCGAGCAGATGTTTCTCCCGGTGAGGCTGTCAGTTTCGCAACCGTAACCGAACGCATCTTCGGCCCCCGCATTTGCAAAAACGATCCTGCCGTCTCTGGTCTGGACGAGGATGTACTCGGGCATTTCGGCGATCAGTTCCCGGTTCAGTCTCTCCTGTTCCTGTGCCCCGGTACTGGCGCGTTTCTGGTCGGTTATGTCTCGCAAGGAGAGGGCGATGGCCTGTGTTCCTGAGAACTCGACAATCCTGCCGCAGGACTCGACCGTCCGCGTTTCGCCGTCGACGGTCACGATGGCGTATTCCGCCGGAAACCCGTCGATGCCCCGGCGAATGGTCTGGAGATCCCTGAAGGCGTCTCCGGTCGAGTCATGGTGGACGAACGCGACCGCGTTCCTGCCGACGGCGTCGGCCGCCGTCCTGATTCCGACCATCGTGCAGACGGCGCTGTTCAGGTACAGCACTGTCCCCTGCATGTCCAGGATGGCGACGCCGTCTCTGAGGGCGTCCAGCAGGGCGAACAACGATTGTTCCTGCTTCTTGAGCGCCTGTTCGGTCTGGTGCGTCAGGGTGATGTCGACGGCGGTCACGATGACGGCCGGGCTTCCCGAGATCGTGGCGTTGTTTGCATAAATGTCCAGGACACGCTCGGTGCCGTCTTTTCTCAGCGTGCGCACGAGATAGCGTTCCGGCGGGATCTCGCCTTCGAGTCTTTTCTCGCCCCTGGCCCTCACTCTGGCCCGTTCTTCCGGGTGGACGAGTTCCCATATGTCCATGGATGTCAGTTCTTCCACTGAATACCCGGAGATCTCTTCGGCGGCAGGATTTGCATAGATGATCCGTCCTCCCCTGTACATCCAGACTGCGACTGCCGTCGTCTCGGTGATCGCCCTGAAAAGTTCCCCCTGTTCTTCAAGAGCGCGTTCGGCCCGATGCCGTTCGACCGCCGCTTCGATCTTATGGGCGAGGTCGTCGAACTGCGCCTCTGGATCGCCGCGTTTCAGGACGTAAACGTCGGCCCCGCTGTTCATTGCCCGGGCGGCGACATTTTCCCGTCCTCTCCCGGTAAAAAGGATGAACGGTGTGGTGCTGCCCTGCTCTCTGAGGCTGCTGAGAAAATCGACCCCGTTCTGATCTTCCATTTCATAGTCGGAAACGATGGCGTCGATGGAATGTTCCCCGAGGATCTCGAAAGCCTCTGCTACGGATGATGCCATCGTAACGGCGAACCCATCGTACCGTTCGAGGTATCGTCTGATGAGGTTGAGCATTGCAGGCTCGTCATCAACGCAGAGCAGGGAGATCATGCTGAGAGGGAGTACTCCGGTCCTTACATTTTTATGATTTGAGCGTGGATTAATATTCTCATTTCGTTCGACAGGTGTAATACGGTCGCATTGCATCGCATTCTGTATTCGGGAGCGACGTGATCGGCGCAGGCCGCCGATGCAAAAAAGAGGCGCCGCATTTTTAAACGCGGGAGTATGGGTATGGTATTTCTATGCGGAGGCTGGAAAGATGGATCATATGGTCTGTCCGTTCTGCCGTCCCTCTTCCGGGTGTATCGTTGTGGAAAACGCCCTCGCCTACGCGCGCCCTGATGCCTGTCCGGTCACGCCCGGCCATACGCTGATCGTCCCATTCCGCCATTTTTCCTCATTTTTCGACGCCACTGAGGAGGAGAGGGCGGCCATGTCCGATCTGATCGGCCGCTGCCGCGAGATCCTGACCGAACGCTACCGTCCCGATGGCTGGAACATCGGCGTGAACGTCGGCGCCGCCGCCGGGCAGACGGTGCCCCACCTCCATTGCCACCTCATCCCGCGCTACGAAGGGGACATCCCCGACCCCCGCGGCGGGGTGCGGGGCGTGATCCCGGAGCGCCGGATCTACTGAACGGCTGCACTGTCCCGGTTCTTCTCATCATGGGGAGTGAGGACGTGATCGTCCCGCCGGCGATATACCCGCAGAGAGGGCGCCCCGGACTCGTGAATCGTAAAGGTTCCGGGCGGGGACAGGTCCCGTCCGTCATCTTCGGGCAGACCTCGCAGGCGATGCCGCAGACGCCGATCTTCATGAGATCTCCTCTTCCGGTGCGTTTCCGCCGCAACAGTCAGGGGGCCTGAGGCCGGCATCGAGCATGTATTTGATCCCCCAGGCGCTCATGGCGTCGAGGACCGGGATGAGGGCCTCTCCGAGGGGCGTGAGGGCGTACTCCACCCGCGGCGGGATCTCTGGATATGCAGTCCTGGCGACGATTCCGTCCTCCCCCAGCTCCCGCAGGGCCTTTGAGAGCATCCGCGGCGTCACCATCGGCAGACATTCCTGGAGTCCGGAAAATCTGAGGGGGCCGTCCCGCAGTTTCCAGAGGAGCAGCGTCTTCCATTTGCCGCCGATGACGGCCACGGACGCCTCGACCGGGCAGTGATACGTTCCGTTTCGCGGCATGGTATCCTCATTGTTACTTACTATCTTTTTTGTATATATGTGCTATTAATATAGCCACTACTCATTATATAGTATTGGAAGATCATCATGCAGACACACGATGCGCATTTTGAGCCGCAGTTTTTCGGGACCGACACGTTTTTCCTGGAGACGGGGTTCGACGGCATCACATTTTCCATGAGGAGGAGATGATGATGGATATTCTTGAAGCGATCATGACCAGGCGGAGCGTCCGGGCCTACACGCAGGAACCGGTCACCGACGAGGAGGTCGAGACCCTGCTCCGCGCGGCGATGCAGGCCCCTTCGGCCGTGAACGAGCAGCCCTGGGAGTTCGTCGTGGTCAGGGACCGGGAGATGCTCGACCGGATTCCGGCCTTCTCTCCCCATGCGGCGATGGCGAAGCAGGCCCCGCTCGGCATCCTGGTCTGCGCCGACACCCGGCACCTCCCCATGGAGGTATTCTGGCAGCAGGACTGCGCCGCGGCGACCGAGAACCTGCTGCTTGCGGCGCACGCTCTCGGGCTTGGCGCCGTCTGGACCGGCGTATACCCGCTGGAGGATCGGGTGGAGGGCTTTGCCCGGCTCTGCCGCCTCCCCGGGGGTGTCGTTCCCTTCGGCTTTGTCGTCGTGGGCCGGCCCGCGCACACCATGGCCCCGGCCGATCGTTTCATCCCCGGGCGGGTCCATGAGAATTCCTGGTGAGGTCGCATACGATGGAAAAGATCAGGATCGAAACGAATGTTTTTCTCCCCATGCCGGTCGTCCTTGTCGGGACGGTGGCAGGGGGGCGGCCGAATATCATGACCGCCGGCTGGGCCTCGCGGGTGAACGCGGAACCGCCGATGATCGCCATCGGCATCAATCGGGCCCATGCCACCGCGGAGGGAATTGTAGAGAACGGGAGTTTCAGCGTGAACGTTCCTCATGCCGGGATGGTCGAGGCGACCGATTACTGCGGGCTTGTTTCCGGGAAGAACACGGATAAGTCCGCGGTCTTCGACCTTTTTTCCGGCGACCTTGACGGCGCCCCGATGATCCGCGCCTGTCCCCTCGCAATGGAGTGCCGCCTGGTCAGGGCCGTCGACCTGCCGACAGATTACCTCTTCATCGGCGAGATTGTCGGCGCATATGCAGACGCAGACTGTCTCGTCGACGGAAAACCCGACATGGAGCGGGTCAACCCCCTGACGCTCACCATGCCAGACAACACCTACCGGACCATCGGAGTGTCCGTCGGGAAGGCGTGGGAGATCGGAACGCACCTGAAGAAGGGGGCCTGACGATGCCGCCCGTCCTTGATCCGTCTCTCTGCCAGCGGTGCGGGATGTGCAGTCGCGTCTGCGTGTTCGGTCTCGCCGACACCTGTGACGACGGCCTGCCCTCTTTCCCCGATGGGGCATTCTGTCTCGAGTGCGGCCACTGTATCGCGGTCTGCCCCTCCGGCGCTCTCTCGATCACAGGTGCAGGCGCGCCGCCTGCCTTTCCTGCCGGAGGGAACGTGAGTCCGGAGGCGCTCGGAGGTTATATGCGGAGCCGCCGCTCGATCCGCCACTATCAGGAGAAATCCGTGGACCGCCGTGTCCTTGAGGAGATCTTCGACATCGTACGTTTCGCCCCCACCGCGGCAAATCGCCAGCCCGTGGAGTGGCTGATCGTCCACGATACCGGGACGGTGCGGACGCTCACCGGCCTCGCCGCCGACTGGATGCGGGAGACGGCAGGTCGGGACTCTCTGTACCGCACCTTCCCGGATGCATGGGACGAGGGACGGGACCTCATCTGCCATGGCGCCCCGCACCTGGTCGTCGCCCATGCCCGGGCCGACGACACGCTTGCGTCCGGGGACGCCATGATCGCCCTTGCGCATCTCGACCTCGCCCTCCCTGCCTTCGGGCTCGGCGGGTGCTGGGCCGGGCTGTTCACCGGGGCGGCTGCTTCGTATCCTCCTCTTGCAGAAGCCCTCGGACTTCCTGAAGGTCATCGGCCCTTCGGGACGCTCCTTCTCGGCTACCCGAAATACGCGTACACCTCTGTCCCGCCGCGAAAACAGCCGGCAATGAGGTGGCTCTAACCATCGGAGATGAATTGAATGCTATATCGACAGATACCATCATCAGGAGAAGACCTCCCGATCCTCGGCATGGGCTGCATGCGCCTGCCGCAGACGCCTGAGGGCCGGATCGACGAAGAAGCGGCGATCGCCCTGATCAGGGCGGCGATCGACGGCGGTGCCGTCTACATCGACACCGCCTGGCCGTACCACGACGGCGAGAGCGAGAGAGTCGTCGGCCGCGCCCTCGCCGACGGTTATCGGGAGCGGGCCTTCCTTGCGACCAAACTTCCCTCCTGGGAGGTAGAGAGCCGCGAAGATATGGACCGGTTCCTTGACGAACAACTCCGCCGTCTCGACACCGACCGTCTCGACGTCTACCTGGTCCACGCCCTCACGCGGCAGCGGTGGGACAAACTCGTTGATCTCGGGATCGAGACTTTTCTTGACGACGCAAAGGCCGACGGGAGGATCAGGTACGCCGGGTTCTCCTTCCACGACGACGCCGGGACGTTCCGGGAGATCGTCGACGCCTATGCCTGGGATCTCTGCCAGATCCAGTACAACTATCTGGACGAGCACTACCAGGCCGGGACCGGAGGCCTCGATTATGCCGCGGAGAAAGGGCTTGCCGTCGTCGTGATGGAGCCGCTGCGGGGCGGGATGCTGGCCGCGCCGCCTGAAGAAATACGGACGATCTTCGACGCCGCTCGGATCCGCCGGAGCCCTGCCGCATGGGGTCTCAGGTGGATCTGGGACCGTCCCGGGGTGACGACCGTCCTCTCGGGGATGAACGCTGCAGAGCAACTTGCCGGGAATCTTGCGGCCGCGGACAAGGGTCTGCCTGCCTCGCTCACCCGTGAGGAGCACGAAACGATCGACCGGGTCCGCGACGTCTTCAGGGAGAAGATCCGCGTCCCCTGCACGGCCTGCCGCTACTGCATGCCCTGTCCTTCAGGGGTGAACATCCCTGAGTGTTTCGCCCAGCTGAACAACGCGGCGATGGGGGACGAGAAGTTCGCCCGTCTCTTCTATGGCGGAATGCCTGGCGACGGTCATGCCTCTCTCTGCGTGAAGTGCGGAGCCTGCGAGCAGATCTGTCCGCAGGGGATCAGGGTCATGGACGCACTCGACGAGGTCGCCGCCTTCTTCGGGCAGTAGTATGAACACCGCATACCACTCTTCGCACAATGGAGATCTGATATGAAGGTAGTCGCAATCAACGGAAGCCCGAGAGCAGACGGGAACACCGCCCGTCTTCTCAAAGCCGCCCTTGCAGAACTTGAACAGGAAGGCATCGAGACCGAACTCGTCCATATCGGCGGGAAACCGGTTCACGGCTGCACCGGCTGCGGGAAATGTTTCGAGAACCAGGACGGAAAGTGCATCTTCGAGGACGACTTCGTCAACGAGTGCATCGCAACGATGGCGGCGGCCGACGGGTTCATCATCGGCTCGCCGACATACTTCGCCGACGTCACTACCGAGACGAAGGCCCTCATCGACCGGGCCGGTTATGTGTCCCTCGCCAACGGCGGTCTGTTCGCGCACAAGGCCGGTGCGGCCGTCGTCGCCGCCCGCCGCGCCGGTGCGGTCCATGCCTTCGACACCATCAACCACCTCTTCGGGATCAGCAACATGTTCACGGTCGGCTCCTCGTACTGGAACCTCGGCATCGGGCTTGCCGCCGGCGACGTCGAAAAGGACGAGGAGGGGCTGCGGACGGTGCGGGAGATGGGCGCGAACATGGCCTGGCTGTTGAAACGGATCTGCCGGGAGTGAGCAGATTTCAGAAGATCCCGAACCGGGCCGTGTACGAGACGACGATGATCAGGATGATCAACGTCTTGTAGGCGCATCCCTGACAGATGCCTGGGCCGCTGCCGGTGTACCCGGGACAGTACGCGCCGTGGCAGATCATGCAGGTGCCCGACGCCGCGTTTTCGGGATGGCGGGTGCAGTCGGTCATATGCCGACCTGTCGGTGGAAATATGCCTTTGTGCGTTCTGCTGCCCCTATCCGCAACCCCTAATGCCGGACACCGCCAAATCGATCGGTATGACTCCTGTGTTCTCTCCGCACTTCGCCGCAGAACGGCTGGTCTTTCATCCGGCCGTTCCGCTCCGGCGTCCTCCTCTTTTCGTACTCGTCATGGGTGGGGATCTCCTCTGCGGTCCGGACGGCTCTGCACTGCTCTCCGCCGTTCCAGGGGATCAGACACCGGACGGTTTGCTTTTCATTGGCGGCCTCGACGGTCGTCCGGTCGTTGCCGCCGCCGTGGACGCCGTGCCGGCGGGCCTCAGACCGGTTCCGCTCCGCGACCTGTTCGGCATTGCGGGGGACGAAGAACTCGGCGTTCTCGGACGGGCCGTTCAGTATGTGGACTTCGACCGCACCCACCGCTACTGCGGACGGTGCGGGGCGGCGACCCTGATGAAAGAGGACGAGATCGCCAGGGTCTGCCCGTCCTGCGGCCTGATCGTCTACCCGCGTCTCTCGCCGGCCGTGATCGTCAGGGTCGTCAGGGATGACCGGGTCCTGCTTGCCCGCTCCCCCGCATTTCCGGCCGGCCGTTACTCGGTGATCGCCGGCTTCGTCGAGCCTGGCGAGAACGTCGAGCATGCCGCACGAAGGGAAGTGCGGGAGGAGACCGGGATTTCCATTGCCAATCTCCGCTATTTCGGGAGCCAGCCCTGGCCCTTTCCCCACTCGCTGATGATCGGATTCACGGCCGATTATGCCGGGGAAGAGATCGTCCCCGACGGGCTGGAAGTCGAAGACGCCGGCTGGTTCGCCAGGGACGCCCTTCCCGATCTCCCGGGCCGGGCGTCGATCGCGCGGGCGCTGATCGACGACTGGCTGGATGGGCGATGAAAATAGTATAACCGATTACGCCAATGTGATGGTAGAGATCACCCCCGGAATCAATAGTTTATGGTGGACCAGAATGACCGATTCAGTAGTTGACAGCATCCTTGCGGCCCGATATCTCCGCAGGGGTGAAAAAACGTTCGACGATATCTGCCGGCGCGTGGCGGCGGCGCTGGCACGGGACGAGAGCGAGCGCGAGGAGTATTACGAGGCGATGCACTCCCTCCGCTTTCTCCCCAACTCCCCCACCCTGATGAATGCCGGGACCGAGATCGGCCAGCTCTCGGCCTGTTTCACCCTGTATGTCGGCGACTCGATCCCCGAGATCTTCCATGCCCTGGAATGGGGGGCGCTCATCCACAAGAGCGGCGGCGGCACCGGCTACAATTTCTCGCGGATCCGGCCCGAAGGTGCGCCAGTTCAGTCTACCGACGGCGTGGCGTCGGGCCCCATCTCGTTCATGAAGGTCTTCAACGCCGCCACCGACGTGATCAAGCAGGGCGGGCGCCGCCGCGGGGCGAACATGGGCATCCTCAACGTCTGGCACCCGGAGATCCTCCGGTTCATCCATGCGAAGAACGTCGAGGGCGAACTCTCGAACTTCAACATCTCGGTGATGGTCAACGACCGCTTCATGGAGTTCGTCGAGGCCGGACAGCTGCAGAAGGTGTGGATCACCCACCCGTATACCGGCGAGGAGATCACGGTCGGCGCCGTCTGGAACGGCATCGTCGACGGTATCTGGAAAAACGGCGAGCCGGGTGTCCTTTTTTATGACGAGATCAACCGGAAGAACCCGACCCCGCAGCTGGGCGAGATCGACACCACGAACCCGTGCGTCACTGCGGATACCTGGGTGATGACCGGCGACGGCCCCCGTCAGGTCGCCGATCTCGTCGGAACGGCCTTCGATGCAGCGGCGAACGGTGCGTTGTTCAGGTCGGGCGAGGCCGGCTTCTTCTCCACAGGGACGAAGGAGGTGGTGAGACTGACCACGAAAGAAGGCCATTGCGTCAGGGTCACCAGGAACCACCCGGTCTGCCGCGTTTCGTCTCTGAGCCGCAGCCGCATGGAGACCGAATGGACGTGTGCGGGCGATCTCTCTCCCGGCGATCAGATCCTCCTTCACGATCACCGCAGCCTTCCGGCCTGGCCCGGCCCTCTCGACCGGGAAGAGGGGTATCGTCTCGGTCTTCTTGCCGGCGGCGGCGCGCCGAAGAGAGATGCCGCCGCTCTTTCGGTCAGGGAACGCGACCGCGGTGCGGAGACGTGCGCAGGTGCGTCTGCCTGCTTCGCCGTCCGCGATCCTGCCGTTTCGTACGGGATAGTCCGGGGAGCCGAAATCATTGCGTCCGATCTTGAAAAGGCGTCGTGTGCCGGATATTGCGGATTTCTCTCGGGGATTTTCGACTGCGGCGCCTCGGTTCGGAGATCGAGTCGGAGAGGGATCGGCATCAGGCTGGCGCAGAACTCTTTCCCCCTTCTCCGGGCCGTTCAGCGGATGCTCCTCCGCCTCGGGATCTCTTCCCGGATCTATCGGTGCGGACGGGCGGGGTCGTGCCGCGCGCGTGCCCGGTATGAACTGGCGATCGCGGGCGAAAACCTCGTATTCTTCCAGGATCGGGTGGGCTTTACCGATGCACGGAAAAAAGCGGCTCTTGAACTGGCGCTCTCTTCGTGTTCGCATTCCCTGAACCGGGAGCGTTTCGCGGCGACGGTCTCCGCGCTCGACGCGGACGGGGTGGAGGACGTATTCGACGTGCAGGTGCCTGGCGTCAACGCCTTCGATGCGAACGGTCTGGTCGTGCACAACTGCGGAGAGCAGCCGCTCCTCCCCTTCGAGTCCTGCGTGCTCGGGTCGATCAACCTGGCGAAGTTCGTCAGGGACGGCGCCGTCGACGAGGACGGGCTCAGGCGTATCACCCGTATGGCGGTGCGCTTCCTGGACGCGGTCATCGATAAGAACGTCTTTCCGATCCCGCAGATCGAGGAGGCGACGCGGAAGACGCGGAAGGTCGGCCTCGGGCTGATGGGTGTCCACGACGCCCTCCTGATGCTCGGCCTCCCGTACGATTCGGAGGAGGGCCGGGCTGCCTGCGAGCGGATCATGGCGATCGTCAACGATACGGCGGTCGAGGAGTCGCACGCCCTCGCTGCGGAGAAGGGCACCTTCCCGGCGTTCGGGGAAAGCGTCTGGGGCGAGTACGCGATGCGGAACGCCGCCCTCACCACCATCGCGCCGACCGGGACCATCTCCCTCCTTGCCGGGTGTTCGAGCGGTATCGAGCCGGTCTTCTCCTACGCCTACACGCGGAAGAACACCGTCGGCAAGACCTTCGTGATGCTTCATCCGATCTTCGAGGCCGAGCTCCGCCGGGCCGTCGGGGCGCTGGGGCTCGCCGGCGAGGAGGCGGAACGGCGGGTGCGGGAGACGATCGACCACGTCCACGAGACCGGCACGGTCAGGGATGTCGAGTGGCTGCCGCTCACGTTCAGGAGACTGTTCCAGACCGCCATGGACATCGACTGGCGCGACCACGTGCGCATGCAGGCGATCTTCCAGCGGCATGTCCACGCCTCCATCTCCAAGACGATCAACATGCCCAACGCCGGTGCTTGCCCTGAAGGAGAAGAAGCCGGTGGAGAAATTGGAGGTGAAGCCGGCCGCCCGCCCGAAGGAACTCGCCGGCCGGACCTATCTCTGCCAGTCGGGATGCTGCCGCCTGTATATCACCGTCAATCTCTTCAATGATCGGCCGTGGGAGGTCTTCATCAGGACCGTCGGGAGCGGCGGCTGCGAGGCGAACTCCAATGCTCTCGGCCGGGCGATCTCCACCGGTCTCCAGAACGGGGTGCCGTACCAGAAGTTCGTCAGGCAGTTCGCGAAGGTGAACTGCATCTCGGCCCTGAAAAATCCGGCTTCTGAGGGGCTTTCCTGCGCCGATGTCGTGGGCAAGTGCATCGACCTCGCGGCGTCGAAGCAGACGATCACCACCCTGGACACCTGGAAGATCGCCGAGGTTTCCGGGAAGAAAAAGAATCTCTGCCCTGAGTGCGGCGCCGAGCTCGATTTCGGGGAGGGGTGCAACCAGGGGATCTGCAAGGCCTGCGGCTGGAGCGGCTGCAGCTGATCTGATCTCTTTTTTTTGAATTGCGGGTCCGTCGACAGGTTCCTTTCCCTCTCTGATTGCGTCCCCGGGATCCGTTGCGGGTCGATCCCGCCCTTTCTGACGATTGGCACTTTTGCACCCGATGCGCACCGAAATTGCACCGGAGATGTGCAGGGATCTGATGTCGGCTCTAAGCTCCATCGGATTGCCGGCAATTCTAAAGTGCAGGGAGGTGCAATCCGGTGCACCGGTGCAAACGGGACGGGGCCGGTGACCCTGCCGGGTGTGCCGGACCGCCGGGAGTTCGCGCGGGTGAACACCGATCTCGGGCGGTGCAGCGTGTGTGACGATGGGGCTGGCGGTGCTGTGCGAGGGGTGCCATGGCCGGGTTATGGGGCGATATCTATTAAGGGGCGGAAATGAAACTGTCCACTGTTGGACCATGCCGCCAGAATCCTCCCGGAAAACCAGAGAGATTGAACAATACGATCATAAAGGCGCCTGCCGGCTGAACAACCCCCCTGTTGGCCTGGTCGACGCCCGGACCGAACCTGAGGAGGGCACGACGACCTATGCCTACGATCCCCACATCGACCCGCACCTTGCATGGGCGGGGAAGGCGGAGCACATCTCCTTTGAGGTGCCGAAGGTTTCCCTCCACGTCCACGAGCGCATCGACCCGAAAACGATCGTCAGGGCGGCGAAGAGCAGCAATGGCGACCACCGACAGGCATCCCTTTTCGAGTTCTCGGCCGAGAACCCGCCCCTGCGCGAGGCGGTGGAGTTCTACCGCCACCGGCACAACTGGTCAAACCGCCTCGTCGCCGGCGATTCCCTCCTGGTGATGAACTCCCTCCTCCAGAAGGAGAACATGGCCGGGAAGGTGCAGACGATCTACATCGATCCGCCGTACGGGATCAGGTACGGCTCCAACTTCCAGCCCTTCGTGAACAAGCGGGACGTGAAGGACGGCAAGGACGAGGATCTCACCCGGGAGCCCGAGATGATCAAGGCCTTCAGGGACACCTGGGAACTGGGCATCCACTCGTACCTCACCTATCTGCGGGACCGGTTGCTGCTGGCGCGTGAACTCCTCACCGAGAGCGGGAGCGTGTTCGTGCAGATCTCTGACGAGAACGTGCACCATGTCCGGGAGATCATGGACGAGGTGTTCGGGGCCGGGAATTTTGTTTCGGAAATCATATTTAGAAAAAAGGGGATGACATTAGGTTCAACTACGCTGGAACGGATGAATGATATCATTGTTTGGTATTCTAAGGATATTTCTAAAATAAAATATCATCAATTGTTTGAACCATACAACGTTGAAGGTGCATCCCGTTGGACATTAGTCGAAATAAACGATGGATTTAGACGAAAACTAACGAATGAAGAATACAACAATCATAAATTGTTACCCAAAGAATCAAAAGTATTTAGATTAGTCTCTCAAAGAGCCCCATCATATTCTGAAAACAACACATTTGATTTTGAATACGAAGGGACGATGTATCATGCACCTGGTTGTTGGGTGACAAACTGTAGCGGCATGGAAAAACTTGCTACAGCAAATCGATTTTATAACGAGGGTAAAAATTTAAGTTATATTCAATATACAACTGATTTCCCCCTAAAAAAATTAACAAATCTCTGGATGGATACCACCGGCGCCAATTCAAAGATCTATGTCGTTCAAACCTCTGACAAAGTCATCGAACGCTGCCTCCTGATGACCACCGACCCAGGCGACCTCGTCCTCGACCCAACCTGTGGTTCGGGCACCACCGCATACGTCGCCGAGAAATGGGGCAGGCGCTGGATCACCTGCGACACCTCCCGCGTCGCCACGACCCTCGCCAAGCAGCGCCTCATGACCGCCGTCTTCGACTACTATGCACTCGCCCACCCGGAGGAAGGTGTCGGCAGCGGTTTTGTCTACAAGACCGTCCCGCACATCACCCTCAAGTCCATCGCCAACAACCCTGAGATCGACACCATCTATGAAAAGCACCGGCCGAAAGTCGAGGCCGCCCTCGCCGCCCTCAACGCCGCCGCCGGCACCGACTACGAAGAGTGGCAGGTCCCCTTCGACCCCGACCCCACCTGGCCGGAAGAAGCGGCGAAGGCCCACACGAAGCTCCTCGCCGCCCGGCAAAAAAGGCAGGCCGAGATCGACGCAAGCATCCAGAAAAACGCCCCTCAGGAGACCCTCTATGACGATCCCCTGCCCGACAAAACGAACGTCCGGGTCACCGGTCCCTTCACCGTCGAGGCCGTCCCCACCCTCACGGTCGAACCCCTTGCCGGCGACACCGCCGCCCCCCTCCCGGCCGACGGCTCAGCCGCCCGCACCGGCGAGTCTCTCCGGCAGGAGGAATGGCGCGCCGAACTCCTCGCCACCGGCATCAGGGGCAAGGGCGGCCAGCGCATCGCCTTCGCCCGCCTCGAACCCCTCGGCGGCACCCGCTGGCTCCATGCCGGCGGCGAGACAAAAGACAACCCGCCCAAAACCATCGCCGTCTCCTTCGGCCCGGAGCACGCTGCCCTCGACAGCAAACAGGTCGAGCGGGCAATCACCGAAGCCCGGAGCCTCGTCCCCCGACCCGAAATACTCGTCTTCGCCGCCTTCCAGTTCGACCCCGAAGCCGCCAAAGACATCGACGAGACCAACTGGCCTGGCGTCACCCTCCTCAAGGCCCAGATGAACGCCGACCTCCAGACCGCCGACCTCAAGAAAAAACGCGCCGGCAACGAAAGTTTCTGGCTCATCGGCCAGCCCGACATCAGCATCGAGCATCTCAAAGATGGCAAGGTCCAGGTCACCGTCAACGGCTTCGACTACTACGACACCCGCACCGGCGAAGTCGTCGGCGGCGGCCCCGAAAAGATCGCCATGTGGATGCTCGACACCGACTACGACGGCCGCAGCCTCTACCCGAGACAGGTCTTCTTCCCCATGGCCGGCGAGAAAGACGGCTGGGCAAAACTCGCCAGAAACCTCGGGGCCGAGATCGACGACGAGAAGATCGAAGCCTACCGCGGCACCGTCTCCCTCCCCTTCACACCCGGCGACCACCGCTGCATCGCCGTCAAGATCGTCGACGACCGCGGCATCGAATGCATCGTCGAACGGGATCTGAACGGTGCGGGGGCATAATCCATGCCGAAAAAGACCATCGACCGCCTCATCGTCACCTCCCCCTACACCGCACCCACCCATTACTGGCACTACGACCGCACCACCCGTACCTTCGACCTCGTCCCCGGCCGGCGGAAAGCAGGCTATGTCGTCGCCACAGAGGGCTCCCGTTCCTTCGACGACCCCGGCGTCTTCTACGAAATCCCCCTCGTCAACCAGATCCGCCCCCGTGTCAGGGCCTGGCGGGACGCCGGCTACCCCGGCATCACCGGCATCACCCGCCGCCTCCTCGACTACTGGCAGGACACCAACGAACGCGGGGATCTCCCCTTCTTCTTCTGCCAGATCGAAGCCATCGAAACCCTCATCTGGCTCACCGAAGCGCCCGCAACGGAAAAAACCGGCATCGACATCCCCGGCGACGGCGGTGCATTCCTCAGGCAATGCTGTAAAATGGCCACCGGCACCGGCAAGACCGTCGTCATGGCCATGCTCATCGCCTGGCAGATCCTCAACAAAACCGCCTACCCCACCGACCCGCGCTTCTCCAGAAACGTCCTCGTCATCGCCCCCGGCCTCACCGTCAAAAGCCGCCTCTCCGTCCTCGTCCCCTCCTCTGAGGGCAACTACTACGACGTCTTCAACATCGTCCCGCCCGCCCTCGCCGAGGCCCTCAGGCAGGGAACAGTGCTCATCCGGAACTGGCAGGCCCTCGCCTGGGAGACCGAAGAGCAGATCAAAAAACGCAAAAACGTCGACAAACGCGGCCCGAAAAGCGACGAAGCCTATGTCCGGGAGATCCTCGGCGACATGGCCAGGCACAAAAATCTCATCATCATCAACGACGAGGCCCACCACGCCTGGCGCGTCCCCGCCGAGTCGAAGGTCAGAGGCATCGCAAAAGACGAAATCGAGCAGGCCACCATCTGGGTCCAGGGCCTCGACCGCGTCCATGCGGCCAGAAACATCATCTCCTGCTTCGACTTCACCGCCACACCTTTCGCCCCGAGCGGCAAAAAAAGCGACGACGAAGCCCTGTTCACCTGGATCGTCAGCGACTTCTCCTTAAACGACGCCATCGAATCCGGCCTCGTCAAGACCCCGCGCGTCGTCATCCGCGACGACACCAACCCCCGCCCTGACGACTACAAATCCCGGTTCTACCATATCTACACTGACCCCGAGGTCTACGACAACCTCAACCGCAAGGGCGCCGACGAGTCCGAACCCCTCCCAGACCTCCTCAACGCCGCCTACTACTTCCTCGGCCTCGACTGGCAGGAAAAAAAGAAAGAATGGGAAACGGCCGGCTACAAGACCCCGCCGGTCATGATCACCGTCGCCAACACCACCGAGACCGCCGCCCGGATCAACTATGCCTTCACCCACCGCAAGATCCGCATCGCCGATCTCTGCGACAGAGAGCGCATCCTCCACATCGACTCGAAAGTGCTCAAAGAAGCTGAGGCCCAGTCCGAACCCCTGGATATCCTGATCGGAGACGAGGACGAGACCCGCCCCCTCACCAAAAAAGAGCAGGCCCAATACCTCAGGCAGCAGGTCGACACCATCGGAAAACCAGGCGAACCCGGTGAAAACATCCAGAACGTCATCTCCGTCGGCATGCTCTCCGAAGGCTGGGACGCCCGGACCGTCACCCACATCATGGGCCTGCGGGCCTTCTCCAGCCAGCTCCTCTGTGAACAGGTCATCGGCCGGGGGCTCAGGCGGACCAGTTACGACGTCGACGAGGAGACCCGCCTCTTCTCACCCGAATACGTCAACATCTTCGGCATCCCCTTCACCTTCCTCCCGCATGAAGAAGTGACCGACGGACCACCAAAACCCGAAAAACCAAAGACCAGGATCGAATCCCTCCCCTCCCGCCGGGAGTACGAGATCGCCTGGCCCAACGTCCTGCGGGTCGAGCACACCTACCGTCCGGCACTCACCCTCGACATTGACACAGCAACACCCCTCATCCTCGACGCCGCCCAGACCCCGCAGATCGCCGAACTCGCACCGATCATCGACGGAAAACCGGATGTCGAGCAGGTCACCACCATCGACCTCGAACAACTCAGCCATCTCAGACTCCAGCAGATCATCTTCGAGACTGCCAGGGACGTCCTCGATCAGATGCGTCCGGAGTGGCGGGGAAACGCCGCCGATCTCATCAGACAACTGATCGGGATCGTCGACCGGTTCCTCCGTTCGGATAAAATAAAATTCGCACCCCTCATCTTCAGCACCGACGACACCCGCCGGCGGGTCCTGCTCATCCTCAACATGAACCAGGTGGTGCAGCATATCTACGAGCAGATCCGCGAGGAAAACACCGAAGCCATCGAACCGGTCCTTGACAGGCCTCCCCTTCGCTCGACCGCCGGCATGCCGGTCTGGTACACCACAAAACCCTGCGGGAACACCGCAAAGTCGCAGATCAATGCCTGTGTCTTTGACAGCACATGGGAGGCCACCGAGGCCTTCGCCCTCGACCGCAACCCTGCCGTCCAGGCGTGGGCAAAGAACGATCATCTCGGATTCGAGATCTTTTACCTCTATCAGGGCGTCGTGAGACGGTTCCGCCCGGACTTCCTTATCCGTCTCGCAAACGGCGAATACCTTGTCCTGGAGACGAAGGGGCAGGACAGCCAGCAGAACCGGACAAAGAGGGCCGCCCTTGCCGGGTGGGTCCGGGCCGTCAATGCTCATGGCGGGTTCGGCACCTGGCATGCCGACGTCTCGTTCAATCCGGCCGATGTCGACGAGATCGTCGCGAAATATGCACGGGCGCCCTGACCCGGTCCCACCCCTTCAGGGGAAAAATCAAACGGTCCGATCCTTTTTCACCCGGGAAACCTTTGTCGACGGTTCCTGTTCCCCTGGCCCGTCCGTGCGGTACTGCTCCATTGCCCCATCGGAATAGACCTTCTCCACCGTGCCGGCAAGCGCCCCGACAAGTTTCTGCGCCGCCGCATGGGACAGATATACCCGCGTCCCCCTGACATGCATCCTGCCATCCTGCTTCACGCCCGGCATCTGCAAAAAATCGATGAACACAATCGCGGTGACTGGCCTGCACATAGGCAAGGTTCGAGTATACCGTTTCGGCGATCCGCTCCTCCGTCTTCCGGCAGGTTCAGTCCCCGCCGCCCCGTTCCCGCGCGATGGAGCAGAAGTACGTCCGGTCGGCGAAACGCACAAACGTCCTGGAGACCTCGACGTCGAAGATCGTGCCGTCCTTTCGCCGGTGGACCGAGAGCGTCCTCTCCCGCTCGCCGGGTGCGGCCTCCGCCCACATCCCGGCCCACCGCGCCCTGGCGATCGAGGGGTTGAGGTCAAAGATGGTGACGGCCAGGATCTCCTCCGCGCCGTAGCCGAGCATCTCGCACGCCGTCCTGTTCGCCTTGTAGATCTGTCCGCTCTCGTCGAAGAGCAGAATGGAGTCCGAGGCGTTATCGAAGGCAAACTGGGTGAACAGAAGTTCACGCTCGATCTCCTCCTTCTCCGCGAGCACCTCCAGAAGCGTCCGGTTCACCTCCCTGATCTCGGTCGTCCGCTGGGCGATAAGAGTCTCCATGTTCTGGTGGTACCGCTCCACCTGATCCTCGCAGTGCTTCAGTTCGGTCACGTCCGTGCCCGTCAGATGATAGCCGAGGTGCCGGCCCTCCTCCCCGAAAAGCGCCCGCATCCGCCACCGCTCCCGGCCGAGCGTGCCGTCGGTCATGATCGATCTGATCTCCAGCGAGACGATCGGCTCTTCCGGGGTGAGGGCCCGGAGCGTCGCCCTGACGCGGTCCCGATCCTCTGCCGGGAGAAGGGGGAGAAACTTGAATCCGATCAACTGCTCCCTGGTGCGGCCGGCATGCCTGCAAAATGCCTCGTTGACCGCTTCGAGGGTGAGGTCCGGTTTCGCGTGGAGGACGAACTCGGTCTGGTCCGCGGTGAGCGCCTCGTACCGCCGCCGCGAGACCTCCAGCGCCTCGACCGCCTCCCTGCTCGCCGTCTCGTCGACGAGCACGGCGGCGCAGCCGTTCCTGCCGGTGTCGAAAACGATCGGCACGAAATGGATGCGGAGACGGCGCCGTGCCCCTCCGATCACGGCCCCGGCAGAAATGATCGCCTGCGTGCCCTGCACGGCCTCATGGCACCCGGCGAGAAATTCCTGGCTCTTGAAGAGGGGAAAGGGGAGGTTCCGGAGCGGCTCCCCGTACAGCACTTCGAGCGAACAGCCGAGCAGTTCCAGGGTGCCGCCGCTCACCATCGCGACCTCCATGCGCCCGTCGACGACCATGACCGGGTGGGGGGTGAAGTGGAGCAGGGCCGAGACCGGCATCCTTCTCGCCAGGAAATAGTTTTTCGCCGTCCCGACCTTTTTGCAGTCCAGCTCTCCTTTCAGGGCGAGCATGTCGAGATACTTCGCGGCGGTGTTCCGGTGGAGCTGGAGCGTCTCTGCGATCTCGGTGATGGAGAGGCCCCTGGGATGTTTCCTGAGCAGTTCGCTGATCGCGATCGTATCCCTGACGCTGTCTGCGGCGGCCGGCATATGCACTGCATAGTTGTTGTGCAGACTGAACATTTATCATTATCTATCATGTATGATCTGGTATGTGCATAACGCATGGGCCGGGCAGGTCAGGGAGAGGATGCATATGACGGAAACATTCGACGTGAAACTCGCGGAAAAGGTCTGCCGGCCAGACCCCTCCTGCCGGGAACGGTCGTGGATCGGGGACCGGGATACGGCGTACCGGCGATATCTCGACGACCCGGAAGGCTTCTGGGCGGCGATCGCCGGCGAGCTGGAATGGTTCGGGCCGTGGGAGCGGGTCCTGGAGTGGAACCCGCCGCACGCCCGCTGGTTTACCGGAGCGAAGTTGAACATCACCCACAACTGCCTCGACCGTCACGTCGCCGGCGAGCGCCGGAACAAGGTCGCCCTGATCTGGCAGGGAGAGAACGAAGGGGACGAGCAGGTGTACACCTACCGCCAGCTCCACCGCAGCGTGATGCGGTTTGCGAACGCCCTGAAGCGGCTCGGCGTCGAAAAAGGCGACACGGTCTGCATCTACATGCCGCTCGTGCCCGAGCAGATCGTCGCCATCCTCGCCTGCGCCCGGATCGGGGCGGTGCACAGCATCGTCTACGGCGGCTTCGGGACATCGGCCCTCAACGCCCGGATCCGCGATGCGGGGGCGAAGATCGTCATCACCGCCGACGTCGGCTACCGGCGCGGCAGGCGGATCGCCCTCAAGGCCATCGTCGACGAAGCGGTCGTGAACGCGCCGTCGGTCGAGCGGATCGTCGTCCTGCGGAGATCGAAACCAGAGATCGAACTCTACTCTGAGATGGAGGTCGACTTCAACGAGATCATGGAGGCCGCCGACCCGTTCTGCCGGCCCGAGGCGATGGATGCCGAAGACCCGCTCTTCATCCTGTACACGAGCGGGACCACCGGTACCCCGAAGGGGATCGTCCACACCTGCGGCGGCTATATGGTCGGGACCTACTACACGACAAAATATGTCTTCGACCTGAAGGACAACGACGTCTACTGGTGCACCGCCGATCCCGGCTGGATCACCGGCCACTCGTACATCGTCTACGGTCCCCTTGCGGTCGGCGCCACGGTGCTCATCACCGAGACGGTGCTCGACTACCCTGACCCCGGCATCTGGTGGCGGATCGTCGAGGACTTCGGTGTGACGGTCCTCTACACCGCCCCGACCGCGATCAGGATGTTCATGAAGTTCGGGGAGGAGTGGCCGAACCGCTCCAACCTCGAATCCCTCAGGATCCTCGGTTCGGTCGGCGAACCCCTGAATCCCGAGGTCTTCGACTGGTACTGGCGGGTGGTCGGGAGGTCGTCCTGCCCGATCCTGGACACCTGGTGGCAGACCGAGACCGGCATGCACATGATTGCGACCCTCGTCGGCGAGCCGATGAAGCCCGGGTTTACCGGCCGGCCCATTCCCGGCGTCGTCGCCGACGTCGTCGACCGCGAGGGCAACCCGGTCCCGCCCGGCATCGGCGGCCTCCTGGTGATCAGGGAGCCCTGGCCCTCCATGATGCGGACGGTCCACAACAACGACGAGCGCTATCTGAAGTACTGGAGCACGATCGACGGCCTCTACACGGCCGGAGACCTTGCGGTGAAGGACGAGGACGGCTACATCATGATTCTCGGACGGTCCGACGACATCATCATCGTGTCCGGGCACAACCTGGGCACGGCCGAGGTCGAGAGCGCCCTCGTCTCCCACGAGGCGGTTGCGGAGGCGGCGGTCATCGGCGTCCCCGACGCCGTCAAGGGCCAGGCGGTCAAGGCGTTCGTCATCCTCAGGCTCGGCTACGAACCCGGCGAGCAGTTGAAGAGCGATCTCATCTACCACGTGCGCATGAGCATCGGCCCGATCGCCATGCCCTCGGCGATCGAGTTCGTCCAGTCCCTCCCGAAGACGAGGAGCGGCAAGATCATGCGGCGCGTCCTGAAGGCGCAGGAAATGGGGATCGATCCCGGGGACATCTCGACCCTGGAGGAGTGAGGCAATGGCCGGGTTCCGGGGTGTCGGATGCAGGACCTGAAGGTCTTCGGGATGCGGGCCGAGCGGGGGCGGTGGCTCTTCGTCCTCATCGGCATGCTCATCAACCTCTGTCTGGGCTCCATCTATTCGTGGAGCGTCTTCGTCGCGCCCCTGACCGGGTACTTCGCCGCCTCCCCCGGCAGGACGGTGACGGCGAACGAGATCCTGATGCCCTTCTCGGTCTTCCTGGCGTCCTTCTCGATCGCCATGCCCCTTGCCGGGAAGTTCATCGAAGAGCGGGGTCCGCGGACCGTCGCCATCGTCGGCGGCGTCCTCACCGGCCTCGGCTGGCTGCTGGCGTCGTCGGCGACCTCGGTGGAGATGCTCTGCGTCATGTACGGCATCGTCGGCGGGCTCGGCGTCGGAATCGCCTACGGCGTCCCGGTGGCGGTGGCGGCGCGGTGGTTCCCTGACCGCCGCGGCCTTGCGGTCGGCCTCACCGTGCTGGGCTTCGGGTTTTCCGCCTTCCTGACCGCGAACATCGCCGGGGCCCTCATCGCGGCGGTCGGGGTGATGGAGACCTTCAGGATCTTCGGCGTCGCCTTCGTCCTGCTCACCGTCCTCCTCGCCCTCCCGCTCTCCTTCCCGCCGGACGGGTGGAAACCGGCGGGCTGGCAGCCGTCCGGGACGGAGACGGCCCCGGTCAGGGAGTGCACCAGAAAAGAAATGATCGGGACGTCGACCTTCGCCGGGCTCTGGATCTGCTACTTCATCGGATGCCTGGCCGGGTTGATGGCCATCTCCATTGCAACGCCCGTCGGGACCGAAATGGGCCTCGCCCCGGCGCTGGCGACGATGCTCGTCGGGTTCTTCGCCGTCTTCAACGGCTTCGGCAGGCCGGTCTTCGGCGCCCTCACCGACCGGCTGACGCCGCGGACTGCGGCGACGATCTCGTTCCTGCTGATCGGGGGGGCATCGGCGGCGATGTGGCTCGCACCCTCGGTCTGGACCTATGTCGTCGCCTTCGCGGTCCTGTGGGGATGCCTGGGCGGCTGGCTGGCCATCGCACCGACCGCCACCGCCGCCTATTTCGGGACCGGCGACTACCCGCGCTGCTATGGGGTGGTCTTCCTCGCCTACGGCGCGGGCGCCATTGTCGGGCCGCAGCTCGCCGGGCTTGTCAGGACCGCGACCGGCGACTACCTGGGCGTCTTTCCGTACGTCCTTGTGCTGGCCGTCGTCGGTTTCGTGGCGGCCCGGGTCCTGCTCAGGCCCGTCGGAGCAGGAAAGTGACGCTCAGAGGATCTCGAACCACGCGTTCCGCAGCCCGACGTTGTACTGGGCGATGAAGAGGGCATCGCCCACCTCGATCGCACCGTTGGCGTGGACGTCGGTCTTTCTGAACTGTTCGGTATCGGCCGCGGGTAGTGCCGTCAGCCCGACCACCTCCTTGAGCACCCGCAGGGTGTCGGCCTGGTTGACGGCGGCATCCTCGTTCGCGTCGCCGTAGAGCACCGGGAGTGCGTTGATATAACCGGTCTTCGCGACCGAACCGCAGTCTCCGTCCACCGTGAGAGAGACGGTGTGGATCCCGGACACGGCGTAGGTATGGACCGGGTGCTGCTCGGTCGAGGTGTTTCCGTCCCCGAAGTCCCAGTGCCACGTCGACGCGTTCTCGGGCGTGAGATCGGTGAAGCCGACCGCGAAGGGCACGACTCCGGCGGTCAGGTTTGCCGAAAAGTCCGGGTGCATGAGCGTCCTGGCCTGGATGATCGTTTCGTTGCCGCTCGCCGCCCCGTAGGCGTCGGTGACGGTGAGGTTCACGGTGAAGAGGCCGGCGCTCTCATACCGATGAACCGGGTTCCGGTCAGTGGAGGTGTTCCCGTCCCCGAAGTTCCAGTGCCACGCGATCGGTGTGCCCGTGCTCGTGTCGTTGAACCGGACGGTGAAGGGCACGAACCCCGAGGTGACGTTTGTCGTGAACGCGGCGATCAGGGGCGGTGCATCGGCAACGATATACCCCTCTGCCGTTGTTGTGTCCGTGCTTTCATAGGCGTCGGCGACGGTGAGCGAGACGGTATAGGCGCCGGGCGCCGTGTAGGTGTGGACCGGATGCTGTTCGGTCGAGGTGGTTCCGTCGCCGAAGGACCAGTTCCATGCGTTCAGCGTCCCCGTGCTCTCATCGGCGAACTGCACGGTGAAGGGCACCGTACCTGCTGTTTCGTTCGCCGAGAAGTCCGCCGCCAGCGGCGGTGCCGTCACCGTGACGTACCCCGCCTTTTCGACCGTCGCACTGCCGAAGAGGCTGGATGCCGTGAGCGAGACGGTGTAGGTGCCCGGCGCCGCGTAGGTGTGGGACGGGTTTTGCCCGGTCGAGCCGTTGCCGTCGCCGAAGGACCACTCCCACGCCGTCGCCCCGATCGACGTGTCGGTGAAATTCACCGCCAGCGGCGCCGGTCCGGTCAGCGGTGCGGCGGTGAACGACGCCGTCGGAGCAGCCCCGACGGCGCTGTAGAGATCGAGGGCATCGACCCTCCCGTACCCGTAGGTGGTGTCGAACCCGGCGGTGCCGAGGTCGTCTGCGGTCGAGAGCAGTTCCTCCCGCAGTTCGTCGGCGCTCAGATCCGGAGCGAGCCCCCGGACCAGGCCGGCGATCGCAGCCACGTGCGGCGCGGCGGCGCTCGTCCCGTAGAAGGGGTTGGAAAACCCGCCCGAACCGGTGACCGACACGCCGTCCGTCGCGGAGATGTCGGGTTTGCTCCGCTGCACCGCGGCAGGATAGAAGATCGTCGAAGGCCCGCGGGAGGAGTACGACCTGATTGCGTCGGCATGATCGATCGCCCCCACGGCGACAACGCCCTCTGCCGCCGCATGGCCGAAGACCGAGTCGGCGGTCGTGCCGTACGAGGAATCGATGGAGGCTCCGAAGGTGAAAATTTCAAGAGTTCTGGCGGATCCCGAGTATTTCTGGACCCTGATATACGCGGTCGCCGGGTACGCGCCCCCGTTTGTCACCGTCACGTATTCGAGCGGGTCGTCGTTGCCGTTCTGGATCTTGTCACTCGATATGATCGGCGAGCCTGATGCGCTCACAACATAGAGATCATAATCGTTCGACGACGACCCCCAGGGGTCGTTCCACTCGAGGACGATGGTCGAGGTCGTAGATGCGGGAATCGTGAAGGGGATTGCGGTCGTGCCGCCGCCGAAGTCGTGCCAGCCGCTGCCGCCGTCCGTATAACCGCCCTGATAATGGGCTCTGGCATAATTCCCTGCCGAGGAGACATAGACGATCCCGCCCTGATCGACCAGCGACTGGATATGCGAGGCGATGCTCCCGTCCTCGAAATAAGGCACGGTAAGCCAGGCAAGATCGTCGCAGATCACCGTGCACCCGGCGGCGGCGAGATCGTCGATCGCCGCGTTGAAGGCGATCCGGTTGCTGCCGCAGTCATGGAAGTACAGCACGGCGTCGGGCGCGATGTCGTGGACGATCTCGAGCATCGCCGTCCCTTCGTCCCCGCCCACCGTGTTGGAGAGCACATGGACGTCGGCCGGGAGGTCGCCTGAGGCGACGGCCGTCTCGATGTGGTCGACGCCGTTGGAGATGATGCCGATCCGCATCCCCGCTCCCCCATAGCCAGTCGCCTCCCTGAGGTCTTCTGCACGGAGAAGGGCGTCGCCCTCCGTATCGACGGAACCGGTGTTGACGAGGGGGGGCAGCACGCTCATGACCGAGACGACCTCTGGCAGGGACGCAAGGTCGGCGAGGGCCGTGACTGCCACCTCTGCGGCGGCGACGTGATACTCTTCATCCCGGTCGGTGACCGCAACGGCGCAGGCATCGATCGCATGGGTCGATGCAGCGGGATCGACAGTGACATAGACGTACACGGTATCTTCTTCCACCGGTGCCCCGAAGATCGGTCCTCTGGTATCGGTGGCGTCCGATGTGGTCGTCCTGTCCTCTCCTGACGCCCTGACCAGGTCGAGCAGTTCGGAAGAGAGTTTCTTTTCGCCGACGGTGAGGTCGGTTTTGTCGGGCAGGGGGTCTGCGAAGGTCTGAGCGGCGCCGGCCGACACGATAAGGGTCAGCCCGAGCAGGACTGTCCATATGATATGCATCTTCGGTCTCAGGCGATCCCCTCTGTTTTTGCATCCGGCAGGTAAAAATAATATATTCCTCTATTGTGAGGATATGATAAATATGGTTATCGAACCGCCCGGTTCCAGAAAAGTGCCGTTCACTCCAGGGGTCCGTCCCTCTCGTAGCGTTCGATCAGCGCCGTCACCCGACGGACGTCCTCGCCCTGCTTTCTCGCCTCGGCAAGGTAGGCCGTGAAGACCTCGTCGGTGACCACGTGGAGGAGGGGTTTGTACATCTCGGCGTGCATCGAGAGATCGAACCAGCGGGCCTCGGCCTCGGTGAGGCCGAGAGAGCGGTACTCGCCGGTGTGCGGCACGAAGACCGGGTTTTTTTCGTGCGGCGTCCGCAGCACCAGGTCGGCGAGCGGCGTTTTCGGGATCGGTTCGGCCACCGAGACGAAGACGTCGTCGAGCATCTCCTCCGCGACGAACTCCTTTGTGGCCTCGTAGTCTGCCTGCGTCTCGGTCGGGTAGCCGACGATAAAACACCCGGCGACCTTCAGGCCGTGCCGGCGCGACCGCTCCACCGCCTCGTGCATCAGGGAGACGGTCACGCCCTTGCCCATCTGCCGCAGCACGGCATCGCTCCCCGACTCGAAGCCGTAGAAGAGCCAGCCTATCGTGTATTTTCTGATCGCTTCGAGGATCTCGTCGGTGATCGCGTCCACCCTGATGTCCGGAGCCGATACATTGCGGGGGCCGAGTTCCTCCGCGAGCATCTGAAGGAGGGCGATGACGGCGTCGTTGTCGAGCTCCCCGTGATATCCGAAGAGGGAACCGGTCCCCCCCGAGACCGAAAGGCGCACGGCGCCCTTTTCCCTGAACGCCCTGACCTCCCTCCGGATCTCGTCGAGGTCCCGGCTCCTGATCTCCCTCCCGAAGAACCGCGGCACCTGACAGAAGGTGCAGGCCCCGATGCAGCCCCGGTGCGTCTCGATATAGGCGTTCGCACCCCTGATACTCTGCCGTCCGATATCATCCGGGATCAGGGGGAGCGGCCGGTGCACCGACGCGGGCGGTGCCGGCGGCGTGATCACGACCAGGCCGTCGTCCAGGTAGGCGATTCCCGGGAGGTCAGGGGATATACCCAGGTCGAGGAGACGCGGCACCGTATCCTCCCCCTCGCCGACGACCACGGCGTCGGGCGCGAGTTCGCCGAGGACATACGCCGGATAGGCCGAGACCGGTCCGCCGATATAGACCGGGCGCCCG
>JASGMW010000047.1 GCA_030156225.1 Methanofollis sp.
ATGGATGAGTCCTTTTTTGTTCTCGTATTCGTCCAGACGCACAAATGCCACGAAGTCTTTGACGTCCTCAACCGTGCAGACGACGAGTTCGCCTTCCTCCGGCCATTCATTTATTTCGTGCATCTGACTATCTCACTGAAGTTTTGCTTTGATCTCCGCCTTGATCGCGGCCTTTCCGCCGGTCGGCTCGGCGAGCACATGCCCGCAGACCGCACAGTCCACGACGGTGCTGGCCTTCTCAAAGATCACCTGTTCGTTCTCGCAGTCCGGACACCTGACCCGGCAGAATGCGCTCCTGTTCTCGCGGTGCTGACGTACCATGCCTCTCACTCCACAATCTCAAATTTGCTTGCTCTCCAGCCCGCACGGAGATGCGCCTTGCCGCATCTGGTGCAACGGTACCTGACGTTGACCTTCTTGGTCGGCTTGTCGCCGCCGGGCACCTTGGAGAACTTGCCCATGTTTCCTACTTTGCCTCTCCGCGCCTTCTGCCGGTCGATCCAGTGCAGGTGGTTGACGCGCCCCTTCTTGACCTTCTCAACTTCCTGGACCTCGTGCGATCTGCAGTATGGGCAGTAGGCCCTGAACTTTGCTGGCATCTTCATGAAATAAGCCCCTCGCGATTGGTTATGCAGCCCGGTGCGGGCCGGAGCGGCAGCGCCGGAATGCGCATGATTCTTTCGGGATCCATATTTTTCGGCAAAATTCGCCGCATTTCTCCCACATGCACCCCCCGGCGCCATACTCTCGAATACCTGTATTATTTGATAAGCCTTATATTTAAGGCTATGTTGCGTTCCGCGAGCACCCCGGCGTTCCCTTTCGGGAGAGTGACGAGGTCGCCGGCCTCCAGGGCATATGTCCGGCCGTCCAGTCCCATGAATGCCGGGACGCCCTCGTTGACCAGGACAAGGGAGATGTCGCCGGGCGTCGTCCGCCCGGGTGCCGCTGCGGCTCTCTCTTCCCGGGGTTCCTCCTCCATGAACGAGGCGGATGCCTCGTCTTCGTCCACCCCGGACGGTTCCGGCTCTCCGGCTTCTCCGGCAGGCGCACCCGTCGTCTCGGCCCCTTCGAGCATGGCGTCGCGGCAGACGGCGATCTCCCGGCGGACGGCGTCGAACATCGTCCGCTCCTGCGGGAGCATCGACTTCACCTCGTCCCGGTCAAAATAGCCCCCTTCGATCTGGGCCTCCGCAAGTTTCAGGATCTTTTTGAGGCGGAGTTTGACGATCGTGCTCAGCGTCTCTTTTATGCTGTGGTAGCGGTCCTGCAGCACGGCGCCGTTCTCCGAGAACGGGTCGCCGATCGTCTGGATCTCGTCCTGGATCTCCTTGAGGGAGACCCGGCCCGTCGCAAAGAGTTCGGCAGGAACCCCGGAGAGTTTCCCGCTCTCGCGCTCGTTCCAGACGATGATCCGCAGGTCGTCGAGATCCATTATACCGCACCCCCGATCTCGGCGATGCCGCGGCAGCAGAGGTAGACCGCAAGGGCCTCGGGAACGAGATTCTGACCCTTCCGGATCGTATGGACGTTGCCGAGCATGGGGACGGAAAGCCCGAAGGCGGCGTCGACCTTCACCTCGCGCTCGCCGAAGACGACGGCGTCGACGAGAGGATCGAACGAGGAAAGTTCCCTGATCGGCACCTCGACGACCCGCAGCCCGCTCCCACCATGAAGAGAGGTGGGCATCCTGATCAGCCGTTTGATATCGGTCGTCACCGGCTCGTCGACCGCCGCCCCGCGCCCTCTGATCAGGGGAACCAGCTCGCCCCCTTCCGGCGACATCAGGGCCCGGAGAGCCGGGGACGAGAGCACGGCCTGCGGCACCCGTCCGACCTTCAGGTCGTCGTCCGCCGCTTCCAGGGCCGAGAGAAAGCGTTCGGCGTATTTCTTTCCGATCCCCTCCATGGAGCAGAGCCTCTTCTGTGCGGCATCCCTTCCGTCGGCCCGGAGGACGCGGCCGTATTCCTGGAGGACATCCGCGAACCTGCCCTGCCATCCGCCGCCGTCGCCCGCATTGAAGAGGAGCTGCGGCTCCATCCAGGTGCCGCAGAGATAATCGACGATCTCGCGGCGCTCTCCGCTCCCCCATGCGAGGACCCGGAGATCGCGCACATGGACGTGATACCCCCGCCCTCCCGAGAAGACGACGGTGATCGTCTTCGGCGAGAAGCCGAGTTCGCCGGTGAGCATGGCAACGAGTTTCTCGGTCTCGTCCCTGGCGCGCCTCAGCATCACGTCGTAGGTGATCCCCTTCAGGGAAGAAAAGAGGTGATCGGCGTCGATGTCGAAGATCAGATCGGCGCCGCTCCACCCCTTCTCCCCCATCGTGCCCGCAGCCGGGTTTGCATAATAGGCCGTGGAATAATAGGCGTGCGCCGGCACCATCGACCTGATGTACTCATGGCACTCCTCGCGGGAGCCGAAGCCCAGGTGCCGCCGCATCCGCACCCGGGGTTTCCGGTCGAAGAAGATGAAACCCCACTCCCGCTGGGGGAGCGACGGGGGCACGGCGAGGTAGCCGTCCCGGTAATACGAGTCGAAGCGTTGCCGAACGAATTCCAGGGTTGCCGGTTTCATCGAAGCCTCTTTACCATATATGGCCCTTCGCGTTCATAGCCCTGCCCCCGGTAATAGGGGCGCACGCCGATACCGCTGTTGACGGCGACGCGCTCCCACCCCGCGTTCCGAGCCGTCTCTTCGGCCTGAGAAAGAAGTTCTTTTCCGAAGCTGCGGTGCTGGTACTCTCCTTCCTCCCCGCTCTCGCCAAGGGGCACCATCGCCCCGTAGACATGGAGTTCCCGCAGCAGGGCCGCGCCCGCCAGGTCGTCCTCAAAGGCCTCGCCAGGATACCTGAGCCGTGCAAACCCGATGAGGGCGTCTCCCGCTGCCGCCTGAATGAAATGCTCCTCGCCGCCGCAGCAGCGGTAGACGAGATCGCGGAGAGACGGTTCGGCCCCGGCCGGCCGCCGCCCGGCCTCGCGGCACCTGATGCACCGGCACTCGCCGCCGTTCAGGCGCAGCCGCTCCTGCGCCAGCTGCCTGAAATTCGAGTGACGCGACCCGGCGACGATCAACGGCGCCGGGATGTCGCGCTGCACCCGCTGGAGACGAACATACTCGGGCAGGATCGATTTCGCACGGGCGATCAGGTCCACCAGTTCCTCCTCAGGATAGGGGGCGTACTCGCCCCGCTGCCAGAGCGCCTCGATCTCCGAACCGGGCGTGACCAGCGTCGGATAGATCTTCAGAAAATCAGGACGGAACCGTTCGTCGGCGAAGAGCATCCGAAACATCTCCCGGTCCTGCTCGATCGTGCTTCCGGGAAGGTTGGGCATGACATGGAAGCCGACCTTGATCCCGGCGTCCCGCAGCATCCGGTTCGCCGCGACGGCGTCGGCCACCGCACACCCCCGGCGGTTGAAGGCCAGGATGCCGTCGTCGGTGTGCTGGACTCCGAGTTCGACCTTCGTCACCCCGAGATCGAGCATGCCCGCGACGTGCTCCCGCCTGCACCAGTCCGGCCTGGTCTCGAAGGTCGCGGCGATGCAGCGGACGGCCGCGCGCTCGTTTGCAGCGAATATTTCGTCTGTCGGCGGGAGAGGGCCGGGGCCGGGGTCGGGGCCGCCGCTGCGATAGGCGTTCATCGCATGGACGCAGGAGGCGACGAACCATTCCTGATAGGCGCGGGGCCGGGCGGTGATCGTCCCGCCCATGACGATCAGTTCGGCCTTGTCCACGTGGTGGCCGAGGGCCTCGAGCTGCGAGAGCCTGGCCGTGACCTGGAGGCGAGGGTCGTATCCGTTCTGGGCACCGCGGAGGGCGGCCGGTTCCCGGCCCGTATAACTCTGGGGGGACTGGAAGGGGTGGTCCGGCCCGCCCGGACACGGGAGACATTTTCCGTGCGGACATGCCGCCGGGGACGTCATGACCGCCACCGGCGCGACGCCCGAGATCGTGCGCGTCGGCTTGACCATGAGGACTTTCCTGAGCGCTCGCGCTTCGTCCGGGGTCGCGGCGGCAAGAATCGCCGAATTTTTCGGCATGGACTCTGCTCTGTACTCCCGGCAGACGGCGATCTTGATCCGCTGGAGCTCGGGGGGGCTGCACGAATCAGAAGAGATCCGGGAGATGATCTCCCGGCAGAGATCGAGATCGTCCATTGTCTAATGTTCTTGCACTATACCCTCATTATGGGTCGCTTTGTGAGAGTACTCGACCTGCTGCTGCTCGAGATGTGGAGAAGTCCGCAGCTGGTGGATCAGGTCTTCGCCGAGCGCAAGAATTGCTTTTTTGTGAGAAATCTTGTTTTTGTGGATGTGAGCGGGGGAAACGCCGAGAAGATCGTAGTCCGGGGTATAGACCGCTTCTCCTGTGGTGGTCTCATAATACTTCCGGATATGCATCATGAGCATATGTAAATGGAGCAATTCTTCTTTCTGCACGCAATCACCTAACTTCAAAAAATACATTTTTTCCCCGGTAAATATACCTTATTGGTGATCTTTATAACGAACTTCGTCAGGGCCGCCGGGATTCTCGTTGGACTCGCTGTGGGGGACGCTCTGGGTGCGCCCCTCGAAGGGCTGCCGCCACAGGAGAAAAACGTGACGGAAATGCAGAGCGGAGGCATTCACGCCGTTTCAAGGGGCGAATACACCGACGACACCCTTCAGGCAATGGGGCTTGCCCGATCGCTCGTCCTGTACAGGGGCTTTTCCCCTGAAGACTTCATATCACGCCTTATTTCAGGCTTCGAAAAGGCGCCCGCGTACTACGGGCCGACCTCCCGGATGGTCTTCTCTCTCATTCAGGAGGGCGTGCGGCCGGAAGAGGCCGCCCTGATCGCCCACGCCCGAAACGGAGGAAGCCGAACAAACGGAAGTGTGATGCGTGGGCCGCCGCTCGGCATATTCTACCCGCCCGGTGCGGTGCGGGAGGTGAGCCTCGCCTGTTCGGCCCTCACCCATTACGACCCCGTCGCAGGGGAATGCTCGGCGTTCGTGAACCTGATGATCGCCGAAATGTGCCGCGGCGTCTCGAAAACCCGCGCGTTCTCCCGCGCCCTCGACTGCTGCGGGAACGACGAGGTCGCCGGGCGGTTCGGCGACTTCCGCGCCCGGCCGCTCGAACCTGCTCTCGACGCCGCCCTCTCCACCCACTGCGCCCTCACCGTCTTCATGGACTCCAGGACCTTCGAAGAGACCCTCGTCCGGGCGGTCAATCTGGGCGGGGACGCCGATACGGTCGGCGCGATCGCGGGGGCCCTGGCCGGCGCCCACTATGGTTTCTCCGCCATCCCGGATCGCTGGCGTGCAGATTTCAAGCATACCGACCGGGTTCTCTCCCTGGCGCAACAGCTCTGGGCGGCGGCCGAACACGTCTGATTCAGGTCGGCCGCAGTTCCACGAGCTTCAGCGTCCGGCCTTTCTCGCAGATATCGGGCGCGTTGCCCAGAATTCTGGCGACCGTGTATTTCTCGCCGTCGATGATGCCGTCGGGATGGCAGAGGGCATAACTCCGGCAATCGGTCCTGGTGCACGGCGACTCGTACTGGACGCGCGAGTTGAGAATGGCGCGGTCGGCCGGAATGAGGGTGACGACCGGGGCCTCGATCACCTCGACGGCGCAGATGCCGCCCTGATGGACCAGGCACTCCTGGCCGGTGTTCGTCCTGACGCCGACGACCTGATATTTTTTCCCCGCCTGGAGGTTGTGGCAGACTTTCCAGAGTTTGCAGGTCCTGCACTCCTGCACGTCGCCTTCATAAACGAATTCGAGCCCTTTTTCCGCAAGGCATCTCCCGATCAGGGTTACTTTCGGTTTTGGTTCTGCCATTCATTTCACTCCTCGTACAGCATCCTGACGATCGTCTCGGCGCTCTCCCTGGACAGCCCCATGTCCAGGATGGTGAACCGCTCCGGCCTGATGGACGGCGCCGCAAGCAGGGCCTCGACCGCGGTCTCGTCCGCGATCCCGAGACCGGCCGGGGTGGTCGGGGCGCCGATCTTTCTGAGGGAGTCACGGATCCAGCGCCAGTCCCCGCCATGCAGGTACATCGTGATGATCGCCCCGAGACCGCACTGTTCCCCGTGGAGCGCCTGCCCGGGTGCGATCCGATCGAGGGCATGAGAGAACTTGTGCTCTCCCCCGCTTGCCGGCCGCGACGACCCGGCGATGCTCATGGCGACGCCCGAGGAGACGAGGGCCTTCATCACCATCCATGCACTCTCTTCGGTGTGGGCGCTGATGGCGGCGGCGTTTTTGACCATGATCTCGGCGGTCATTTTCGAGAGCGCCATCGCGTACTCGGAGACCGATTCGCCCCTCAGCCGGTGGGCGAGTTCCCAGTCGAGGATCGCGGTGTAGTTGGAGATGATGTCGGCACAGCCCGATATGAGCAGCCTTCTCGGTGCGGCGGCGATGATCCCGGTGTCGGCGACGACGGCGATCGGGGGGTGGGCGTTGAGAGAGATGTTCCCTTCGGGAGAGGGAACGGTCGCCCTCGACGAGGCGACGCCGTCGTGCGCCGCCGACGTCGGCACGGAGATGAACTGCCGGTCGAGGTTGTACGAGACGATCTTCGCGGTATCGATCATTCGTCCGCCGCCGACCCCAACGATGAAGTCGGCAGATGCTCCGGCCCGTTCGGCGGCGGCGATCTCTTCGAGGGCGTTGCCGTGGGCGATGCAGGTCTCGACCTCGCAGGTCTCGCCGAGGAGGGCGGCGACACGCTCCCCGGCGATCCCCATCGTGTGCTCGCCGGCGATGAGGAGGGCGCGGGAGCCGAGGTTCAGGTCCCGGCAGACCGGACCGATCTCTTCGAGAACATTGTGCCCGATGATCACGTCTCGCGGGAGCTGCATCCATCTGGACTTGTCGAAGACCTGCTCTCTGAGTACTTTAATATTCTCTCCACCCATTGAGATCACTGATGATTAGGGAGTTCCTCTACAAATATTACATCGATCCGATCATATACGGTCAGCCGTATACGATCGTCGACACCCTGACCTACGCCCTCATCCTGATCCTCGCGGTCTATCTCGTCTACCGGGGCCTGCAGCACTTCGGGATCGAGGTCGACAGCCGGTTCGTTCTCGCAACGATCCCCTTCGTCGTTCTCGGCGGACTCCTGCGGGTCGTCGAAGACACCGGCATGATCGCCTCCGACCTCCGCGTCCTGCTGATCACGCCGCTCATCTACTTCGTCGTTTCGTTCGTCACCGTCGTCGCCCTCTTCCTCTCCCGCCTCCTCGACATGAAAGGGATCGTCCGGGAATATTCCCGGGCCTACGGCCTGATCGGGATCGCCCTTTCAGCCGTCGTGCTCACAGTCCTTCTGCTCTGGGGCGCTGCGAACACCCGCATCGACCTGACGGTGCTGGCAGCGATCCTGGCGATGGCCGCCGTCACCGCGGCGGCGGTCTGGGGTTTCCTCAGGTATGTGCTCGGCTGGGAGTACGTGCGGAACCCTCTCTACATTCTGCTCATCGTCGGCCACATGCTGGACGCCTCGGCCACCTCGTTCGGCATCGACCTCCATTCCGTCCACTACGTGGAGCAGCATGTGGTGGGCTCGGCCCTGATCGCATGGACCGGGACGGCGTTTGCCATGTTCCCGCTGAAGCTCCTGGTGATCGTCCCGGCGATCTACGTCCTCGAACTCTATCGAAAGGAGGGGAGCGCTACATTCTGGCACCTGGTGCTGCTCGCCATGATCGTCGTCGGTATGGCACCGGGCGTTCGGGACATGATGCGGATGGTGCTCTATGTCTAGGCGGGACCTGAGCATCTTCCTCGCCGTCTCGGTCGGCGTCTTCCTCGTCGGCATCGCCGCCGGGTATGCCCTCCTTCTCTCCGGCGACCCGATGGCCGAACAGCTGATCGAGATGGTCAGAAGCGGCGTATTCACCGACATCCTCGGGGATCCGGCGGCGATGCTCGCCGTAAAGATCTTCCTGAACAATCTGCAGGCCTGCATCCTGCTCTTCCTGGGCGGGGCAACCTTCGGCCTCCTGACCCTGTTCATCCTCCTCTCGAACGGTGTCGTTATCGGAGTCTTTGCCGGCGAGATCGCGGAACGGCTCGGCCCGCTCGGGCTGGCCGCCGGGCTCGTCCCCCACGGCATCTTCGAACTTCCGGCCATCTTCATTGCGGCCGCCCTCGGGCTCGGCCTCGCCAGATCGCTCCTGGCCGATCTCTCCGGCACCAGGGATGCCGCCGCCGAAGCCTTGCGTCTCGGCGGGCTCTTTCTCCGTGTTGTCGTCCCGCTTCTGGCCGTGGCGGCCGTTGTAGAGGCATTTATTACGCCCGCACTCCTACAGATAGTGGTCTGAGGTACCTCAATGGAAGACGAGACCGGTTCACTCCCCCCAAAATCTGATTTTTCAGCCTGGTATAATGACGTGCTCTGGCGCGCCGAGATCATGGACGTCCGCTACCCGGTGAAGGGGCTGTACGTCTGGTTTCCTTTCGGGTTCGGTCTGCGGCGGCACACCTACGCGATCCTCCGCACGCTTCTCGACCGGTCCGGCCACGAGGAGACGCTCTTTCCGCTCCTCATTCCGAAGAATGAGTTCATGAAAGAGGCCGAGCACATCAAGGGATTCGAGGAGGAGGTCTACTGGGTCACCCACGGCGGCCTCACCGAACTCGACGTGCCGCTCGCCCTGCGGCCGACGAGCGAGACCGCCATGTATCCCATGTTCGCCCTCTGGGTGCGTTCGCACGCCGATCTGCCGATAAAAGTCTACCAGATCGTCAACACCTTCCGGTACGAGACGAAGCACACGCGGCCGCTCATCCGTCTCCGCGAGATCACCTCCTTCAAGGAGGCCCACACCGCCCACGCCACCTGGGAAGAGGCGGCGGCGCAGGTCGAGACCGCCCTCTCCCTGTATACGCAGTTCTACGACGAGCTCTGCGTACCGGTGATCATTTCCCGGCGGCCAGACTGGGACAGGTTCCCGGGCGCCGATTACACGATGGCCGTTGACGCCCTGATGCCGGATGGCCGGACCCTTCAGGTGGGCACCGCCCACCACCTCGGCACCCATTTCTCGAAGACCTTCGAGATCACCTATGAGGACGCCGCAGGCGAGCAGCAGTTCGTCTTCCAGACCTGCTACGGCATCTCGGAACGATGCATCGCAGCGGCGATCGGCGTCCACGGCGACGACCGCGGCCTGGTGCTCCCGCCGAAGGTGGCGCCGGTGCAGGTCGTCGTCATCCCGATCATCATGAAAAAACAGGCCGACGAGGTCAGGGCGGCGGCAGAGGCGATCCGGGCCGAACTCGAAGCGGCCGGCCTGCGGGTGAAGGTCGACGACCGCGACCTGCGGCCGGGCGCGAAATATTATCACTGGGAGATGCGGGGCGTGCCCCTGCGCATCGAGGTCGGCCCCAGAGACCTGGCGGCCGGCACCGTCGTCGCCGCCACCCGTGACGGCGAGAAGTTGACGCTGGAGCGTCCCGGGCTTGCGGCGGCGATCCCGGGGGTCCTGACGGCGTTCGCAGGGAAGCTGCGCGAACGGGCCGAAGCCTCTCTCACCTCCAGGATCGTTCCGGTCGGGAGCGTCGAGGCGGCGGTCGAGGCGACGAAGACCGGCATCGCCGTCGTCCACTGGTGCGGCGACGAAGCCTGTGCCGAAGCAATCGAAAAAGAGACAACTGCGAGCATACTCGGAACCGGAGTGCGGAGCGCTCATATCGAGAAGAGCGAGGGACCATGTATCGTCTGCGGGCGCCCGGGCACCTCGACCGTGATCGCGCGGACCTACTGAGAAGAACAGAGAGGACAGCGGTATGAGACGCTGTAGCCCGGCTGTCCGCTCTCTCCGGCGAACACTTTTTTGCCGCCCCTGACAAACGACCGGCCGCAGCAGCTGCACCGCTTCGGCAGGACGCGTTCGAGGCGGCCGAACGGCACTTCCACTTCAAAAGACACGTGCTCTTCGTTCCCCTCCTCGAATGCACTTTCTCTGTCGAGACGGGAGATCACTTCCATGATCTGGAGGGGGTTGGCACCGAGTTCGTCCATTTTTTTGAAGAGGAAATAATGGCAGATGAGCCACGAGAGATCGGAGCGCTCGATGCCGTCGTCGATCTCGAGGCACTCGTCCTCGGGCTCTTCGAGGGTGCTGCCGCAGAGCGGACATTTGCCTCCGATCAACTCCTCAAGGTAGACCTCTTCATTGCAGTACGGACAGGTGGTGTGGTGTGCACGTGTGCGTGACGTCATAATTACTCCATGAGAAAGATGGCGGCGGCAAGCGCTGTCGTCCAGTGGCCGTCTTCATCTACGATTGCACTTTCTGTGATGTTGAGCGTTTTTTCAGGTGTTTTATCGGTGATGCTCCGGTACATCCGGTACGCCAGGTCTTCGGCATACCTTCCTGCCTTTTCTTTTCCGTCGCCGAACGCGTGGTGCTCGGCAAAATATCCCCACTGCTTTTCCATGGATGCCGGGATCGCAACCCCGATGGAGGCGGATATCCTGCGATGAGCCTCGTTGGAAGAGATCCTGGACATGACTGTGAAGACGATACTCCCGGGATCGAGGCCGGCAAGACCTTCCTCACGCGGGATGATCCGGCACCCGGGGGGCAGGATGGAACTGACGGTCACGAGATTGTAGCACTCGATCTTTGCCGATCTGAGTGCCATCTCGAAGGAACCGAGATATTCCGAATCCGTACCCACGCCGCAGGTGAAAAACACCCGTTCTGGAACAAATATTCTGGTCAACCTCTCTCTCACCTGTGGAATAAATCACTTTTTTATTTGTCCCCCCCATACTTAAAAGTATATATCTTCGCAGAATTCTGCGGGGATTTTCGGATACGGGGGATTACAGGCTCGTTTTTCAGCCGGGCCGGACCGGTGCCGGGAAGGACCCGGAAAAAAGAGCGGGTTATTTGAGGTATTTTTCCGGGTTCTTTTCGAACTCTTTCTTGCAGCCGGGTGCGCAGAAATAGTAGGTCTTTCCTTTGTAGTCGGTCGTAAACGTTGCCGTCTTCGGGTCGACTTCCATCTTGCAGATCGGATCGATTTCCATCTTCGATACCTCGCTCTTCTCTCTCTTCGCCTCAGGTATATAACCTTTGAGCAGGAGGGAGAGCGTGACGACGGTGACCGAACTCGCTGCCATTGCGAGGCCGGCGAGTTCGGGCCTGAAGGTGATCCCGAAGGTCGGGTAGAGGATGCCGGCCGCTATCGGAATGAGGGCGGCGTTGTAGGCGAACGCCCAGAAGAGATTGAGTTTGACCCGGCCGATCACCTTCCGGGAGAGCTGGATCGCGGCCGGGACGTCGGTGAGGTCGTCCCGCACCAGCACCACCCCGCCGCTCTCGATGGCGACGTCGGTCCCGCCGCCGATCGCGATCCCGAGATCGGCCTGCGCAAGGGCGGGAGCGTCGTTGATCCCGTCCCCGACAAAGGCGACGTGCCGGCCCTGGTCCTGGAACGCCTTGATCTCGGCGGCCTTGGCGTCGGGGAGCACGCCGGCAAAGACACGGTCGATGCCGATCGCGCCCGCGATCGCCCGGGCGGTCCGCGGGTTGTCCCCGGTGATCATCGCGACCGAGAGACCCATCTCCCGCAGGTCGGCGACCGCCTCCATCGCCGTGGGCTTGAGGGTGTCGGCGACGGCGACGATGCCGGCGGCCGTGCCGGCGGCGACGAGAACGGCGACGGTCTTCCCCTCCTCTTCGAGGCGGGCGACTGCGGCCTCGGCCTCTTCGTCAAGAGCGACGTTCACGTCCGCAAGCATCGCACGGTTGCCGAGGGCGATCAGACGGCTGTCGACGGTGGCGAGGACGCCTTTGCCCCGGATCGTTTCGAAGGCGTCGCTTGCCGGGACCGAAACGCCGTCTGAACGCGCCCGGTCGACGATCGCACGGGCCACCGGGTGGTTCGAGTTCTGCTCGGCGCCGGCGGCGAGGAGGAGCGTCTCCTCTTCGGAAAGGGCGAGGCCGACGATGTCGGTCACCTCGGGCGCCCCTTTCGTCAGGGTGCCGGTCTTGTCGAAGGCGACGGTGTCCAGGCGTTCGGCCGCCTCCAGGGCCTCGCCGCTCTTGATCAGGATGCCGAGTTCGGCGCCCCGGCCGACGCCGACGGTGATCGCCGTCGGCGTGGCGAGACCGAGGGCGCAGGGGCAGGCGACGACGAGGACCGAGATCAGGGTGGAGAGGGCAAAGAGCAGCGAGGCGCCGGCGACGAAGTACCAGAAGAGAAAGGCGGCCGCGGCGATGATGAGCACGGTCGGGATGAAATACACCACCGCCGTGTCGGCGATCCGCTGGACCGGGGGTTTCGTGCCCTGGGCGTCCTCAACGAGCCTGATGATCTGGGCGAGCACGGTGTCCCGGCCGACGCGCGTGGCCGTGACCTGAAGCACGCCGTCGCCGTTGATCGTCCCGCCCACGACCTCATCGCCGGCCTCTTTCCTGACCGGGACGGGTTCGCCGGTGATCATCGATTCGTCCACGTAACTGTCGCCGCTGCCGACCGTTCCGTCGACCGGCACGCGGTCGCCCGGACGGACGAGCACGATCTCGCCGGGCTGCACCTCCTCGATCGGCCGCTCCTCTTCCCGGCCGTCGACGAGCACGGTGGCGGTCTTTGGCCTGAGGCGGATCAGGGCGGCGATCGCTTCGCCGGTCCGTCCTTTCGCCCGCGCCTCAAGGTACCGGCCGAGGGTGAGGAAGGTGGCGAGCATCACCGCCGTCTCGTAGAAGAGGTAATCCCGGGTGAGAACGATGCCGAAGGTGCCCATGATCGAGGCGACGAACGCGACCCCGATGCCCATCGAGTACATCACGTCCATATTCAGGGTCCGGTTCCGCAGGGCCCGCCACGCGGCGAGAAAGATCGGCCACGAGAGATAGGCGAAGACCGGCGTAGCGATGACGAAGAGGAGATAGGCCGTATCGAAGGGGAACAGCGGCGTAAACCACATGAACCCCATCAGGACGACAGACGCCGCGGCGCCGATGACGATCCGCCGGCGTTTGTCCTTCAGGTCGGCGTCGCGCACGTTCCGTTCGATCTCCCCGGTCTCCTCCTCTTCCGTGCCGATATACTGGTAGCCCGCGTCATCGATCGCCTTCGCCATCTCAGAGACGGTGACGGCGTCCGGGTTGTAGGTGACATAGGCGCGTTCTGAACCCAGGTTCACGGTGGCCGTGACGACGCCCGGGAGGCTTTGCAGCGCCGACTCGACCGTTCTGACGCAGGTGGCGCACATCATGCCCCCGATTTTCAGGACGGCTTTGCCGGTGATCAACCCGTATCCGGCGCCGGTGACGGCCCGTTCGAGGTCGGCTGCCGAGACCAGGGAGGGGTCGTACTCCACTGCCGCCTGCTCGGCCCCGAGGTTTATCGAGGCGTTTTTCACTCCTTCGAGACTTTTCAGGGCCTTTTCAAGAGTGACGGCGCAGGTGGCGCAGTGCATCCCGGAGACTTTCAGGGTCTCTTTCCGCGTCGCTCCGGTTTTCCCCCCGTCCTCGTCAGTCATACAGGCTGTTCTGGCAGTGTCCCGATATAAATGCTCCTCCGGGTATTTTCGGATATGCTGGATTATCCTGGACATTTTCTGCCGGGCCGCACCGGCGACGCGAAGGGGCCGGGATACATAACAGGTTGTTTGAGATATTTTTCCGGGTTCTTTTCGAACTTCTTCTTGCAGCCGGGGACCAGGATATATCTCTCCGACCGCAAGAACAGGTGGTATGACCGGGGATACAGGAGAGGAAACGGCGTACTTCGCGGCGGGATGTTTCTGGGGCGTCGAAGCGGCGTTCCGGGAGGTGCCGGGCGTGGTGGAGACGGCGGTCGGGTATATGGGCGGGACGACGGAGAACCCGACCTACGATGCGGTCTGCACCGGCGCGACCGGACACGCCGAGACGGTGAAGGTGGTCTTCGATCCCTCGACGGTCTCCTATGCCGCGTTACTCGATCTGTTCTGGGAGATCCACGATCCGACGACGCAGGACCGGCAGGGGCCGGACGTGGGGACGCAGTACAGATCGGCGATCTTCACCGTGTCGCCTGAGCAGCGGTCTGAGGCTCTCGCCTCCCGCGAACGGCTGCAACGATCCGGCCGGCCGATCGTGACGACGGTCTCGCCGGCCGGACCGTTCTACCGGGCCGAGGAGGACCACCAGCGCTATCTTGAGAAACTGGGGGGTGTCCGGGGCTGCCGGATCAGGTGACCAGGTGTTCGAAGAGTACCCTGATGCCGATCAGGATGAGGATGATCCCGCCGACGATCCCGGCTCGGCCGCGGTTTTCGCCGCCGAAAACGGCGCCGATCCAGAATCCGCAGAGCGAAAGGAGCGCGGTGACGATGCCGATGACGATCGCCGGCCCCAGGATCTCCGACCCCAGGAACGCAAAGGAGAGGCCGACGGCGAGGGAGTCGATGGAGGTGGCGATCCCGAGCACGAGCAGCACCGGCAGGCTGTCAAAGCGGATCGCCCTGCCGTCCTCGCCTTTCAACCCTTCGTGAAGCATTTTTCCGCCGATGGCGGCAAGCAGGAGGAAGGCGATCCAGTGGTCGACCGCCTCGATGTAGCCGCTGAAGAAAGAGCCGCAGTACCAGCCGGCGAGCGCCATACCGGCCTGAAACACCCCGAAGATCAGGGCGAGGGTCGCGGCCGTCCTGAACCGCCCCTCCCTGACGGTGACCCCGCCGGCGATGGAGACGGCGGCGGCGTCCATGGCAAGGCCGACGGAGAGGAGGAAGACGGTGAGGAGATCCATAGCCCTGTGAGCATGGACCGGCAACCCTGATGAAACGCTCGGATCGGTCCGGGCGGCGGGTCGGTTGCAGGAGCCCGAACGTTCGCCCTGATTTTTGCGGTCCGGTATCGTCAGAGACAGGCGACGCGGGAGACTGCCGCCTTCACGCCGGGGAGGTTCACCCCCCCGCTATTCCAGTCGGCGGCTGGCTGAGAGGTCGGAATAGCATGTACGTCCGGTGTCTTTGGAAGGGACTAAATAGACGATTACTATAAACGTATCTACTCTGGCAATACGTGCCAGGGCGTCAACGAACCGTTCGCACTGTCGAACCACCCTTTTACACCGGTGAAAACCATGAACCTCAGACAACCGAATGCAAACGAAGCAATCGGGACCTCCAACCGTTCCCGGAACGTCGTCCCGATGTCCGGCCTCTGCACGCGCTGTGTCGATGGCTGTAAAGGCAACTGCGACATCTGGCTCTCCTCGTTCCGCGGCCGCGAGGTCCTCTACCCCGGCCCCTTCGGCGAGATCACCGCAGGTGCCGACAAGAACTATCCGATCGACTTCTCCCACCTGAACATCCAGGGCTATGCCACGGGCGCCCGCGGTCTTCCTGAGGGAACCGAGATCGGCCCCGACTCCGCCGTATTCTCCGCCGTCGACACCGAGACGGAGTATGGCCGGGACATCAAAGTCCCGATGCGCCTCCCGATCTTCACCGGGGCGCTGGGATCGACCGAGATCGCCCGCGTCAACTGGGAGCACTTCGCGGTCGGCGCTGCGATCTCAGGCATCACTATCGTCTGCGGCGAGAATGTCTGCGGCATCGACCCGCAGCTCGAGCGCGACCACAACGGCAAGGTTTCGAAGTCCCCTGAGATGGACCGCCGTATCGAGACCTACAAGAAGTTCCAC
>JASGMW010000048.1 GCA_030156225.1 Methanofollis sp.
GGTATCAGGTGCGGAACGCGCCGTCGGGCCTGTGGACTCGCCTCAGGAGAGGGAGAATGAAGCAGGAAGCCACGCCCACACAGGCGCATGGTAGTTCACCAGATACGTAAAAGAGGCGAAATCTCCGTCCGTGCCGGCGGTTCCCTGCCCGGTCAAAAGCGCGTACTCAGGAGTGCGTCGATGTACTCCGACGCGACGGCGCTTTTTTTCGGGTCGAACCAGACCTCTATCGTTCGCTCGCCGATGATGCAGTGGATCTCGGCGATGCCGAATTTATGGATGATCCTGACTTCCCCGGCGTCGGTTTCCCTGGAATACAATTCCTGGTCCTGGATGAAGGCGGCGACGTCCTCTTCAGTCATCGGACGCGTGAGGCGGTAGATCATCCGGCTCCATCCTGGATACGGAGAAATCTGATCTGCATTCTGAGAGGACACGATGCATGCTCCTTGCGCAAAAAGCCCCTGCGGTCTCTTCCGGTGGCGGGAGCGACCCGGGACTTCGACGATCGATCTGGTCGTTTGCAGGATAACAAGGTATCGCCGATCTCCCGGACGATTTTGTTTCGGGCCCGCTCTTTGATCAGATTGTTCGCCGCGGTTGCCTTTCTCTGGAAAAAAAAGAGGGTTGACGGTCAGATCCCGATCTTGAACCCGCCCGAACCGCTTCCCGAGGTGTCGTGCGGGAGGAAGGGGATAAGGGAGGAGGCGAGTTTTGCGATGTCCATCGACTGCAGGATCACTTTTCCCGGTCCGGTGAGGGTGGTCAGGAAAAGCCCTTCGCCACCGAAGAGGACCGTCTTCACGCCTCCCGCCATCTGGATGGAATAATTCACCGTGGCGTCGAACCCGACCACGAGTCCGGTCTCCACCTTCACCACCTCGCCGGCGGCAAGGTCCATCTCGACGATGTCGCCGCAACAGTGGAGGAAGGTGGTCCCTGAACCGGTGAGGCGCTGGAGGATGAACCCTTCGCCGCCGAGAAAGCCGGATCTGATCTTTCTGGTGAAGGCGATGTCAAGGTGCACGCCCTCCTCTGAACAGAGGTATGCATCTTTCTGGGCGAGGAACTCCCGGTCGGTGACGTCGATCGGGAAGATCCGTCCCGGAACATTCCCGGCGAAGGAGACGAAGCCGCCCCCTCCGCGCGGGGTGAACTCGGTCAGGAACAGGCTCTCGCTCGTGAGCACCCGCTTCAGTCCTCCAAGAAGCCCGCCCTTCAGATGGGAGTCCATCTGCATGTTCCCGCTCATATTCACCATCGCGCCGGCTTCGGCGTTGACTTTCTCGCCCTCTGAAAGGGTGAGTTTCACCATCTGCAGGTTGTCGCCGATGATCTCGTGTTTCATAGTCGGTTCCCGGGAAGTATTTCCCGCCGCAAGGATATCACCTTTCCCCTTTTTGCCCCGGGAAAACCCGGGCCCTGACCGCCGCCGTCTGTTCCCTGTGATTTTTATGCGTTCTTTCCGGGGCCGAAAAGATCGGTGTACTGAGGTCTGGAACCGCCGCATTCAATCCGGTTGGTTGATATCGTTCTGCCGCCATTTTGCTACATCCCCCTGTGATATCCATGAAGACAGACAACGTTGTTTTTCTGCTGGCGCTCTGTGCGCTGATCGCCGTACCTGCCGTCTCCGGAGAGACAGTCGAGACCGCACCCCTCAATCCCGCCTTTCTCGCGTATGCCGACGGGCAGGACGCGGTGCAGACCTGCGGCGTCGCCCTGTCGCCTGCCGTGTCCCCCCACCCGCTGACCGGTCTTCGTCCGGCACCTGCAATGCCGGTCTGGTCGGACCGTTCCGCCGCGTCCGTCGAATCGGATTCGCTTCCCGCCGTCTTCGACCTCAGAGACGAAGGGAGGGTGACGCCGGTGCGCGATCAGGGAAACTGCGGGAGCTGCTGGGCCTTCGCCACCTACGCCTCCCTCGAATCGGTCCTGCTCACTGACACCGGCGTCGCGTGGGATTTCTCCGAGAACAACATGAAGAACCTCTGCTCGAACCTGTACCCGGACGGCTTCGATTTCAGCCCCTGCGACGGCGGTGAAGCGTTCACGTCAGTTGCGTACCTCGCGCGCTGGAGCGGTCCGGTGAACGAATCAGAGGATCCCTATCTCCTTCCCATGCCGTCCAGCGACTCGCCGACTGATCTTTCGCCGGCGATCTGCGTCCGGAACGTCACCTTTCTCCCGCCGCGCGCCGACTCCCTCGACAACGGCCTGATGAAGGAGACAATCCGCAACGGCGGCGCCCTCTGGGCAAGTTTTGCCGTGAACTGGTCCTGTTTCTCGGATAATTATCTGACCTATTACCGTCCGGGCAACGGGACGTATACGAGCGACGGCGGGCACGCGATCGCCCTCGTCGGCTGGGACGATACCTACCCGGCGGCGAACTTCAGCGTGGTGCCGCCCGGCGACGGCGCCTTCATTGTCAGAAATTCGTGGGGCGAGGGTGTCGGCGACGGCGGCTATTTCTATATCTCGTATTACGAACCCGAACTCGGCCGGTTCTGGAAGGAGAACTCCAGCTTCATCGGGGACGACGTCGATTACTGTTCGGCCCTCTTCACCGGCGCAGCCGTCGACCGGTCCGCTCACAACTACCAGTACGACCCCCTCGGCTGGACGACGAGCATCGGCACCGGCGACTCCACGACGATGTACGGGGCCAACGTCTTCACAGCCGACGGCTACGAAGACCTGCGGTCGGTGTGTTTCTATACCCGTGAACCGGAGACCGACTACGTCGTCGCCGTCTTCCGCGACGTCGACACTCCGCCGGGCAACGCCTCCGGACCGGCGGCGTGGGTCGCAGGCACGGCCGCCCTGCCTGGCTACCACGTCGTCTTTCTCCCTGCGGCGGTCTCCCTCTCGCCGGGCCGGACCTTCTCGGTGGTGCTGAAGGTCGCCGCACCCACCGATATCCACCCCCTCGTCGTGGAAATGCCGATCAGGGATTATTCGAGCAACGCCACCGCCGAACCCGGCCAGAGTTATATGAGCGCCGACGGCGATGCATGGGACGACCTGACCGATCGTTTCCCGAACACCAGCGTCTGCATCAAGGCGTTCACCACCGATGCGTTCCGGGTGCCGGAAAACTATCCCACCATCGGTGCGGCGGTCGCCGCCGCCGGCGCCGGCGACACGGTCCGGGTGGAAAGCGGCACCTATAACGAGCGCGTCGCCGTGAACAAAACGATCGTGGTGCGGGGGATCGACACCGGCGCCGGCCTCCCGACGATCGACGCCGGCGGCGCCGACTGCGGCGTGTCGATCGAGGCGAACGGCACCGTGTTCGAGGGTTTCCGCGTGGTCGGGCACGGCGGAAATGCGTCCGCGGGTACAGGCGTCTGTCTCGAAGGCAGCAATATTACGCTGCGTGACGTTGCAGTCGCCGGAAACGGGGTGGGGCTGTTGATCGGGAACGTCGCCTCTCTCACCCTGAACAATACCTCGATGTTCGGCAACCTCTATAACCTTGAGTATTCCTGCCTCGATTCATCGCCGAAGAACAGCATCGACACCTCCAACACCGTCGACGGCCGCCCGATCGTCTACCTCGAAGATGTTTCGGGCGTCTCGATCCCTGCCGATGCCGGAGCGGTGATCTGCGTCAACGCCAGCGATGTTGCGGCCGGCAATCTTTTTCTGGAGCACCTGACGTACGGCATCGTCGCGCTCGACACGCGGAACCTCACGGTCGCAAACACCGCCTTCGAGAACGTGACGACGGGTGTGTATGCGATCCGGTCGGAAGACCTGTCTCTCTCTGAGAACCGCTTCGGCTCCGGTGTCGAGGAAGGCGTCCTGCTGGAGGCGTGCTCGCGCACGGAGGTCGAAGGCAACGCATTCGATGGCGTCCTGGGGATCGGCGTCGTCTCCCTGTGGGGGCAGGATCAGGTGATTTCCGGGAACACGATCGCTGGCATTCCGTCGTTCGGCATTGCGGCGCTGGGCTCTTCCGACTGCGAGTTCAGCGGCAACTTCATCAATTCGTCGATCTGCGGGATCTATATCCTCGATTCCTCAGGCTGCACGGCGAACATTTTCATAACGGACAATACCGTGATCGGCGATCCTGTAGCGGGCGTTTTGATCAGTTCCGTCGAGAACCTGACCGTCGCCGGGAACACGCTGAACGGGGTCGCGTACGGGATCGGCGTCCTGGGCGTCAACGTCACGCTTGCGGACAATCAGGTCGGCTACGGGGACGGCGGCAGGGGGGTCTATCTCGTCGCCGACAATGCCTCCGTCACCGGGAACCGGGTCGAAGGGACGGGCATGATGGCCCTGCTGGACGGAAGCAACGTTTCGATGACCGGGAACACGTTCACGGGCACCGCCTACCCGGTGTGCCTCGTAGACGATCCGTCCGCGTACTTCTCCGTCTATTTGAACAACTTCCTGCTGGACAACGCAAGCGATGCCGTTCCGGCGACGGTCGATACCAACGCTGCTCTGGAGATGTTCGATTCGGGCAGGATATGTGCCGATCTCTCTTTGCGCCCGGACGGTTCTGCGTTCGAGGCGGCGGCGGATCTCTGCGGCTTACCTGCCCTGTCTTGCGGCACCGGCAACGAGAGCGCCGTCGTCACCTGGCACTCGCCGACCGAAGAGGACTACCGGTACCAGGGGATCGGGCACAGGAACTTCACCGGCAACCACTGGGGCACTTATAATGGGATCGACGCTGACGGCGACGGTATCGGCGATACGCCGTTTGCGATCGCGGAGAATGAGACTGACTTTTATCCGTTGACTGACTATTTCGAGGCATATGTATCACCCTTCACCGATACCGGAGACTCGGGTTCGGACGGCGAGGTCGCCGCCGCCGGCAACCTGAACGCCGGCGCCACGGCCACGATGCACTTCGAGGGATCGGCGGTGACGGCGATCAATGTCACGGCCGCACGGCGTATCGACGGGATCATGGTGACGATCGCCCCGGCGTCTTCCGGGCCTGCCGGTCTGGACGTTCCGGTCTATCAGTACCTCGTCGCAAACCTCACCTACACGACCGACGAGGCGATCGCCGACGCGGTCTTCACCTTTGAGGTTCCGGCATCCTGGCTGGAGGAGCAGGGTCTCTCCCGCGGCGAGGTTTTGCTCTGGCGGTATCACGACGGGGCCTGGACGGCGCTCCCGACGGTGGGGCTCCGGGAAGACGGCGGCCAGATCGTCTATCGCGCGGTCTCCCCGGGCCTCTCGTACTTCGCCGTTGCCGGCGGCGGAGGGGCGGTGCCGCCCGAACCGATAGAGACAATCCCGCTCGAAACAGTCCAGATTCATCCGGCAAACGCGTTCGTCTCCGTCGTTGCGGCAGAGACGGAAGATGTCCCTTCGCCTGCCGCCACCACGCCGCGGCAGAGCCCGCTCTGGTGGGCGACGCTGCTCCCTGCCGCCGGGGCGGCGTACGTCCTCTTCAGGCGGAGATCGTGACCTGAGTGTGCAGGGGGTCAGGCTCTTTTTTTCCGGCCGGATCTCCCATGCATGGCTGCGGTATTTTTTTCTCCGAACGGAACTGACGGAAAACGACGAGAACAAAAACGCATGGACCCGGCGGGATTTGAACCCGCGGCCTTCACGTTGCGAACGTGACGATCTTCCCCTGATCTACGAGCCCGCGACCGGCAGAGATGCTCGATCCTGCCTGATAATGTTGCCGCCGGTTCTTTATATCCCTTCCTGATGGCGACCCCGCGGCGGCGCCGGGGTGCGGACGTTGACAAACGCCGTTTGCGAAACCGCGCGTAACAGGGGAAAAGAGATCAGAGAATGATCTCGATATCGAGTTTCTCTGCGAGTTCCTTGTATCGGTTCCTGATGGTGACCTCGGTCACCCCGGCGACCTCGGCGACCTCGCGCTGGGTCCGCCGCTCTCCCGAAAGGATCGAGGAGATGTAGATGGCGGCGGCGGCGACGCCGGTCGGGCCCCTGCCGCTCGTCAGCTCGCGCTCTCCCGCCTGCCTCAGGATCTCCACGGCGCGGCTCTGCACCTCGCCCTTCAGGTTGAGGCCCGAGCAGAAACGCGGCACGTAGTCGATCGGCGAGGTCGGGAGGAGTTTCAAGCCCAGCTCGCGCGAGATGAACCGATAGGTGCGCCCGATCTCTTTGCGGGAGACCCTGGACACCTCGGCGATCTCGTCGAGGGTGCGGGGCACCGAGCACTGCCGGCAGGCGGCGTAGAGTGCGGCTGCGGCGACGCCCTCGATGGACCTTCCCCTGATCAGGTTCTTGTCCACGGCGTCGCGGTAGATGACCGCAGCGGTCTCCCGCACGTTTCTCGGCAGGCCGAGGGCCGACGCCATCCGGTCCAGTTCGGAGAGGGCGAAGGCGAGGTTCCGCTCGGTTGCGTTCGAGACCCGGATCCGCCTCTGCCACTTGCGCAGACGGTAGAGCTGCGCCCGGTTCTTCGACGAGATGGCGCGGCCGTAACTGTCGCGGTTGCGCCAGTCGATCATCGTCGACAGACCCTTGTCGTGGATCGTGAAGGTCATCGGAGCGCCGACACGAGAACGCTTCACCCGCTGGTCGTGGTCGAAGGCGCGCCACTCCGGGCCGCGGTCGATGAACTCCTCGTCGATGACCAGGCCGCAGTTCTTGCATACGAGTTCGGCCCGTTCATAGTCGTGGACGAGCTGGCGGCTGCCGCACTCCGGACACACACTTTCCGTCGCTTCCTCGCGCTTCTTTTCCTGCTCCTTGGCGGTGGTGCGCCCCCTCTTTTTGAGGGCCTCGCGCTCGTTCTGAAGCGTTTTCAGTTTTTCTATTTCTGCCATTTCCCGTCACCTTTTGTATAGAGTTTCTCTCCCAAACGTCCGGTGCAGCCTCCTTTACAGGAGACTGCAACATATGGCGAGGATACATTTCCGAAGATATCCACGATCTTTCCGACCGGCCTGAGGCGCCTATCGAGCACGTCACCATAGAGGCGCGGCAGCTGCGCGGCGTCGCATCTGAGGATCAGCGCATGAGAGCCGCAAATTTTTATAATGGGCCCCACAAGTTTCAATGGAAATACCCCATACGTTACTCTCCTGAGGTGGAGTGGTATATATAAATGTGATTTTACCTGATTTAAGAGTATCGATAAAATATAAATACGGATTATCCTCCGAGTAAATCCGAAACAATATTTAAGGATGTTGATCTCCTGCTTTCTTCCTCTGTTAGTCCCGCCCCGCGTGCTACGGCCATTTTTGCCTCGCGGGTGAGAAGGTCGCAGGGCGCGTGGGCGTCCGAGTTCACCACCATCATGCACCCGGCCTCGCGTGCGGTCACCGTCACATAACCGTTCGTCCGGTTGTGCCCGTTTCGTGAGGTGATCTCAAGGGCGATCCTGTTCTTTGCGGCAAGTCGCGCGTCCTCTGGAGTGATGAATCCGGGGTGGGCCAGGAGGTCCACGTCGACACAGGAGCAGGCGGCATGATTTGTGCCGGGTGCGACCGGCTCCACCGGCGACTCGCCGTGCACGACGACGATGTCGGCCCCCTTCTCCTTTGCATAGCCTGCGAGTTCGGCGATCTCCTCAGGGGGGACGTGGGTGATCTCCACCCCGCTGAGGAGGCGGATGCCATAGCGCGAGGCGCTCTGCTTCAGGCATGTGGTGGTGGCGATCACCTGCCCGACATTCGTACAGTCGACGTGGTCGGCGATGGCGACGATCTCGTATCCGAGCACGCTGAGGCGGCGCACAAGCTCGATGGGGAGAAGTTCGCCGTCGCTCATCGTGGTGTGGGTGTGCAGGTCGTAGAGCCCGTTCATCGCTTCACCTCAAGGTTCATCGAGACCTTCCTGACGACCTCGCCCTTTGGCTCCGTGCACGTCACCGCCACCCGCCCTTCGCGCTTGTGCCAGTGGGCGGGGTGGTGTTTCTCCTCGATCCGATAGGTATAGCCGCATTTTTTCAGCGCCGCTTCGAGGTCCGCGAGGGTGGGGCTCTTCACGGCGCGGCTCCGGGGGACGCGCCGTCCCTCGGCCCGCTTCAGCCCGGCCTGAAAATAGCAGGGATAGAGGATGCACAGACGTTCCATTGATTATTAAGTATATGGTGAACCTATATAGGCATCTCGTTCATACCTATCTGCATGCACCACATTGACGTCCGGATCGAGAAGGATGTGTATGCGGCAAACGACCGTCTTGCCGCTGCCAACGCCGCCCACCTGAAGGAACACGGGGTCAGAGGATTCGACCTGCTCGGTGCGATCGGCTCGGGAAAAACGGCACTGATCGAGCGGCTCGTCCCCCTCCTTGCCGCCCGCGGCCTTGCGGCCGGGGCGATTGCCGGCGATGTCTACGGTGACGACGATTTCAGGCGGCTCGTGGCCCTCGGCATTCCGGCGGTCAACGCCAATACCGGGACCGAGTGCCATCTCGACGCCCACCTGGTCGAGCACGCCATCGACGACCTCCCCCTCGACAGAATCGACCTCCTTTTCATCGAAAACGTCGGCAACATGGTCTGCCCGACCGATTTCGCCCTCGGGGCCGAGAAACGGATCGTCGTCGTCTCCTCGACCGAGGGCGACGACGTGGTGAACAAGCACCCGATGATGTTCCGCGGCAGTTCGATCGGCGTCATCAACAAGATCGATCTCGCCCCGCTGGTCGGCTGCAACCTGGACCGGATGGAGGCGGACATGCGGCGGTACAACCCCGAGATCCGGGTATTCAGGACGAATATGAAGACCGGGGAGGGCGTTGCCGCTCTCCTCGACGCCGTTCTGGAGTGATCGGATTTAAATCCGATGAGCCTGAATATATATAGCACTCTGGTAGGGATTGCGGTCTCACAGAATGAACACCTGAGGTGATATCATACAGTGGCAAGGTAGATCAGTCCGGCGCCTGACCGGCGGAAGGACACACCCGGCGAGCGGCAAGAGGCGGTTTGAGCGCGGCCGCGCACCGGCGGAGACGCATGTAGGCGAGAACAGGAACCGGCTTATGCGGGTTCACGGCGGAAACGTGAAAGTACGGGCGCTGCGCGCGAATGCGGCCGCGGTCTCGAACCCCGCGACCGGCGAAACGAGAAAGGTCGCCATCGAAACCGTGGAGGCCAATCCGGCAAACATCAACTACGTGCGCCGGAACCTCCTCACCCGGGGTGCGATCATCAGGACCGAAATCGGGCGTGCACGCATCACGAGCCGCCCGGGCCAGGACGGCGTCGTCAACGCCGTGCTGATCGAATAACCTTTTTTTGTTTCTCTGAGAATTTCGATTAACCTGTCCCATTTTCCCCACTACTGTTGAACCACCGAGATTCCCCGGTACATTCCCCCTTTTTTTCGGGTTCTTCTTTCTTTTTGAACCCTGACTTCCCGAGATTTAAGCACATGATCCCCTTTTACCCGTTGTGGTTCTCTTTAATTTAGTCGAATTTGTCAAAAATATCAACAATAAATTAGATTATAACCATCTGAAGCGGGGATCGTTATGCTTAATAATCAGGCGCATTACCTGACCAGAATCTCGCTAAATATCTGGATAAATTAAAATTGGGGAGTGTTCCTGACAATCATGTGCTTATTGTTCGGGAATCCGGGTTGTGAATGATGGGTCGGTGTGAACCGGACGACTTAATGCTGTTCAGTTGTTGCCAACAATACTGAGTTTTTCCTTTAAAATGTGAAGTCCTTTTTTAACATCTTCCATATTCTTTCCACCAGTAATAATGATCTTTCCAGATGAGAAGAGAAGAAATACTATCTTTGGTTCTGAAATCCGGAAAACAAGTCCGGGAAAGACTTCAGGTTCATATTCAATATATTCACTATCCATTAATGTTACCACAATTCTAACCAGGTTGAGTGTGTTTCCAAGAATATATGAGCAGACCATATTGGTGACTGCGACCTGCGGTTTATCCAGACAGGTTATTCCTGCCTCTTTCAGTTTATCCAGAAGATTTTGTAAACATACCTCGAGATTTTCAAGGCTTCGGATACCCGTAAGAACGACGTTGCCCGATGAAAAAATGAGTGCCGCAAATTTCGGGTTTTGCATCCGGTATACTGCACCGGGAAACCTTTTTTTGTTGAGTTCACAGTTCTTTATATTGCTTGAAATCACTTCCAGATCGATAGTTTCTGCAATCGATCCTGAAGCGACTATATTTTCAATCTTTAATGAGTTATACCCATTTTCTTTCATATAACAAAATTGGGTATATTATACATATCTCAGTTTGGTGCGGGAGCGTAACGAATCTTCTGTAGAGGATTTCGAAAAACCCTCCACTCAATGCGTGCCGCATATACATAGTTTATATGGATTGCCCCTTTGATTGGGAGTTGATCGAAATTCTCCCCTGTCTTTATGGTCTGATATAGGCGTAGCCTTCGGCCTGCCGCCGCACCAGCTCGCCGACGCCCGAGGGCGCCACCTCGATCGCTCGCGGAAAATCGTCCCGTGTAAACCCGAACGCCCGCAGACTGTTGGCGCAGACCGTGAACCGTACCCCCTGTTCTGCATATTCTCCAAGCAGGTCGATGTACTGCCCGGTGAGAAGAAAGGCCTTTACCCCTTCGCTGTTCGCCAATATTTCGACTGCAACCGATTCGCCGAGATCGTCGAGAAGATTTCCGACGTTCTTGAAGACCAGCCGCGCCTTTGCCGACTCGTCGAGATGAAATATCGCTTTATAGTCTGTCATATGGTTCAACCTCCATTGGCCGCCGTCCGGCGGCAGGGATTATCAGACTTCGATGCAGAGTCTGTGTGTCAACGTCTCTGTCTGTAGCGCCGTCTCTTATGGACCTTTCGCTTCCCGGGGTTGCGGGCCTTTCAGGCGTCCGACGCTGTGCGGCTGATCAGCAGATATTATCTGATCCTGTTGTCCATACCTCTATGATGCGCAGAGTATACTACCGGTTTCCCAGCCGCCTCGATCTGAACTTCACCCTCGGCGAGCCATTCTCGCGGGCGATCGGGCGGATCACAGCCCTTCACGGCACCCATACCAATCAGCGGCGCGGCACCGACCTGTACAAACACGATATCCTGCTGGAGATCGCCGACGACAGGACGCGTTTTATCCCGGTGGACCTCGTGCCGCGCCTTGCCGACGAGGTGACCGAATCCGCGGATTTCAGATTCTCCATCCACGAGACGCTGTTGCGGGCCGAGGGGCGGCGCCCGACGTCCGAGATCGTCTTTCTGGTCAGGGTCGTCGACCGGGGGGCGCAGTCAGAGGTCTTTGTCGTCAAAGAAGGCACGGCCGGTTCGATGGACGCACTGGGCCTGAAAGACCTCCTGAAGGGTGCCTGCGAGTGAGCCTGAAGATCGCGGTCGCCGCCCCCTTCAAGCAGATGCACCGGGAGGTTCTCGACAAAAACCAGTTCGTTTTTTTCCTTGCTCTGGACCGAAAATGGATGAATGTCGATCAGGCCCATGCCGTTCTCCGTCTTGCCGCTTCGTCGGGTCTCGTCAAAATAGACGGAGGAAAGATCTCGCCGCTCTTTGACGTCTCCTCGGTGACGATACCCCTCGGTTTCAGGCCGGGGGAAGAGATCTTCGCGTCTCCCGATCCCTGCAACGACCTTGTGGTGCGGATCGCCGCAGCAACCGGGCAGAAAGAGAACGAGGTGATCGCCGGGATGAACCGGGTGATCGAGGAGTTCGACGGGAACCTCAGGGCCGAGGCCGCTGCGGCGCTGCTGGCGCGGAGATGCGGGGTCGCATGGTCCGACCTCCTGCCTGCGCTCCGCGAGAATCTTCTCCGGGAAAAATAGAGTATTTTTTAGTTTTCAGCCGGTTCGGCCCTGCCGAGAATTTCGTCCAGGGTCTTTTCGCCGTATGCTGTGACGATCGTGTTGATCTGGACGAAGTCCTGGGTGATCTCGTTGCCGCGGAGAGTTTTTCTCCTCCGCTCCCCCTCATGCTCCGGGTGGAAGCCGAACCCCTTCGAGAGGAGGATCTTCCTGCGTCCTGCGCCCGGGAGGTCTTTACGTGCGGCAATGCCGGTCCGGTCGGACCCTCCGGTGACCTGGAGGCTGTACCCGACAAGTCCGAGGACTGCGCCCTCGACCTGATCTCCGATCTTTTTTCCGACAAATGCCGATGCTGCCGCCCCGCTCGCCTCGATATTGTAGGCGCGGCCAGCGTTCCTGTCAGATACGACAACTTTGAAATCAACCATTATATCCGGCTCCTTCTCGACCTGATGCTATCAGACGTGTCTATAAAATTGGGTATCCCGTATATTAAATACTACTTGCCCCAGAAGGGTTTGTCCTTCCTCCGCATGGTGGTGTAATCGTCGAGCACCTCGCGCATGCCGGGCTTCAGACTCCCGAGCATCTCTTTTTCCAGCACTTTTACATGGTGTTCCGGGATATCTGCAAATAGTTCGTCATTCTCATTGATCTGCCGCCCGATCGTCGGGCCGTCGATGGAAACTGCAACTTCTGCTCCGGCCTCCGCCTCAGAGACATTTTCACCCCTCACCTGGATATTTTTCAACTGTCCGATCCGTTTGCCGTCGCGGCGCACCAGATAGACCCCGTTCCTCAATTTGCCGCCGAGCACCCTGACGCCGACGACCGCAGGGTTGCTCTGGCGAAAGACGCAGCCTTCGAGGATGGCGATCTTCGCCGGCAGTATGATGTGCTCGAAACGCTGGGCCTCGATCCGGCGCTGCTGGTCCTGGACCCATTCGGTGTAGTCGTCGATGAGCTGGTAGATGATGTCGCCCGAGAAGAGCGTGACCCTGCAGGACGGATCTTTGAGGATCTCAACGGCGTCCGGGAGGATCGGTGTGTTGAAGGCGAGGAGGGCGGCGTTGAGGGGATCTTTGACAGTCCCGACATCGATCGCGTCGTGGCGCGAGACCGGGCCGACCTCGGCCTTTCTGATCCCGATCCCGTGGTCTTCCAGCTCCTTTGCGAGTGCTTCAAGGGCGCCGATCGTGTCGGCCTTGATGAAGATCCCCTCTTCGGCGAGGTTGACGTGGATCTCCTCGACCTCTTTTCTCACTTCCTCGTTGATGGCGTCGCGCATCGACGGGTCGGAAATGACCCTGAGGGGTGAGCCTGCGATCACGCCTTCGAGGTGGGGGGCCGAGACCTTGATCCCGGCGGCGGCCGTGACGGTTTTCACCCGTTCGAACTTTTCTTCGACGAGGATCTCGGACATCGGGCGGGGTTTGAGGAGGGAGCGCACCTTCGGGTTGACGACCCCTTCGGCGGTGGCGACGGCGATCTCGTCGCCGACGTTGATGACGCCGTCGTACAGGATCACGTCGAGGGTCATGCCGAGCCCACGCTCCTCCTTCACTTCCAGCACCGTGCCGGCGCCCGGGCCGTCGACCGAGACCGCCAGTTCCTGCGTCAGATAACGCTGGGCGAGCCCGATGAGCATCATGAGCAGGTCGGGCACCCCCTCGCCGGTGATCCCGGAGACCGGGACGATGGCGATGTTCCGTGCGAAGTCGTTCACCCGGTCGAAGCGTTCGCAGTTGAACCCCATCTCAGAGAGTTTGCCGATCAACTCGTAGGTCCTGGTCTCGAAGACCTGCTTCACCCGGTCGCCCTGGGCAGCGAAGGTGGTCTTGAAGGGGGCGTTCTGGTTCACCCGCCAGCCGTGGATGCGGTCGATCTTGGTGGCGGCGACGACGAAGGGGGTGCGATATGTGCGGAGGATTTCAAGGGCCTCGATGGTCTGGGGCTGGAAGCCCTCGTTGATGTCGACGACCAGGATCGCCATGTCGGCGAGGGCGCCGCCGCGTGCCCTGAGCGTCGTGAAGGCATGGTGACCCGGGGTGTCGATGAAGAGAAGGCCGGGAACGTTGATCTGGAGTTTCTGGAGAGCTCCGCTCATTTTTGCAATGGCGTCGAAGGGGACGAGCGTCGCTCCGATGTGCTGGGTGATCGCTCCTGCCTCGCCGGCAACGACCGAAGAACCCCTGATCCAGTCGAGGAGTGAGGTCTTGCCGTGGTCTACATGGCCGAGCACGCAGACGATCGGCGTCCTGATCTTCGATCCTTCGCTCTCTTTTGTTGTCTGTTTCTTCTTTGCCATTCTCCCGCGCCCCCTTGTTTCCGGCCTCCGATTCCGGGAAATCCGGTGTATCTGCTGATCTATTTGGGCAGTCACCCCTATTAATGCTCTCCCGTGGCTGCGCTGGCCCGCCTGAGGGAAATGCGAGGGCCGGATTTCGTCTCCCTGCCGCCGGTTTCTCCGACAGGTTAATCTGTGGTGTCGTGTAACCTTTTAAGAGTATTTTGCCGGGGTGGGGTAGTTGGTCATCCTAGGGGACTGTGGATCCCCCGACCCGGGTTCGAGTCTCGGCCCCGGCCCTCTTATTTCTTCTGGTATCTCGATGGTACAGTCCGACCGGCCGGTATGATCCACGGGAATAGCCTGTGTTCCAGCAAGCCCGGACATTTTCAGGCTGGTTGATGAAGTGCGGCTGACCGGGAAAGGACAATTTTCAGGAAAGAGAAGGCCGATTCAATTTTTTTCTGCTGATGAAGAGTCGTATCGAAGACAGCCTGCCCGGTCCTGCTCCCGGGTAAAAAAAGATGGTCGTATTATGCTGTGATTTCTGCCGCCTTCTGCGGTGCTGTGTGGTGCGTTAAGTTGTACATCACCGCAAGCACCGCCGGCATCACCATGATCGCCCCGACGAGCGAGAATCCGACGGTGATCACCGTCACGATCCCGAAGTTCGAGATGATGTTGAAGGCGGAGAGCATCAGCGCCGAGAACCCGAAGATTGTTGTCAGCCCCGAGACCGTGATCGCCATCCCGATCTTCTGGACGGCGGTCTGGATCGCCTCGTAGATGTCGAGGCCGCGCGCGAGTTCTTCCTCGCACCGCTCCATGATCAGGACCGTGTACTCGGAAGCCACGCCGATGGT
>JASGMW010000049.1 GCA_030156225.1 Methanofollis sp.
ACACCCCGGCTCGTACGGTGGTCGCCGTCGAACCGGTGGAGACGTTCCCGGACTGGTGCTATGCGACCGTGGTCGGCGGGGAAAGCCATGGAATCCCATGACCGGGTCAGAGCAATCTTTCGGACCCATTTAAAATGCCGTTCGCCCCTTCTTCGTTGGCGGTGGCGGGGCCGGAGACACGACCCATAAACGATCTGCTCAGAAACAGTATATATTGAGACAGGTATATTTCAGGCTGCGGCGATCAAAGACGCGAGTGACACCCATGCACGCATTGTATTTCATACCCGGACTCTGTCTTCTACTCGTCTGCACCGCAGGCTGCAGCGGACTCATGGAACAGACCTTCACCCTCCCTGCCGGGGCGTCGGGTCCGCCCCTCACCGCCCTCTGGGAGGGGGCTGTGGCAGCGACCGGCATCGACGAAGAGAGCGGCCTGGTGAGCGACCTCGACCTGATCAGGGGCGGGGACGGCCGCATCATCCAGATGGACCTCTTGTTCTCCGGCGACATAAACGGAGAGTGCCGGTACTTCGATGCCTCCCGCCGCCAGGACGGCACCGTGACGGTCAGGTCGTTGACGGGCCTCTCTCCCGCGGGCCTCGGCCATCCCGGCCGGGTCTTCGGGGATCTCGAAGCCCTCGGTTCGAACACCTCGTTCTGGGAGAACGACTGGAGCATCCACCTGAAAAATATCCGGGGCGCAACCTACAGGAATGAATCCTTCCCGGTGTATCTTCTGGAGAACGGAACCCTTGTCCCTCTCGATTATGTCTCGACCGCGGGTGCGCCGTCGCCGGTCTTCTCCTTCTCCTTCTGCAAGGTCGGAATCTCCGACGGGTCCGCAGTGAGCGAACAGGAAGGGGATGCCACATTATTCGTCGGCACGGGCGAGTGCTCCGTCATCTTCACGCCCGAAGAGCTGGAAAAAACGTCGTACCGAAAAATGGACGGGGGAGAGGACGGTATCGTCTCCCCCTCATAAAATAGCGGCGGCAGGTCGGGACCGGCACGAAAGGTTCGCCGACCCGATTATTCCCCAATCTCCCCTCTTACCGTCAAAAACACCGGCCCCCGCACATCGACCTTCCGCTTATTATCCGTGATATACCGCATCGCCCATTCCGGTATCCTCAGATTCACGTCGGCCGGCGTCTTCGCCATCTTCACCTGCACGACCGTACCCTCCCCGCAGCGGGCCGCCTCCTCTATTCTGGCCGCCGCCAGGTTCGCCGCCGCCGCCAGATACGAGACCCCGGTCGGAGCGCCGTTCGCCCGCACGTCCGCAAACTTCTCGGTGTCGGGAACGCCGAGCACCCGGCCGTCCTGCACGAAGACCTCGTTGAAGGTCGCCGGGCCGCAGAGCTTCGAGTTCTCCTCCGGCTCCTCCACATAGACCCGCAGGTGCCGCCCGGCCACCTCGCCCTCGAAGGCGGGGAAAGAGCACGGGCCGATCGCCGTTGCGTTCGCCGTCGCCGTCGCCATGATCGCCGGGACCAGCCGCCGCCCCTCGACGCTCCGCGGCTCCTCCCGGAGGCCGATCGCCGATGCGATCTCGCGGTCGGTGAGGCTGCGGGGGAAGAACTGCGGGTGGGTGAGCTGCCTGATGTCGTTCGCCTTATAGAGGATCATCGCCAGCCGCTCCACGCCGAGCCCCAGGTTCATCACCGGCACGCCGACGCCGTACTCGCCCAGGGCCGAGGGCGAGTACATCCCGAACGTGGCGACCTCCACCCACCCGATCGCCGGGTGCTTTGCATACACCTCGGTCTGGGTGTCGGGGATATAGTATTTCGAGCGCTTATCGTCGGGCCGGAACTGGAAATCCTCGAACCCGAAGGCCGAGAGCAGAGCCTCCGAGACCGCCTTCCCGTCCTCGATCGTCGCATCCTCGCCGGCCACGACGCACGAAGCCGAGTGATAACTCATCAGCCGGGTCGGCCCCTCCTCCTGCTCCCGGCGGAAACAGCGGTCCACCGCGAAGAGGCGGATCGGGTGGGGGTAGCGCTCCCACATCGCCCCGAGCGAAAGGAACCAGCCGCTCGTCATGTGCGAGCGAAGCGTCGTCCTGGACGACTCCGGGGCGAGGTTCCTGAACTCCGGAAAGACCGAGTCCAGAATATGGACCACCAGCCCGTCGTCGATCGAAAGATCGGCGGCGATCTCGTGGGTCAGCTCGTCGCCGTCGATCGTCGCCTTCTTATAGGCGTGGAAGGTCCGCTGGAGTCGCTCCTTCACCATCTCCGGGGTGACGGCGAAGCCCTCCTCGTGCGACAAGATGATCGCCATGATCTCGTCGAGCTGCCGGTCCGAGATCCCCACGTTCGGCCGCGGCAGCCCGCCCAGGTAGAAGACCCGGTCCAGAACCGCGCTCGCCTCAGGGCCGAACTGCCGGTAGACGTCGGCCTCCTCGATCATCACCGGGACGCGGGCCTCGTCGAAGCCCATCGAAAGGTACACCTCTCTGAGGCGCTGGATCGTCTCGGCGATCGGGTGCGGCCTCGCCCGCCGGTAGACCTTCCGCGGGTAGGTCTCCGCAAACGCCGGGGGCGTCAGCACCTCCGGGCCCCGGTGCCATGCCGTCTCGAAATCGCTCCTCGACAGTTCCTTCCTCTCTTCTGGATCAAACCTCATGCTTCTCTCTCCATCAGGACCACTCTCGATATCGGGCTCTCGTCCGTGATCCGGTAGCCGCAGTGCCCGGCGATCTCCCCGGCGAAGCGGCGGACCTCCTCGTGCTCGGGCATTGCACTCCTTGTCAGGCGTTTTCGACTGTATCCGAGATACATATATCCCTTCACCTCGATGAAGGCGGCGCCCGACGCCTCGTACATCGCCGCGTACGCCTCAGGAGCGAAATCGTTCTTCCCCTTCACAAGCGTCGTCCTGATCGCCGACCGCCGGGATGAAAGGAGCGCGAGGCTCTCATTGATCCGGTCCCAGTAATCCTCCTGCGGGTTGCAGAGGGAAAGATACGTCTCCCTGTCGGGTGCGTCCACCGAAATGTAGGTCTGGTAGGGCCGGCACCGCTTCAGCACCTCCGGCCTCGTCCCGTTCGAGACGAGAAACGTGGTGTAGCCGCGTTCGTTTAAGAGATCGATGTATTCGGGGAGGTACGGGTAGAGCGTTGGCTCCCCCGAAAGGGAGATCGCCACCATGTTCGGCTCCAGCGCCGCGGCGAACCGCTCTTTCGTGACGTACTGCGAGACCTTGTAGCCGGAGAGCGCCTTTTTCTGGAGAACCGGCAGGGCGTCTGCTATCTCTTCGGGCGTGCAGAACCGCTCCTCCGTCGTCTCGTGCTCGAACGAGCGCCAGCAAAACAGGCAGCGCTGGTTGCACCGCAGGGTCGGCGTCATCTGGACGCACCGGTGGCTATCGATCCCGTAAAACTGGTGTTTGTAGCACATATCCCCGCCGCGGAGCGCCCGCTTGTTCCACATGCACGGCTTGACCGCCGCGGTGGCGTCCGGGGCGACGAACTGGTAGCCCTGCTTTCGCAGGGCGACCCGTCCCTCCTCACATGGTGCGGATGGCATCGATACCCAGCGTTTCGAGAGCGTCCTTCAGGGTCTTCTGCGCCGCGGCGACCAGGGTCAGCCGGCTCAGGCGTGTCTCGCCCTCGCTCTTCAGCACCGGCACGTAGCGGTAGAAAGAGTTGAACAGGTCAGCGAGCTCGCGGGCATAGACCGCCAGCAGGTGCGGGCGGAGTTCGCTGACGACGCGGTCGATCGTCGCCGGGAACCGTGCGATCTGTTTGGCGAGAGCGATCTCGTGCGGGTCTGAGAACGCGAAGGCGTACTCGAACGCCCCGGCCTTCTCCAGGATCGAGCAGGCCCGGGCGTGGGAATACTGGATATACGGCCCGCTCTGCCGCTCGAAATCCAGCGCCTCTTCCCAGTTGAAGACCGTCGATTTCTCCGGCGAGACCCGCACGATATCGTATCTGATGGCGGCCAGGGCGACCGCGCGGGCGATCCCCTTGCGTTCCTCCCCGGAAAGTTCTGGCCGGCGCTCAGATACCTCGGCGAAGGCCTTGTTCGTCACCTCGGCGATCAACTCGTCCGCAGAGACGAACGTACCGGCGCGGGTCGACATCGAGCCTTCGGGCAGGGAGACGAACTCGAAGATCACGATCTCGGGTGCCTTCTCGCCGAGGAGCCGCAGGGTGCACTGGAGCTGCGAGCCGATGAGCTTGTGGTCGGCCCCGAGCACGTCGATCGCGCGGTCGAAGTTCCGGCTCTTCCAGGTGTGGTACGCGAGGTCGCGGGCGGCGTAGACCGACGTCCCGTCGCTCCTGCGAATGACGTAATCCTTCTCGAAGCCGCACGCCGTGAGGTCCAGGGAGAGGGTGCCGTCGTGCCTCGCCTCGGGCAGTCGCTCGATCTTTGCGATCACCCGCTCCATGTCGCCGTTCCTGACGAAATCCGACTCCCAGACGAAACGATCGTGGGCGACGTTGAGGTGCTTCATCGTCAGTTTGAAGCCGTCGAGACACCGGGAGACGACTTCGCGGAACTTCCGCCCGGTCTCCGGGTCGCCGGCCTCGATCTGCTGCATCAGGCGGTCGACCTCCTCCGTGATCGTCCCGTCGGCCTCGATCGCGCGATTCGCCGCCACATAGACCCGCGCGATGTGGTGGTCGGGCTTCTCCCCCTCCTCCGCAGGCAGCGGGTTGTGGTCGAAGCCCCACGAGACGATGGCGATCTGCCGGCCCATATCGTTCACGTAATACTGGACTTCGAGGGGGTAACCCGCCTTCCTGAACGCCCGCGCCAGGGTATCGCCGATGATCGAGTTCCTGATGTGGCCGACGTGGAGGGGGCCGTTCGGGTTCGCGCTCGTGTGCTCCAGGATCACCCGCTCGCCCCTCTCGGGAAGACGGCCGAACCCGGGTTCGAGCGCCGCGGCAACGGCGCTCTTGACATACTCATCGTTCACGTGAAAGTTGATGTACGGTCCGGCCGCCTCGACCGCGATCCCGGCCCCTGCCAGGCGCGCCCCGAGCGCTTCAGCCAGTCCGGCCGCAATGGCCGCAGGGGCCTTCCGCTGTTTCTTCGCAAGGGAGAACGCGATCGGTGTGGCGAAATCCGCATGCTCGCCGCCCTCGCCGAGATCGGCCGTCTCCTCGCCGGTGCACTCTAGAATGGCCGCTTCGATCTGCCGGTATGTTGTGAAATACATGTCAGTATCCCGTCCTGTATCTGAGGATCGCCGCGATCCCGCCGAAGGCGGAGTACAGCACCGACCCTTCTTCGAAATCGTCTGAGATGATCTCGACCTTCGCACCGATCGAATCGGCGAAGGTCGTGAGTTCGTCGATGATGTCGGTCTCCTCCTCGATCTGGAGAGGGGAACTGCACTTCGGGCAGTTCCCGAGGTCGAGGTTTCTGGTCGTTTTTCCCGATTCGCTCTTCATCGTTCGCTCCTCCGCATAATCGCAGGCACCGCACCGGATCGTAAGCCTGGACTCGCGCAGCCGGTCCGAGAGGAGCAGGATATCGACGGATCCGGTTTCGAGGTTTTTGCGAACGCTTTCCTCGCCGTACGAGGCAAGCCCGTCGTCCTTGACGAGTTCTTTCAGGAACCGGTTCATCAACTCTTTTTCCTTGACGACCTCCATCCCCTTCAGCACGTCGGATGCGGCGTCCACCAGTTCGGGAAGCCCGCTCTCGTTCGTATAGGCGACATCGAAGAGGCCGAGGAGCCGTTTCTGGACCTCGTGATGGAGGTATCCGCCTTCCGCGAACTCCTCCTTCGTCGGCGACGGGCCGCCGATCAGGAGCCCCTTGAAACGCTCGAAGAAATCCTTCTCGGCAAGGAAGATCTCGCTCGAATGATCGCCGACCTTCTTGTAGAACTCGTTGATCGCGATGAGCCGCAGGCGCTGGAACCGGGCCGACGACTGCCCGCCCTTGCGCTGCTTCCCCGGCACCGTGGAGGTGGACCCGCCGACAGGCTCGATCCGGTTGCCCCGCAGAAATCCCCAGTACGCCTCTCGCCGGTCGATGACCAGCAGGCCGTAGACGTACTTCTCTTCGAGCATCGCCTTGAGGGGTTCGAGTTCGAAGTTCGAGGAGCAGCGGTACATATAGAGGCCGAGCGGTTCGGGCGGATAGACGATCTCGCACTGGAGATCGGTGCGGTCGCCGACCGTCTGGATGCTGCCGCAGAAGACGGCCATGCCGTTCTCGGGCGGCTTCTTGACGTACTTCAACCTGGAGAGGATGGAGGAGATGGCGCTCTGGACATTGGTTCTCGTCTGTTTGCTCTTGATGTTCGAGCACTGGCCGAACTCGTCGCGCAGCTGGGCGGTCACATCGTAGATCTGTTTGTCCGGGGGGATGTAGAGAGAGATCAACTCTGTTCCGCTCCCCTGTTTCGACTCCAATCGCTCGAGCATCTTTTTGAACTCGTAGCGCAGCCTCGCCGGGTCCATCTCCTCAATCTCGGTCATCTCTCGTTCACCAGTGTTCAAAGCTAGTACGTATTCGATGCAGATTCGTATAAATCAGACGCATCGGGCCATCACGCGCCGGTCCACCTCGTCGTTGACCCCGTGTGTCCCATTGAAACTGAAAAATTCCTTTGGTTCGGCCGCCGCTTCGAAGAGGGCGCGGCCGTCTGCGAACGGGATGACCGGGTCGGCGGGAGCGTGAAAGATCAGGACGGGCCGCGGCGAGATCGAGGCGATCGAGACGGCCGGATCGATCGAGAGGAGGAACCGTCGCGCATCCCCCTCGTCGTCCTTCCGCGCCACGTCGAAGCCCGAGGTCGAGACGCCGACATAGCCCGCGAACGCCGGGTCCGCGGCGGCCGCGTATTCGGCGTACCGGCCGCCGTTCGACGAGCCCATCGCCCGGACCGGAACGCCGTACCGCCCGGACAGCACTTTTTCCGCAGCGACCATGTCAGCGGCGATCGCATAGGTCTGCGGCCACTCCCCTTCCTCGAACGCCGCGAAATCGGCAGAGAAATCAAGGGGGTGTCCCGGCGTCTCGCCGCCGTTGCCCCGCACGTCCACGACGAGGAAGGCGATGCCGGCCTCCGCATAGCGGATCGCCCTCTCCAGATGCGCCTCTTTTGCGACTCCGGCCCCGGGCGCGTACACGATCGCCGCCTTCGGCGACGGCGGGGCCGCAAGCAGGCAGGCGACGTCGACGTCGCGGTGGAGGACCAGGCGCGAGACGGTGACGTTGCCGGCGGTCTGGATCACGGTCTCTGAATAGTCAGGCACCGGGATGTCGAGAGAGAGTGTGCCGTCGTCGTCCACCGCATAGGTCGGCTCCGATGGGGCCGTCGTGCACCCCGCCCCTGCGATGCAGAGGAGCAGGGCGAGAAGGAGAAGAGGGAGGAGGCGCATGGGATCACCCCGGGCACCTGAAGACGACGGCGAGCGTCTTCGCATCGGAGATCCGGCCGTCCCGGCACATCGCGGCGAGATCGGCGAGCGGCACCCTGACGACCTCGATCTGCTCGTCGTCGTCAGGCGGGAACGCGGACGACGGCGAGAGGTCGCGGGCCTCGAAGAGGTACACCCGCTCGTCTGAGAAGCCCGGGGTGGTGTAGACAAAGCCCCGCGGGATCATCTTGCCGGCGGCGAGGCCGCACTCCTCAATGATCTCCCGGCGCGCCGTCTCGATCGGCTCCTCGCCCTCTTCGAGCGTCCCGGCCGGTGCCTCGTAGATCCACTCCCCGACGGCGAAGCGGTACTGCCTGACGAGATAGCAGTGATCCCCCTCGATCGGGAGCATCGCCGCGGCGTTCCCCGGCCTCACCACGACGCGCTCCTTCTCCTTCCCGTCCGGCATCGTGTAGCGGTTCAGCTCCACCGAGAGCCGCCGGCCGCGGTAGATCTCGGTCACGCTCTCACCCTGTACGGGATCGGGTCCTCGATGCCGACGGCCCGGAAGGCTTCGAGCCTGAAATGGCACGAATCGCAGACCCCGCAGGCCACCTCGTTCTGCGTGTAGCAGGACCAGGTGTGCTCGTACGGCACGCCAAGCGCAAGCCCCTGCCGCACAATCTCCGTCTTGTTCATGTGCACGAAGGGCGTCGTCAGTTTGATCGTCCCGCCGGCGGCGGTGCCGAGGTCCACCGCCCGCTGGAAGGCCTGAATGAACTCTTCCCGGCAGTCCGGATATCCCGAATAGTCCGAGGACTGCACTCCGATGAAGACTGCATCGGCGTCGCGGGACTCCGCGAAGCTGACCGCCATCGAAAGCAGGTTGGCGTTCCGAAACGGCACGTAGGTCTTCGGGATGCCCTCTTCCCCTTCTTTATAGTCCTCCACCGTGATCGTCGGATCGGTGAGGGCGCTCCTGCCGAACTTCGAGAAATACCCGACGTCGAGTTCCAGGAACTCCTCCGCGCCGAGGAGACCTGCAATCTTCCGTGCGCACGCCCGCTCCTTCGCCTCGGTCCGCTGGCCGTAGTTGAGGTGGAGGGCGAGGATATCGTAGCCCTGATCTTTTGCCATGTAGGCGAGGGTGGTCGAGTCCATCCCGCCCGAAAGAAGACATACTGCTTTCATCTCTATTTCATCTCCAGGTACCTGTGGAGCTGGATCTGGAACCGCACCGACAGGTCGGCCTCAAGCACCCACGCGGCGATCTGCCGCTCGTCCGCACCGTAGACCGGCGAGACGAAGATCTCGCCCCTGGCCGGGCAGTGGGTGAGGATCTTCTCTGCGAATGCGAGATCTTCTTCGCCCGCAACGACGAACTTGACACTGTCGGCGTCGCGGGTATGCTGGAGGAGGGCGAGATCGCTCTTCTGGCCCGACGACGGGCACTTCACGTCCATGCAGATCGAGGCGAAAGGCTGGACCGGCCTGAAATCGACGGTGCCGTTCGTCTCGATCTCGACCGAGTACCCCATCCGGTGAAGACGGCGTGACATCTCGACGACCTCGCCCATCTGGAGAAGGGGCTCGCCGCCGGTGATGCAGACGGCGCGGCGTTTCATCCGCCAGATCCGGTCGAGGACCGCATCCACCGTCATCGCCGCACCGGCCCCGGCGTCCCGCGATGCGGGCGTGTCGCACCAGGTGCATCGCAGGTTGCAGCCCGTCAGCCGAACAAACGTCGTCGGCCGGCCCTGGTGCCTTCCTTCCCCCTGCAGGGAGCCGAAGATCTCACTGATCTGCATAGTCGATCTCCGCATAGCAGGTCTGGGCCTCCCAGACCCGGACCTTCGTCACCCGGGCGTCGGCCCCCTCCCTGATGCACGCCTCGTTGAGCAGATCCGTGATGATCGCCGCGAGCGCCTCGCTCGTCGGGTCGCCGACCGTGGTCACCACCTCGTGAAACCGGCGGATGCAGGGCACCATGGGATCGTCTTCGTTGAGGATCACCTGGTGGTCGAACCGGTCGGTCACCGCCCTGATGCAGTTGAAGTCGATGAGGATCCCGGTCCGTTCGTCGGGAGTACCTGCGATCCAGACCTCTACCCGCCATCGGTGGCCGTGCAGACGGTTGCACTTTCCCTCATAGTGGAGGAGGCGGTGGCTTGCGTCAAAGGTAGTTTCTTTGTAAATGCAGGTAACCATCACTCCATTATTCGCCCGGCGTGCATATAAGATTATTATAGAGTGCACCCCATGAATACTACCAGATTTCGGAACGATGGACAATATATAAATTCGTTCCGCGCTCTGGTACTATACCACAGTGAAGGGTATCCACATTCAGTAATCCGACACAAAGAGGGTATTCAATGGGAATGGGAAAATTTGCAGCCAGAAAGATGAAGCGTGACGCCAACAAGACGCGTTGGAACGACGTGAACTATGCGCGCCGCGAACTGATGCTCGATATCAAATCCGACCCCCTGGAGGGCGCACCGCAGGCCCGCGGCATTGTCCTTGAGAAGGTCGGCGTCGAGGCAAAACAGCCGAACTCCGCCATCAGGAAGTGCGTGCGCGTGCAGTTGATCAAGAACGGCCGTCAGGTCACCGCTTTCGCGGTCGGCGACGGCGCGATCAATTTCATCGACGAGCACGACGAAGTCACCATCGAGGGGATCGGCGGCCGTCTCGGCCGTTCCAAGGGAGATATCCCGGGGGTCCGCTTCTGCGTGACCGAGGTGAACGATGTCTGCCTCCAGGAAATGGTGCTCGGCCGCAAGGAGAAACCGCGCAGGTGATGATGATGACCGAAGCAGAGATGCCTGTCCAGGCAGAAGAACCGGAGACCCGCGCAAAGCAGCTCCTGTTCAATAAGTGGGATATATCCGAGGCTCAGATCACCGACCCCGGCCTGATCAGATACGTGAACCTCACCTCCATGATCGTCCCGCACTCCTGCGGGAAGCTCTCGCAGCAGCAGTTCGCAAAGAGCGAGATGCTCATCGTCGAGCGTCTGATCAACAAACTGATGCAGACCGAGAAGAACACCGGCAAGAAGCAGCTTACGATCAGGATCGTCGAGGATGCGTTCGACAGGATCAACCAGAAGACGAAAAAGAACCCGGTGCAGGTGCTCGTCGACGCGATCGCCAACGCCGGCCCCCGCGAGGAGACCGTTCGCCTGAAATACGGCGGCATCAACGTCCCAAAATCGGTCGACACCGCCCCGCAGCGCCGGGTCGATGCCGCCCTCGGGTTCATCGCCACGGCGGTCCACAACGGTTCCCACAAGAGCAAGCGCGCCGCCTCCGACGTTCTTGCCGACGAACTGATCGCCGCCGCAAAGGGAGATGCGAAGTGCTTCTCCGTCTCCAAAAAAGAAGAACGCGAGCGTGTTGCGAAGGCTGCACGATAAATCCCTTTTTTCCTGAGGCACTTCAATGACACGAAGAAAAAAGATGGTAGAGCGGGTCACCGAGCTGATGGACAAGCCCGAGCGGATCCGCAATATTGGTATCGTAGCACACATCGACCACGGCAAGACCACCCTTTCTGACAATCTGCTCGCAGGCGCCGGCATGATCTCCGAGGAGCTCGCCGGCCGCCAGCTCTTCATGGACTCCGACGAAGAGGAGCAGGCCCGCGGTATCACCATCGACGCCTCCAACGTCTCGATGGTCCACGAGTACGGCGGAGAGGAGTACCTCATCAACATGATCGACACGCCGGGCCACGTGGACTTCGGCGGCGACGTCACCCGTGCGATGCGCGCGGTGGACGGCGCGGTCGTCGTTGTGGACGCCGTCGAAGGCACCATGCCCCAGACCGAGACGGTGCTCCGCCAGGCCCTCAAGGAGGGCGTCAGGCCCGTGCTCTTCATCAACAAGGTGGACCGGCTGATCAACGAGATCAAGGTCGACCAGACTGAGATGCAGATCCGTCTCGGCCGCGTGATCGACAAGGTGAACAAGTTGATCAAGGGCATGAACGAGAAGATGTACAACGACGGCTGGAAACTCGACGCCGCACAGGGCACCGTCGCATTCGGCTCGGCGCTGTACAACTGGGCGGTTTCCGTGCCCTACATGAAGAAATCGGGCGTGAACTTTCAGGAAGTCTTCGAACGCTGCCGCGCCGATGATATGAAGGTGCTCGCGAAGAAGAGCCCGCTCGCCGCCGTGCTCCTCGACATGGTGGTCAAGCACCTCCCCAACCCGATCGAGGCGCAGGACCGCCGTGTCCACATCATCTGGCACGGCGACTACGAATCCGACGTCGGCAGGGCGATGATCGGCTGCGATCCGAGCGGCCCGATCGCCATGATGGTCACCGACATCTCCTTTGACCCGCATGCGGGCGAGGTCGCCACCGGCCGTCTCTTCTCGGGAACCCTCCACCGCGGCGACGAGGTCTATATCTCCGGCACCGCCGGCAAGTCCAACCGCCTCCAGCAGGTCGGCATCTTCATGGGCCCGGAGCGGATCGAGGTCGAGAACCTCTGCGCCGGCAACATTGCCGCCGTCACCGGCCTCAGGGACGCCATCGTCGGCTCCACCGTCACTTCCCTGATGGAGATGACACCCTTCGAATCCCTCCAGCACTATTCCGAGCCGGTCATGACCGTCGCCGTCGAGGCGAAGAACATGAAGGATCTCCCCAAGCTCGTCACCGTGCTGCGGCAGGTCGCAAAAGAAGACCCGACGGTGCGCGTGACCATCAACGAAGAGACCGGCGAGCACCTGATCTCCGGCATGGGCGAGCTTCATCTGGAGATCATCACCGGCCGTATCAAGCGCGACAAGGGCGTCGAGATCGTCACCTCCACGCCGATCGTCGTCTACCGCGAGACGCCTACCCGGAAGGCCGGCCCGGTCGAGGGCAAGTCCCCGAACCGCCACAACAGGTTCTATATCGAGCTCGAGCCGATGCCCGAGGAACTGGTCAGGATGATCAAGGAAGGCGAGATCACGATGAACATGTCCGAACTCGAGCGGCGTGAAGCCCTGATGAAGGCCGGCCTCGAAAAGGACGAGGCGAAGAACCTCAGGGCCATCGAAGCGACGAATATGTTCTTCGACATGACCAAGGGTATCCAGTACCTCAACGAGACGATGGAACTCGTTCTCGAAGGATGGCGCGAAGCCCTTGCAGGCGGGCCGCTCGCCGAGGAACAGGTCCAGAACCTGAAGATCCGCCTCGTGGACGTGAAACTCCACGAGGACGCGATCCACCGCGGTCCGGCGCAGGTGATCCCCGCGGTCCGTTCCGCGGTGAAGGCCGGCATTCTGCTGGCCGGCGACTCACTCCTCGAACCGATGCAGAAGATCCAGATCACCGTGCCAATGGACCAGATGGGCGCTGCGACCGGACAGATCCAGGGCCGCCGCGGCCAGGTCTTCGACATGCAGAGTCTGGGCGACACGATCACCGTTTCAGGCAAGGCGCCGGTGGCCGAACTCTTCGGGTTCGCAGGTGACCTCCGCTCGGCGACCGAGGGGCGCGCGATGTGGTCCACCGAGTTCGCCGGGTTCGAGGTTGTGCCCCAGGGCCTTCTTCCCGAGGTCGTCAGGGCGATCCGGAAGAGGAAGGGGCTCAAGGAACAGATCCCGCGGCCCGACGACTATCTGGCGTGAGCACAGGGGACGGATCGTTCCCGGGGATACCCTCCCCGCAATCTTTTTTTGGAGATGTCGGTGTTCTCTCCCGACGTTGTTTCGCTATCGATCGGTGAACGGGGAGATTTCGTTCGATTCAGAGATTTTCATCGGTCGCACGGGGGCGAAGAGGTCTCTGAACGTCCTGCTGTCGCGTGATGTCGTCCAGACTGCCGGCGATGGTGTGATGATCATATCCTCTGAAGGGAACTCCATGTCCATCTAAAGAATACCGCCTCATATAACTCGTCTCGAAGGTTGTGGGACGGGGGAAGTGGAGGGCGACAGAGGTGTTGTCCTGTTTCATCGCCGCCGGTTCTTCCTGAGAGAACCCGGTCTGGAGGTGCGCATCGATGCCCCCGGACCTGCCAGTACCGGGAACAGGCAACGTGTGTGCGAATTACTGGATAGAGAGGGGCAGGGGCGGTGGACCATCGTTGTTCATGTACGGTTCGCAGGGTTATATGATACACTTTTTTGTGCGCTGCAGGTCGACCGGGAGGTCCGGGCCTGGTCGGGTCTCATCGGGTCGCATTCACCGCCCCCGCAACCGCCTCACGCCCGGTAAAATGCAAACATCACCATCACGTACGGGTTCCCGGTCATCACCCCGTACGCCACCCAGAACAGGTTCCCGATCACCCGGTTGCCAAACCCCGCCCCCCTCCCGGCCACCACCAGCACCGCCTGCGTCTGGTGAGGTCGAGCGGGATCATCCGCTGCTCACCCCCTTCCCCATGTTCCACGCCCGTACCAGCCGGCCATAGCACTTCTCGCAGAGTTTCACCCGCCCGTCGGCCGATCGGAACACCGCCCGCCCGTCATCACACACATCGCAGCGGCCCAGGTCGGTGCGCACCCGCGTGAACTCCCGGTGGTCCAGGACGCCGGGGAGCGGCAGTACCTTGTTTGCACGTGTGCACTGGATTGCACCGGGTTGCACTCTGAACGTGCCACCAAACCGGGAAACTTTATGACCCTGTTTATCGATCCGGGCGATATCGTCAGGATCATGATCGTCATGTGCACCAGAACACCGATCGCACCCACCCTCACCCGGAGACCCTGACCGATCAGGGGGGATGGGTGCTCTCCGGTTTTGGTGCAATCTAGTACTATAGGAGAGAGAGATCTCTCCTCTCTTTAGAATAAGTACTCCGGGGCCGTTCCTCCGTCCCCCTGCTTTGCACATTCTCAGTGCAACTTCGGTGCAACTCAGGTGCAAACGTGTCATCATCGTCGGGAGGATCAGGATCTGGGTCGGGGTTGAGCCAGACATGCGCACCTCCACTCCACCGGCGATATGCCGACAGGTCGAAGGAATAATGGTGCTCCCGCCGGCGGACCAGATAGCCGTCGACCTCCTCGGAGATCGTGGTGTCCACGAACCCGACCGCCGGGGCACTTCTCCAGCAGCCCTGTGTAGGAAGAGCCGCCGTTGTTATACCCGTGGAGGATCCTGCGAGTCTGGTGGTATGAAAGTCCGAGCGCCTCCTGGAGCATGCGGATCGTGAACACGCTCCAGCCCATCGCCTCGACCGTTTCCAGCGCCGCCGCTTCGTTCTTCGTCAACTTCGTCTCCTGCCCGCCGGCATCGCCGTTGATCGCCGCATAGATCCGGGTGGCGGTCTCGAAGTCAGAACGGTCCGCCCGGATGCCGCCGTCGTAGCGCTCGCGCTGGAACCGGTGCAGCAACGCCGAGGCCGCCTCCCCGGTGGCGACCCGGCGGAAACTCACCAGCGGCACGATGAAATGGCCGGAGACCGTGAAGATCTTCACCGCCCGGCTGCCGAT
>JASGMW010000002.1 GCA_030156225.1 Methanofollis sp.
AGCCGGCGGCGAGGTGGCGGCCTCATCCTATAACTCTGAGTACGACGTCGTCCTGGGCGTCGCGCCGGAGGCCGACCTGATCAGTGCGAAGGTGCTGGACGCAGACGGCTCCGGTCTGGTCAGCGACATCATCAAGGGCATCCAGTGGTCGGTCGAGAACGGGGCCGACGTGATCTCCCTCAGTGCAGGGTCCTATGGCTGGGACGAGAACACGAACCGGTTTTTCTCGCTTGAGCCCGGTGAGACGGCCAACCTGACGCTTGAGGTATCAGCGAGTAAGGTAGGTTATAAGGGATTAGACGCAGACCAGGACCCAGGAGTCCTGGAGCCCCTGTTCGTCGTCGGCGGCTATATGATCCCGGAGTCCTATGAGTATGATGAATCAGAACCGGCCAATCTCTCGGTGACCCTGTATGCTCCGGGCATGGCGGCCGCAGGAGGCTATGTCGACTGGGCCGGTTTTGAATATTCCCCCTATCGGGTAACATTCAAGGCGCCGTACGCCGATAACAGCGAGAACTGGAACGGTATCTGGACGCTCCAGATCACCAACAACGGCAACGAGACGGTCTCAGTCGACGAGTCCCGGATTGCGGCGGCCTACCAGTCGGACGGTAACACCGCCTATGACCTGACACTGAACAACCTCGCCGACCTCGGCGTGGTGGCGGTGGTCGCGGCTGGAAACGACGGCTACTACGGCACCGGCACCGTCGGCACGCCCGGCACGGCCGAAGACGTGATCACGGTCGGCGCCACCGACTACTGCATGGACTACCGGGCGAACTTCAGCTCGATCGGGCCGGTGAACCGGGCGAACCCGTACGTCAAGCCTGATCTGATGGCGCCTGGCGTGGGCATCGTTTCCGCCTATCCGAACGGGCAGTACGCCGTCATGGACGGCACCTCGATGGCCACGCCGGGCGTGGCCGGCACCGTCGCCCTCATGCTCGCGGGCAACGAGAGCCTGACCCCGGCTGAGATCAAGCAGGCTCTGAAGGAGACCGCCGTCCATATCACAGAAGACGGCACGGCGGTGACGGCCTATGAGGAGAACAACCTCTACGGCGCCGGCCGGATCAGTGCATACGCAGCGGTCGACGCGACCGGCGGTCTGCACGGGACGCCTGTCTCGCCCTCTCTCACCGAACTCTTCGGCGGGCCGTCCTACGACGCCTCCACCGACACCGTGAAGATGCTCGGCGTCTGCTGGAACGCGACGGCCGGCGCCCCGATCGAAGGGGAGACGGTGGACTTCTCGGTCTATTATTATAATTCCTACTACAACCCGGTCTACTTCAACGCCACGGGCGTGACCGATGCCGACGGCATGGCGACCGCCACCATCGACGTCGCCGCCATCCCTGCAGGCACCGGGTTCTATGCCAGGACGACCTGGCAGGACCGCACGCTGACCGACTACAACTATGTCCCGTCCGGCGGGACGAACACCGCCGACCCCGCGCCGCTCTTCCAATCGCAGAATTTCATCGCTCCGCCTGACGGCGCCGTCACGATCCGCTATCCGCTCCTCAACACCGACGGCTCGGCCTACACCGGTGACGTCAGGCTGGTGGTGACGAATTACACGACCACGTTCTTTGACGGGACCCTGACGCCGACAGACGGCGTGGTCACGGCAACGGTCAACTTCGCAGGCTTCAACGTAAGCCAGTACGAATGGATCCCTGTCACGATCGACGGCCGGTCCGCTGGCTACGTCTCGTTTTCATATGAGGTCTATTATGAAGGGATATCCTCGCCGAAACTGGCGATCTGCCCGCCCGGCGGTTCGATCGACATCGCCCTGCAGGTGGCCGGGCCCCACGGCACCGGCGGCACGATCACCTCGAAGGACTACGACGTGTACGTGACCGCCTTCACCGAGACGGAGATTCTCTCGCTCCCGTCCGAGGTCGGAGGCCCGCTCGCCGCCGGCATGCCTGTCGACGGCGCCGCTCTTCTTGAGGCAGCGGGCGGCATGACGCCCGAAGAGATCGTCGGGACCGTGCAGGTGAAAAACGGCATCGGCGTCTACAACTTCACGATGCCTGAGGACTGCTATGTGGCGGTCGTCAAGTTCGTGGATCCGGATGAATTCTACGGTTCCTACGACTCGTTCATGGTCTCGGTGGTCTATGGTTCGATGTCGCCGTGGACCCTTCACCGGGTGACGCCGACGGTGCCGGCCGTCCTCAATACTGCCGACAGCACTTATATCGGCATCTCCGACTATGCCTGGCCGGCGACCTGGAACCAGACCGAATACCGCCCGGTGCCTGCCGATCTGGCCACACTCACCGCCCGGGTGTTCACCTGCAACGGCACCACCGGGGCGGGGACCTATGACGCCGGGAAGACGGTCAGGCTCTACACCCGGGACGGCGTCCTGACGAACACGACCGGCGCCGACGGCACCTGCACCTTCACGCTCGACGTCGCAGGGCAGACCTCGGAGGATCTGATCCTGATCACCGACGGCATCAGCATGTATGGCGGTGTCCAGGATTACCTGCCGTTCGATTCGTACCAGTACAGCCGGGTTTATCCGGGTATTCTTACCGGCGAACAGCAGGCGGCCGCCGCCCTCGTGACGATCAGCCCTGATGTCGAGAGCAGGTGGATGGATGTCGACTATCAGGGCGGCGGCTCGTATCTGGTGTCGCTCCACTCGTACGGGCCCGACGACACTCCGATTCTCGAACACGGGGTGTTTACCGCAAGTCCGTATGTCAACTGGATGATGGTCGGGACCGAGTTTGCCGATACCCTTGCCTATACCGGCACATGGACGGTGAATATCACGCCCTCGCAGAACGGAACGTACCAGGCGTCCGCAGGCATTCTGAATCCTGAAAGCACGTCGTTCTGGTCGATGTATTGGATGTTCAGCGTGCCTGAGGCGAACGTCGATTACACGGTGAAACCCGACGTGCTGGTCGGCGAGACCGTGCCGGTCACCTTCACCGTCACCGACAGCGACGGCAACCCGATCAGCAACGCCAAGGTCGGGTTCTTCCTCGGCGGCGCCGCCCCGATCGATTATTATGGCGCAGGTGGCGACGACGTCCGCCCGCTCAACATCGAGCACATGGCAGAGAACTATCCTGACCCGTACTCAGAGGTGCTGACCGGGTATACCGATGCGAACGGCCGGGTCACGCTGACCTTCCGCGCCCCGTCGTCGGCGATGATGTATGAAAGGAACATGCTTGGCTATTCCGACTACGTGCCTTACCGGGTGGCCTGTTACAGGGGCGACGAGGTGATCAAGGCCGACCTGTGGTCATATGACGGCGCCTTCCAGCTCACCGCCGCGGCCCTGCCCGACTTCGTACCCTCGGTCACCGCCCCGCACGTGGTGAAGCTGAACCGCGATGATTCGATCGCGGTCAACGACCTCTATCTCTATGTCACGAACCAGGGCACCGACGACTTCATCCACACCGATACAGATATCGTGCTCAGGGCATCGGTCGGGGGCCAGGATCAGTCCACCACCTATGGCGGCAGCATCGCTATCGACGAGACGAAACAGGTCCTGCACACAAGTGTCTCGGCCGATGCCTCTGACTACGGCATCGACACCGGCGACTATCACCTGCCGGTGGACGTGCACGTGAACGTCACCGTCAACCCGGGCCGGACGATCGACGAGATCTCGTACGCAAACAACAACGTCCTCTATCCGGTGCGGATCACCGCACCCGATCTGGCGGCTGAGATCTCTGTCCCGTCGGTGGTGGTCCAGAGCGGCACCGCCACACCGATCGCTCTCACGGTAACCAATCAGGGCGAGGTGCCGGCTGTCGCCACCACGATGGTCTACTCGACTACCGGCGCGGCCGACGAGACGATCGCCGTCCCGGCGCTCGGCGCCAACGAGTCCTGCACGGTATGGCGGAACCAGACCCTCCTCGTCGACCCCGGCGTCTATACCTTCGCCCTTGCGGTGAATCAGGACGGCGCCACCGATTACGAGACGACGTTCGCGAACAACAAGGCGAACAGGACGGTCCACTGCTACCTCCACCCGACGACGACGACCGCCCTCCCGCAGGATCTGGTGCTCGTGCCCGGCACGACCTATGACCTGCCGGTCGTGGTGCACGGCGCGGAGAACCTTGCAGCCTACCAGATGACCTTCACCTTCGACCCGGCGGCCGTCACGGTCACGGACGTGACCGGCGACGCGATTCCGCTGACCGCCAAGAATATCATGTCCGGCACGGCCGTCTTCAACGGAGGAACAACGACCGGCGTCTCCGGCAACGTGACCGTTGCCACGATCCATCTCTCGGCGACCGGTTCGAGCGGGGCCGGGACGGCCTTCGGGCTTGACGCCCTGCTCTGGGACGCAGACGAGTACGCCATCCCGGTCGAGGTGACGGACGGCAGCGCCGTCCTGCTGCTGTACGGCGATGCGAACGGCGACGGGAAGGTCGACCAGGCCGACACCCTCCGCGTGCTCAAGCAGGTTGTCGGGCTGACGGCGAAACCGGCCGCCGGATCGACGGACTTCCTCCGGACGGACGTCCACGAGAACCGTGCGATCGATGTCGGTGATGCGATGTTCATCGCCCAGAAGAATGCGGATCTGAGGGATCCCTACTTCAGGATTCGGTGAGGTGATTTGCAGATGAAAACACGAAACATCCTGATGGTGGGGATCTTCCTCCTCACCCTGACTCTTTCGGCATCCGCGGCCGACATCGTGGTCATGCCGCAGAATGTCACCCTGGCGTACGGCAATACCGCCGAACTGACCGTCGGCGTCCAGAACGTCGAGAACCTCGGCGGGTTCGACATCGACCTGCGCTGGGATCCGTCGGTGGTCGCCCTCGACACCGAAGCCGGGAACGTTACGATCGGCCCGCTCTTCTCGGGTCATGTGAACAACAGCGCCGTCTACCGCCAGAGCGGACGTATCCGCGTCGCGGCGGTGAACGCCACCCTCGGCGGCGTCGCGGGCAGCGCCGATCTCTTTACGGTGCGCCTGCGGGCCGTCGACGACACCGGCGCATCGACGCCGGTCTCTCTCGTGGTGAACAACTACGGTTTCCTGAACTCGACGAGCGGCGACGACATCCCGGTGGACTCGATTGCGAACGCCACCGTCACCACGCAGCGGGTCAACCGCATTACGGCCAGCGTCGGCACGGCGAGTGCGACCGTTTCTGAGGGCGCCTCGACTGTCGCCGCCTTCACGGTGACGAACCAGCGCCGCGTCCCGACCTCGGCGCTGACGATCAACGCCACCATCTATGCCCCTGACGGCTCGATCGTCAACACCACCGGGCAGAGCGGGGTTGTGCTTCCGGCATACGGCCAGCGCGTCCTGCGGACCGCATGGACCCCGGCGGCGGCCGGCACCTACACCCTCAACGTCACGGTGACCTCGGACACCAGTCTGCCGGTGGTCGGGACGGCGACGGCGACGCGCCGGGTGACGGCACGGCCCTACACGCTTGAATTTTATCACTATGTCTACGGGTATTCCCGCGTCGCGGTGGGGGACTGGTTCTCCACGGCATGGTATGTCAGACCGAGCGAGAGCGGAAACGTCCGGCTGAATCTCTCTGTCCCGGACGGCGTCGAGGTCTACGGCAGCGCCAACACCACCCGGTGGATGAGCGGCGGATCCTGGAACTATGTCTCGTACCAGATGAAAGCCTCCAGTCCCGGCACCCTTGCGGCCGATTCGTTCAACCTGACGGCCTCGGCGAACGGCAGGACGGTCTCGAAGACCGCGACCCGGGATGTCGAAATCTGGATCCCGTCGGTGCGGGTCACGTCGGTCGACTCGACGAGCGCACCCGGCACTCTGACCTACAACACCCTCCACACCAACAACACCTATGATAACGTCACCACCATCACCGCCCAGTCGGGCGCCCGCGGCCGCACCCTGACGGGCCTCGGGTATCTCGTCCGCTATCCGTACGGCTGTGTCGAGCAGACCACGTCGCAGATGCTCGCCTCGCTGAACGTGAAGAACTACTATCTCGACCGTCCGGCTGACCGGCCGGCCGACTACGCCTCGATCCGCGAGCAGGCCAACCAATCGGTGGACAGAGGCATCGGCGTCCTGGTGAACGGCGCCCTGCGCGGCCAGCACCCTGACGGCGGGTGGAGCCTCTGGGGCTATGGCGCATCGGAATCCTCTTCGAGTTCGTACGCCGCCTACACGCTTGCGCGGGTGAACGAATCGGACGAAGACCTGAACCGTCTGCTGACCGAAAAAATCAGCACCGGCGATTCGGTCGCCCTGAACACCGTCAACTTCGAGAAACTCGTCGAGTGGTTCCACGAGCACCCGGACGATCCGTCGAGCGGCACCTGGACCTGGAGCGCCGGCGTCTGCCATGCCTGGACCCCGACCTCGAACACCGGGTTCGTGATGCTGATCCACGACATGATCAGGACGCAGGGCAATGTATCTGAGCCCTATGCGACGTACATGACGGAGAACATGCAGAACGCCACCAGGTACTTCGTCGAGACCCAGGCCGCAGACGGACACTGGGGCGGCAGCAGCGACATGGCGATGGCCACGGCACTGGGCCTCTGGGGTCTCGAAGCCTACGGGACGCCCTCGGCCGACGTGACGCAGGCCCGGATCGACGACGCAAAGGCCGATGCCGCCGCCTGGCTCGTTGCCAGCCAGGACGCCGACGGTCACTGGAACGCCGACTCGTACTACGGCTATTACGACCGCGGCCGGGTCAGCGAGAGCACCGCCTACGCCGTGCTCGCGCTGAACGCCACCGGCGTCACCGCAGAGAACGCCACGATCCCGAACGGCGTGAACTGGCTGATCAACCAGTACGAGTCAGGCGGCAGCTGGGGCTACACCTGGGCGACCCAGGCGGCGATCGACGCCCTGATCCACTGCCAGCCGACCGAGATCAGCACCGGCACGGTCGATGTCTCCATCGACGGCACGCCGATCTGCACCCTGACGGTGGACGCCGCGCACCCGCAGGCGAAGTACACCCTCAACGCCGGCCAGATGGCGGCGATGATGGCGGACGGTGCGCTGAAACGCACGATCTCGACGTACTCGACGGTGAAGGAGCACCAGGTCGACGTGACCAGATCGGGCGGCACGGGCACGATCCTGGTCTCGGTCGAGAACGCGCAGCGCGCCCCGGTCAACGAGATCGACGCCACCATCAGGGACAGCGGCACCATCCAGGCGGTCGGTGGCGGCATGCCTGATTCGGCACCTGATATGCTCGTTCTCTCCGAAAACATGGACCTCCTCGGCGAGGATGCGCCGCAGGCGATCTTCGAGACTGTGGCCATGACCTCCGACCCGTCCCCGCTCGTCGCAAACGAGTCCGGCGAGCTGACCCTCCGCGTCGTTTCCGGCGAAGACGTGCTTTCGCCGCTGATCGAGATCCCGATCGAGGGCTTCTCCTTTGCGAACGGCACCATCACCGAGAACGGCGCGCCGGTCTCGTACGAGCTGCTGAACAGTTCGGCCAGCGACGATGCGAGATCGATCTTCATCGAGCCGGACCACTGGCTCGGCGGTTCGACCTACACCTACGTCTTCGACGCAACCCCGCTCAACGAGGGCACTCTCGACTTCCAGCTGAGGTTCAGGCCCCTGTATGACGAACAGAACGTCACCCTTGCCGACGAGAGCCTGACCGTCACCGGCCGCGGCAACGTCTCGGTGCAGGTCGCCGACGAGGACGGCAGCCCGGTCGAGGCGACGATCGTCCTCGACGGCCAGAGCCAGACGGCGTCGAGCCACACCTTTGCGGACCTGCTTGCCGGCACCTACCTGCTCTCGGTCTCGAAGGAGGGCTACATCAACGTCAGCACCGATGTGAGCGTCGAGGCGAACGGCGTCGCCAACCTCACGGTGACGATGCCGACCGACCTCTCGACGCCGCAGCTGATTCTCTCGCAGGGGAGCGGTATGATCGGCGGCGTCTCGTCGGTGCCTGGCGAACTCTCGGCGGGCTTTGCCGAGAACGCCACCTACAACGTCACCGTTATCGGCGATGGCGGTGCCGTGGGCATCGCCCTTGAGTTCCCTGAGCGGTTCATGCTGAACGACCCGGTGGTCACGCTGAACGGCGTGGTGCTGAACCAGAGCGCATACGAGATCAGGAACGGGACGTTTGAGTATGATGGCTTAAATCCGTATAAAACGACGAATGCCACCCTGATCATCTACGACGCGCCCGACGGTGTGAATGAGATCGGGATATTACTTGATGGAACGGTATGGGGAGAGGCAAAGGTCGACGGGAAGATTACCTCGACCGATGCCATGTTCATCCTTCAGTATGCGGTTGGAGCCAGGACCAGTCTCAACACCTTCGACTACGTCGACGTCCACAATCGCGACCAGCACAAGATCACCTCTACCGATGCGATGTACGTGTTGCAGAAAGCGGTAAAAGCGAGGAACGATGATTATACGCTGAAGTGAGTATCCATGAAAGTCCTTAATTTTTTTTTACTTCTCATGCTTGTTGCACTCTCATGTTGCGGCATTGCGGCGGCTGCAGAGGTCCGCCTTGACAGCACGCAACTCGTTGTTGCAGGTGTTGAGGATAGCATCGGACTCGGGGCATTTACTGTTGTTCTTGAGTACGGGAGCGACGTCTCGGTGACGTCGGTCAGTGGTCTGTCTGGATTCATGATTGACAGGAACATCAGAAACGATAAACAGATGACGGTTATCGGAGGTATTAACGGAGAAATTCCCGGACCCACTGGCGATGTCGCCGTTGCCGACGTTCAGACCGAAGGAAACGGATCTGTCAGCATCTCGGTCATCGACCTGGCCAATGCAAACGGTGATCCGATTTCATATTCGAATCCGACCTTCACAGGCACCATCCCGACACCCGACGAAGATGTGACGGTTGAAACCACGGCATCCACGACAACGGCGTCCTCCGGCGGGGGCCAGTCCGGATCATCGAGTGGGGGGACGTCTACCACCACATCCACCGTGACAACCCTGACAGAGGAAGCCGGCGAGACCACCGTGTCGGTGACAGGCGTTCCCGCAACTGAAGAGAACATGGTAACTACAACAACTGCTGTTGACAAATCTGTAAATGGGTCTGTGCCTGTCGATCAGCCGACAGAAACAAAAGCGGCTTTATCACCGTTTGTTGCCGTGCTTGCACTGATGGCTATCTGTGCAATGTATCGAATGATTAATAACAAATGATACTTAAATGGGTGGATGAGATCATTATGAAGTTGCTTCACCTCACTTTATCAGCCCTTTTGATTTTTGCCATTTGCATCGGGGCAGCTAGTGCCGCAGGGAGCGGCACGTTTTCTGCCAACAATGCGCTGGACATTAAACAGGGGAATAATGGAACTGTAGAGATCTATCTGAACAATACGTTCGACCCGCCTGCAGGGTCCCTGACATTTGATCTGACATATGATCAGACCGTCGCCGCTGCGCGTGATGTGGTGTCCAACACAGCGTTCGGTACCCCTGCATACAACCAGTTGGACAGCCCGATTACCATAGGTGTTATTACCAGCACTACCGGTATTCCGACTGGAAATACTTGGCTTTTCCAGATCCCGATGGAGGCCCTCAAAAACGACGGCAGCTCCACTGCGCTGACGCTCTCGTTGATAACTCTGGACGATGCCATTGATGGCAATGACCTTATCCCGTCGACGACGGTCGTCAACGGCACCTTCTCCACCCTCGATCAGGTTCCCCCCGTCGTCACCATCACCACGTCGGGCACGGTCTCCTCGACCTTCGCGGTCGCCGGCACGATCACTGACGTCGGCGGCATGGGCACTGCATCGGTCACGCTCACCGGCCTCACCTCGGGTGAGACTCAGACCTTCGGCCTCCCGCTGACGCCGGCCGCCGCCGTCAACACCTGGACGTTCTCGGAGAACGTGGACTGGCCGACGTACGAGGATGTGCGCGTCGCCGTCACTGCAACGGACGCCGCCGGCAACTCAGGTTCGGATGACGCGATCATCACCGTCTCTCCGGTCGGCTTCTCTGACCCAGAACCGACCGGCTACCTCAACGCGCAGCCCTCTGTGATCCGGGTCTTCACCCAGCAGATGAACCAGTCGACGGTCACGATGACGCTCACCGGGCCGTCGACCATCCCGCTCGGCGTGACCTTCGACGGCGGTTATGCAGAGAACACCTCGGTTCCGGCGCTTGCGGACGGCACCTGGACGGTGACCGCCGGCGGCACCGACACCACCGGCGGCACTCAATCTCTCGACTGGTCCTTCACCCTCGACACCGTTCCGCCGACGATCAGCGCCTTCGCCATCACCGATACCGACGGTGACGGCTACATCGAAGCCGGCGAAACGCTGACCCTGACGTGGGACGTCGCCGACCTGAACTTTGCCAACGTCTCCCTCGTGGACACGGCGACGGACGCAGTGCTCTGGACTAATTCCAATCGCGCCGGGACCACTACGACAGCAATCACCGTTGGAAACCGCGACCTTGAGTTCCGCGCCTACGATCTCGCCGGCAACTACGCCAAACGCAGTTTCCACCTCTACTACAACTACATGGCCTGGGTGAACTCCACCCGCATGGGCACGATCTCGGGCATCGACACGAACCTGACGGCGATGCGGCAGTTCGACCTCACCGCGCAGGGTTCGGTCATCTTCTACAACGCCCGCGACGTGCCCTTCCCGGCGCTCGGCGCGATCGCACGCTCGGTCACACACGTCGGTCAGGTCACAAGCGACACCTACGTGACGGTCGACAACACCGCCAACACCACCTACACCGGTGCCGACACCTACGACAACGTCTGGACCTACGATCCCGGCAGCGTCCTCGACTTCGAGGTGCAGGCACCTGACATCAAGGGTGCGAACCTCATGATCCTCGAAGCGAACGAGAGTTACCTCGCTCAGCTGATCGACGAGGGCAGGGCCGCCGAAGACAACCTCAATTACAACGATCTCATCCAGAAGAGCGCCTGGATCTTCATCGACGGCGGGTACACGAAGATCGAGGTCAACCCTGACGGCACCTTCTCCCAGCCGGTCGCGGACGGGGCCGCCCTGACCGTTGCGACCTCCGGGAAGATCATGGACACCCTGGCGCTCTCCGCCAACCAGGTGGACCTGGACGCCGGCTACCGGCTCAGCGCACAGCATCTCGCCGACCCCTCCTTCCCGGCCGGCGACTATGTCCTCGCCGCCATCAGCGTGGACGGCGACCGCATCGGTCTCATCGACGGGATGCCGTTCACCGTCATGGATACGAACGAAGTCGGCACCGTCCCGGCGCTCGTGGACCGCGGCACCGACTTCGACGCCTCCTTCCCGACACCGGCCCGCCGCGTTGCGGCGGTTGTGGTCAGGGATGCCACCTGGGACGCAACGGTCGGGATCGACGCCAGTGTCCTGAACCTGGACATGATCAGCGCCAGCCTGACCTACAACGACATTCCGGCGACGAAAAAACTCATCGGCAATGTCTATGCGACCCCTGACGCGGCCGCGTACGCCGTCGCCTCGAACACCACCACCGTCAGCGTCTCGACCGACGGCCTGCTCTCCGGCACCTACCATGTGTACCTCCTTGCCGAGGACGAGGACGGCACGGTCCAGGCCTATGGCCACCACCAGATCAGGGTGCACGACCCCGATGCCCCGGTGGCCAACTTCACCGCAAGCCCGACGAGCGGCACCGCCCCGCTGACGGTGACCTTCACCGACTATTCGACCGGCAACATCACCTCGCGGCTCTGGGCATTCGGCGACGGCGCAACCGCCACCACGCAGAACGCGACCCACACCTACGCCGCCGGCACCTATACCGCGAACCTGACGGTCACCGGCCCGCTCGGCAATGACTCCATGATACAGACGATCACCGTGACCGCTGCTCCCTCGCCCTCACACGGTGGCGGCGGTGGCGGCGGCAGCTCGGTGACCACCACCACCTCGACCGGTTCGGCCACCCTCCTCACCGCGTCATGGGGCAGCGTGCTCAAGCCCTACCGCATCTATTCGGATGAGAAGATCGCGAATCTGTACATCCCGACCGGCGTCGTCGCCCTTGACGAAGACGGCGAACCGGTCAGCGAGATCACGATCTCTGATCTGGGGTCTGACGAAATGCCGGCCGTCCCGGACGGTGTGACCTATACCTTCATGGGCTATGCGGTCAAGTGCACGCCGGCAGGCGCCACCTTCTCCCCGGCGATCGACCTGACCTTCACCCTGGACAACGACCAGTGGGCCAGGGTGCTCGATAAGGCCGACGGCAGGGTCGACACGCTCGTCGTGAAGTGGTACAACCCGCTGACCGAGGTCTGGGAGCATGTCCCGACGACGATCGACGCGGTGCAGCACACCGTGACCGCCTCGGTCAGCCACTTCAGCATCTTCGGGCTCTTCTCAGACACGGCTGTGGAGACTCCGGTCACGCAGGAGCCCACGACCCCGCCGACGACGGTCACCCCCGCCACGACAGTCTCGACCACGACGACCACGACGACCCCCACGCCCTCAGGCGGGGAGGGCTTCCCGTGGCTCTGGGTCCTCGTGATCATCGTGATCATCCTTGTCGCTGTCGGTGTGTACTTCTACCTGCAGCGGCGATAACCCCGAAAAATCCTCTTTTTTTTGACTCTGCAGACCCCTGCTTTTGTCGAGACGATTTGCCTCTGATGTCCCTGTACGAGTCTGTCGCCTTCCCTCTCCATCTCGCCGGAGTTTCCCTCATTCATACGGATTGGTCCGGGAAGGTACGTCGGCCTCCCTGCTCCTCCTCTTCGGGACGGCAGCCCCCCGGAAAGAGATCAATCCGGGGGTTTTTCCAGAACTCTGTTGAGTCTATTTGTCAGGGAAAGATCACGCGAAGCCGCAAAGGTACGGAGCGTTTCAGGATCGCCGATCGCGTACACGATCTTCGCGTGAAACCAGCAGTGCAACCGGGTGGAGGTTTTGCGCTTTTCGGGATCGTTTCAACTCCCCCTGAGCCCGAAGAACAACCGTTCTGCTACTCTGTTTTTCTGTAATAGAGTGCCGCACCGCCGGAGAACATGATTACAAGACCGCAAAACAGGTTGTCCTCGACACTGTGCAGGCCGGTCAGCGGGCAGGGCTGATGCAGGAGGGCACAGCCTGCGATCAGGGCCCCTGTGCCCAGCAGGACCGGTCCGAGAACGAGGAGCGCCCACGCCAGCGCCGGGCCGAACCATACCGGTTTCGTCTCGCGCCTTCTCTGATACAGGACGATCAGGCCGAAGAGCAGGACCGCGGCAAGGAGGATCCATTCGGTGGGCTCTGCCAGCTCCGACATGACGAGTTCGGTAAAGGATCTGGTCTCGCCGCTGTGGGTGAAGGGACCGAGAAAGGGGTAGAGCCAGTTCACGGGCTCCCGCCACATGGCGTCGAGGACCTGGTGAGAGGCGATCCCTGCCGCCGCCGCAAGCACGAGGACGTTGCGGTACCGCCAGAGCAGAAAGGCCCCGATCAGGGTGACGATGGCAAGAAAAAGAAGAGTATGGCAGTAGACCCTCCCGTAGCCCAGGGAACTGGCGAGAATAATATGGCCGAGAGGCTTGTCGACGATGTCCGGGAGCAGGGCCCCGAACGCACAGGCCGGGATCGCCCGGCGGTCCCGGGAAGCCCGCGCGATCACAATCCCGATGATGATACCCGTGATCAGGTGGCAGAGCAGAAACATCCATCACAACACTCTCCAGCGCGGTATATCTATCTACCCTGCCGTCGGAACGTCAGGTATATCAGAGTTGAAGAGGAGAACGATGAGAACGCGTTTCCGGCAGATTGCCGGGCGGCATTCCAGGTCCGGGTCTGCCGGCGTCCTGGCACTCAGGGAGGTAACAGTCGCATGGGCACACCGGTCATCGAACTCGAAGAGGTCAGGAAGGTCTATCCCCGCCTTGCAGGGGACGTGGCGGCACTGAACGGTATCTCCTTTACGATCGAAGAAGGGGAATTCGTTGCGATCATGGGCGCGTCGGGTTCGGGCAAGTCCACGCTCCTCAACCAGATCGGCTGCCTTGACGTCCCGACATCGGGCCGCCTCCTCATCGACGGGCAGGACATCAAGAATATGAGCGATTTTGATCTCACCTGTCTCAGAAGGGATGCGATCGGATTCATCTTCCAGAAATTCAACCTCATCCCCCTGCTCACCGCGTACGAGAACGTCGAACTCCCCCTGATCATGAAGCACCGGCGACGCGAGCTCTCGGGCAGGACGATCGAGCTCCTGCGGCAGGTCGGGCTTGAGGGCGAGGTGATCACCCACACGCCGCCAGAACTCTCGGGCGGACAGCAGCAGCGGGTGGCGATCGCGCGGGCCCTTGCAAACGACCCGAAGATCCTGCTTGCCGACGAGCCGACCGGGAACCTGGACTCAAAGACCGGCACGCAGATCATGGACCTTCTGGCCGGCCTCCACCGCAGGGGACGCACGATCGTGATGGTCACGCATGACCGGAAAATTGCCGCATATGCCGATCGGATCATCACCATCTGCGACGGGAGAATTGCCCGATGATCTTTTCAAAGATCCTGTTCGACCTTGCGATGCGGAATGTCAGGCTCCACTTCCTGCGGTCGGTGCTTGCGGCCGCCGGGATCGTGATCGGCGTGCTGGCGATCACGGCGATGGGCATGCTGGGCTCGACCCTCCAACTCTCTGTCTCGTCCCAGCTCTCTGAGGGTGCGAACACCCTTGTAATCTATCCGAAGACGGTATCGAGCAGCGACGAAGGGATCACCGGGCGGCAGCTCAGGGACATCAAACTCTCGGCCGGGACGAATCCGGTCATCCCCATGATGTCGGGCTCGGACCGGATCGCCGTCGGCTCGAAAAACGGGTATGCGACGATCTACGGCCTCGATCCCGGAGACATCGGGGATATCGTCGAGGTCGACAGGGGCGTGTCCATCCGCGGCGGGGAGGGCGCCCTCGTCGGGCCGGCCCTTGCAGAAGAGTACGATATGCGTGTCGGGAGCAGGATCTTCTTTGGTCTGGACGGGGGCCGGAGCCTCAGGGTTGTCGGCATCCTGAAAGAATCTGGCTTTTCCGGGACGATGATGACCGACAACGCCGTCGTCGTCTCGGAGAGCGCCTTTACCTCGATGTACGGCGACAAAGGCTATACCATGGTCGAGGTGATCGTCGAGGACCTCTCTGCCATCGACCGGGTGAAGGAAAATATCGAAAGCAAAATGAACCGGCGTGAGGATACGGTGACGGTCTGGGACTCCCGCGCCTTCCTGGACACGATCAACGAGGCGCTCGGGAGCATCTCCCTGTTCGTGATGGCGATAGGCGGAATATCCCTCATCGTGGCGGCGGTGAGCATCTTCAACGTGATGCTGATGTCGGTCTCTGAGCGGGTCAGGGAGATCGGGATCCTGCGGAGCATCGGCGTGCAAAAGCACGAGATCAGTCTGATCTTTCTGTACGAGGCGGTGATTATCGGGTTCGCAGGCTCGCTGGTCGGCGCTCTGGTGAGTTTTATCGGAGGATACGCTCTCGTTTCGTTCATGTTCCACGAAACCTCCTTTTTCTTTGCGCCGCAGACGCTGTTGTATGTGCCTGTCGGCATGGGCATCGGGATCGCGGTCTGCATCCTTTCGGGTGTGTACCCGGCGTTGCGGGCGGCAAATCTCAACCCGGTTGAGGCGCTGGGAGCGGAATGAATGTCGGGTGCGGCGGGACCCCCGGGGCCCCACCGCGAGGCGGATCGCTCCTCCATTTTTTGTGATTTCTGCAATAATTCCGAAGGGTATATATTGCTTCTGGATTCATTGTTGAATGGGGTAATCCGGATCCCGTCCCACGCTGCCGGGAGGAGATCCCCGGGGTGAACAAGCCTTGAGCGACATTACGATCCGTATTCCGTTTCCTTTTGATGACGATGGGTTTATTGCCAGGACCTGCCCGTCCTGTGGACGGACTTTCAAGATGCAACTGGACGAACAGGAAATCGAGCGCATCTCAAAAGCACGCCTGAACTCATTCAACGTACTGAACTCTAACCGCCTCTATACCTTTGACGAGGATCTCGACGCAGACTATTCCTGCCCCTACTGCAGTTTCACCGCCCCGGTGCACCGGTGGTGGACGCATGAACAGCGCAGTTATATTCAGGTGCATGCGAGCATGGTGATCCGGGAAATCCTCCTGCGCGATCTGGGACGCGGCGACGTTTCTGGCGCCGGCCATTCGGCGGGAACCTATTCGACCAGACTCGATATCCTGGCGAAACGCGAGGTGTCCCTTTCTTTCCCCTGACGGAAAGGAAATTATTTTTTTCCGGCTCAGTTGAGTCGGGCATGCATGTGGGTTCAACTGGCCCGGGAAGAGAGGGGTTGCCGTGTCCCCCCCCATCCTGAGGGGATCGAAGGGTGCAACCCCCCGCCGCCGCTGAAAAGAGTTTCAACAGGGTGGAAAACCCGGCCCTTCACTTCCAGATCCACCCGAAGAGACCGTTGTCCGAGATCTCCCCGTCGGCAAGCAGCCTGAGCCGTTCCTGTTCCTGCTCCATCACGCCGATCTGCTCCATCAGCAGTGCCCGCGTCTCGTTGTCGCAGGTGCAGTTCTCTACGAGGCGTTTCATCTCCACGATCTGTTCCGTGCTGTCGTTGAGGTTCTGCAGGATCGTTTCGGCCGCTTCGGTGTCGCCGCCGAAGAAGATGCGCTGAAGCCCGGTGTTCTGATTGATCTGCTCCTCGGCCTGGAGCCTGGTAGCGACCGAGTTGTTGTACTGTCGGGCGATCGCCGAGACGTTCTGCCCGATGCCCCCGTCGATCTCGTCGAGGTACAGGAAGGTCTGGACGGCGGTACGAACGGCGTTCTGATTTTTCCATGCCGTCTGTGCAGCCTGACTGAGGTTCCCGAGCCCGGCCGCCCCGACCTCGCCCGTCAGGTTGATCTGCTCCTTCAGTTGTTCGTGGAGCTCTTTCTGTTCTTCTTTCTGTTCTTTTTCAGCCGTCAGGTTGCGGGCCGGCCGGTCCGCAACATCGGGAGCAGCGCCATCGTATCCGATGGCACTGACGTTTCTGTCCGCTATCCGGTCGCTCCTGCCCTGTTCGCCGGCCGCTGCCGCATATGCCGGGCTCACGAGGAGGAGAACGATCAACATCAGCACCGCTGTCTGCTTCATTATCAGATCACCGATCACCCTCTGGGCGCCTGAGGAATAAGAATATTATGAACCTCGTGGTTCTTCATTGTTTCAAAGAGCCGGCATCCTGTGTGTAGCGCCGCCAGACGAGTGCCAGGACACCGATGATCAGGGCGGCGGCCGCCAGCGCACCGACGCCGAGGGTGGGGCTCCGGCTGAAGAGGGTGAGGACCGTCCCGGTGCCCAGCGCGATCCCGAAACTACTGATGGCGCTGCCGATGAAGACGCACCCCACCGCGCCCGGGATGCCGAACCCGAGGATGCGCCCCAGGATCGTGGCGTTTATTCCGCCCGACCCCTGGAACGGGACGATCACGAAGATAATGAGGCCGACGAAAGAGAGGCGTTCAAGCCAGGGGCGGGCCGTGATGAAGGCCCGGCCGCCTTCCATGACCCGCCCGATATACGGTCCGAGGAGCGGGATGCGGAGCGTGAGGTCGAGATTGAGGGCGATGAAGAGGGAACAGCAGAGGTCTATGACGAGCGTGCTTGATGCGATCAGCCACCAGGGCTCGCCCAGGCCGATCCCGATCGGGATCACCGACTCCTTGCCGGCCGGCGGAAGGAGGTAGGCGACGAGGAGACCGCCGAGCAGGAGAAACTCGGAGTACGGCCTGGTCAGGTACAGGCCGAGAAGGAAGCAGAGGGCGAGCCCTATCGGAAGGCCCAGTCGTATCGCCCGGTCGAGGATGGGATCGGCGTGGAATATGGTGTTCTGCTGGTCCATGGATCCGAACATCTCAGCTCACTCTTGGTACCGCAGCCATATCAAGCAACGTATCGCGGAGAGTTTCATCGTCAGCAGACGGCAGGACCGGTCAGGGCTGCCGGCGCAGGGCGAGCACGCGCGCCGCGATCCCGGAGGAGCTCGACAGAGGTCCGTTGTAACTGCCGATCCTGACCACCCCGGCACGAAGCCCGCGTTCCCGGAGTGCGCGCCGCAGGTCGTCCTCCCTGAAAAATTGATTGAAGCCCAGGGTGATCACGTCCGGGTCGATCTCCCGGATCGGCGTGAAGATGTCGGTGCTGTCTCCAAGACGGGCGTGGTCCACGGGTTTGAGCGCCGCCACCATCGCAAGGCGCTGGTCCTCCGGGACGACCGGCCTGGGTTTGTGACGGACGTTTGCGTCCCGCGCCACGATCACATGGAGTTCGTCGCCGAGCTTCTTCGATTCTTCGAGATAGAAGAGATGGCCGGGGTGGAGGAGATCGAAGGTGCCGGTGGCGACGACGCGCGTCACTCGATCACCTCGAGGTCGTGCGGTTTGCCGTCGGCCGTAAAGCAGGCCCAGTCGTCGGGGCCGTACGGCGCACCGATGATCAGGTGGTACCGGCCGGTGCGGGGAAAAAAGGAGAGGTCGGCGTCGGAGGGCCACAGCACGCCGTTCGGGTGCGAGTGCGCGCTTCCGGCGTTGTGGGTGCCGAGGGGGAGCATGTCGATGAAGACGTTTGCACTCTCTTCGTTGCTCGTCGTCCCCGGGACCAGGTCGATCTCGCTGATGACGCCGCCTTCCTCCCTGAGGATCGCCGCAAACTCGTACGGGTGGTTTTCTGCCCCGAGCCTGAGGAGGAGGGAGAGGAGATCGGCGGAAATGCCCCTGACCTTCATCATGTATCCATGTTGGGACCCATGCGCAATGAATGATTGTATCGCAACGCCGATTCAGAACGGTCCGTCCTGCACGTAACTCCGGCCGAGCAGGACGGCCGTCTCGGCGCGGGCGAGCTCCCGGCCCAGATACGCCGCATGATCGAGGCGGGAGACGCAGCCGTTCCGGACGAGCGCCGCAGCGAGATCGGCTGCGGTCCGGCCTGCGTAGACCTTCCCCTGGTGGCCGGCGAGGATCCGGCCGTCTTCGGTCGCGATCCTGACATTTCCCGCGGGATCGGGACAGAAATCCTCAGGGGCCGGTCCGGCATCGATCCGCTCTCCTTCAGGGCCAGGCTCGCGGCGGCGACGCTTTTCCTTGAGCACGAAGAGATCGATCCCGAGGTCCTTTGGATACGGGTGGCCGCCCAGCACGGCCATCATCTCGGTCGCCCGCCGCATCTCGGCGACCGAGCCCTTCGTCTTGTCCGAGTGCTCGCTCGTAAAGATCACCGCCGCCCCGACCTCGCGGGCGCAGGCGGCAAGAAGGGCGTTCGCACCGACCGAATCGGCATCCAGGAGTTCGACGACGTTTCCTGCCCCGAAAAAGAGTGGGCGGTCGACACCGGTAAAATTCCCCAGGGAGGAGACGAAGCCCGATCCTGCCGGCTGGAGGAGGGGGTCGGCGATCAGGGCGGCGATGCCGGCCTCGCCCGCCTCCCTGAGATTTGCGTCGAGCCCGGCCTCGCCCGGCACGATCACCGCCGCAGCGCCGGCCGCCGCCAGCTCGCCGCCGACCGCGGGGATGTTGCCCTCGTGGAGGGAGAGGATCAGGTCGGCCCGGCAGAGTGCGGCGCGGATCAGGGCCGGGTCCTGGGTGTCTGCCGCAAGAGGCCGATCGATCCCGTCGAGCGCCGCAAAACACCGGCGCACGTCCTCTGGTGCGGCGTCGAAGCCGAAGCCGAGGTCGACGATGTCGGCGCCCCGCCTGAAATAGTCCTCGACCGTCTCCCGCAGGGCCGGGTGGCGGTGTGCGTCCATGATCTCGGCGAGCACCTTCATCCTGGATCCGCCCCCGATCTTCACCCCCCTGATCATGCAGTCCGGCCCGGCCTGATCTTCGATCTCGGAAAGATGTTTCAGCGCCGCTTCGCGCCGTTCGGCAGCGAAAAGTTCGTCGGCCGGGATCGTTCTGGAGAGCGGCACCTTCCCGGCGAGCCCGAGGACCGTGCCGAGGTCGGCGGCGTGTCTGGGGCCCAGGTAGACCGGCACGCCCGTCGCCTCCTCGACAGAGGCGAACGAGGCCGTCGACATTCCCGAGACGATCGCCATGTCGTACGCTCCGGCCGAGATCAGGTTCTTCAGATCGGCCGGCGTCAGAAAGGCGGCGATCTCGCCGACCACCACCACCTCGGCATCATGGCCTTCAGCGGCCTTTTTGACGATATCTGCGGTCATGGAGCCTGTGGGGAGGAGGATCCGCATGCATCTTCCTTCACCGGTGAGGGCAATAAGTCTTGGGGATGCCGATGGTCCGGCGATCCGCAAAGACGCGTTCCGGCGGGCGGATAGGATCGATCTGGTCAACGTTTCGAGAGGCCGGCCTGATCCGTTCGGCCGGAGATCGCCGTGCCGGAATGAAAAACGCCGTCCCGCCCCGACGATTTAACCGTATCGGACCTGGGCCGACACATCAGGATCCGTCAACCTCTTCTCCTCCGGATACCGAATATCTATCCAGAATGTTGCGGTGCGATCTCCATATTCACACCTCGTTCTCCCGAGACGGGGAGAGTACCGTCGAGGAAGTGCTCAGAAGAGCCGAAGCGATCGGTCTCGACGCGATTGCGATCACCGATCACGACACCACGGATGGGGCCCTGCGCGCCCTCGCCTGCAAGAGCAGGGTCATCGTCATACCGGGGACCGAGATCTCAACGAAACAGGGGCACCTCCTTGCGCTCGGCGTTACCAGGGCCTTCCCGAAAGGCCTGGACTTTTTCGAGGCGGTGACCAGGGCGCGGGCCGAGGGCGCCGTCCTCATCCTGCCCCATCCCTTCCACATGTGGCGGCACGGCGTCGGGCGGAAGTTGAAGGCCGGGCTCTCCCGGGTCGACGCCATCGAGGTCTTCAACAGCCGGTACATCACCGGCACGGCGAACCGGAAGGCCGCACTCTTCGCCCGCAAGATCGGGAAGCCCGGTGTCGGAGGGAGCGATGCACACCACGCCCGTTTCGTCGGCTACGGGTACACCCTGGTCGATGCGGAGCCGGATGCGGCGGCGATCCTCCAGGCGATCAGGGACGGGCGGACCTCGGCCGGCGGGCAGATGACGCCCATCAGGTCGTACACCAGGCAGTCGCTGAAGAGTTCCTGGAAACGCGTACAGGCGCGGATACTGAGATGAGGCTGGCGTTCCGGCTCGGCTACTATGGCGACGCGTTTTTCGGGTCGCAGCTCCAGGCGGACGTTCGGACGGTCGAGGGCGAGGTGATCGCCGCCTGCCGCCGGATCGGACTCTTCGACGACTGGAAATCGGCCCGTTTCGCCTTTGCAGGCCGGACCGATCGGGGGGTTCATGCCGTCGGACAGGTCTGCGCCTTCTCGACCGACGAGCCGGAGCGGGCGGTGGCCGCCCTGAGGTTCGAACTTCCCGGTGATATCTGGACCGCCGGCTGGGCGAGTGTCCACGACCTGTTCAACCCGAGAAAAGAGGCGCGGTCGCGGACCTACCTGTACTATTTTTCCGGGGATCAGGGTGACGCCAGGGCGATGGACGCAGCTGCACAGGAGTTTGTCGGTGAACACGACTTCACGCTGTTCTCCAGGCGGAGCGAGCGCAGTCCGATCAGGCGGGTGATCGCGGCCGGCGTCCGCGAGGAGGACGGTTTTCTCGTCTTCGAAGTGACCGCGGAGAGTTTTCTCTGGAACATGGTGCGGTGCATGGCATGGACCCTTGCGGCGGTCGGCCGGGGGGAGATGGACCGTGCGGATATCCGGGCCCTCCTCGATCGTTCGGGGGAGCGGCGGGTGCCTGCGGCCGGGCCCGAAGGGCTGATCCTCAGCCGCGTCGGGTACGGGTTCTCCTTCGCCCCGCTCGCTCCCTCGCCGAAGGCGGCGTATGCCCTCGACGCCAGGCGGCGGGAGTTCGGGCTGAAAGAACGCGTGAACCTGACCCTGTGCCGGTTGAGCGCGGACCTCTCCGGGGAGGAGGAAAATCGTACGGGACTGATTTCTCGCCGTTAGCAGCGATGCCGGCCGGGTTCTTGCGTGGCGCAACAGATCTTTTTTCACGCTCCCATTTTTTTATCCGGGATCTCGGTGATGCGCCTTCCCGGACCGATCCGTGAGAATAGGTGGAGCCGGCCGACCTGCATGCCCGGTTTCACCGGTGCGTGCCCGAACGCCCGGGCGTCCGGACCAACAGGGCCGGGTCATCAGGACCCGCATCGTAACCTAGAAGAGCCTGTCGACAAATGTAATGATCGATAATGATTATTTTAACGAGATGAGGAGTTGAGCAGCATTTCAGAAATTCCGAAAGAGGAATACCTCAAACCGTGCACGGCCGCGTGCGCGGGGTGCAGTTCGTCGCTCTGCCTCCGCTACGTGCTGAAGGCCGCAGGGCCGGACACGGTCCTGGTCATCCCGGCCTGCTGCACGAGCGTGATCCAGGGGATGTACCCGAACACCTCGTTCAACGTGCCCGTGTACAATATCGCCTTCGCAGCGGCCGCCGCATGCGCATCAGGCATGAGCAAAGCGTTCAGGAGCGAGGGGAAACAGACGAACGTCATCGTCTATGCAGGCGACGGCGGCACGGTCGACATCGGCATCCAGTCACTCTCCGGCGCCTTCGAGCGGGGCACCGACTTCCTGTACATCTGCTACGACAACGAAGCCTACGGGAACACCGGCATGCAGCGCTCCGGTGCGACGCCGCTCGGGGCGCTGACCACGACGACGCCGGTCGGAAAGAGCGAGTTCAAAAAAGATCTCGATCTGATCGTCGCCGCCCACAACCCCCCGTATATGGCGACGGCGTCGAGCGCCTACCCGCTGGACCTGTACAGGAAGGTGAAAAAGGCCCTCTCCATCAGGGGCCCGAAGTTCATCCACATCATGGCGCCGTGCCCGCCGGGCTGGCGCTATGACTCCGAAAAGACGATCGAGATCGGCAAACTCGCCGTGAAGACCGGCATGTGGGTGCTCTGGGAGCGGGAGTACGGAACCCTCTCGGTCTCGGGCCCGTCGAAGACCGCCATGAAAAAACCGCAGCCGATCGACGAATACATCGGGGCGCAGGGACGCTTCAAGACCGCGACCCCGGCGATCGTCGCCGAACTCCAGCAGGCGGTCGAGCGAAACATCGACCGGATCAGAAAGGAGGAGGAAGGGATATGCTGACGATCTCAACCGGCAACAAGGCCGTCGCCGCGGCGGTAAAACAGGCGAAGCCCGCCGTCGTCGCCGCGTACCCGATCACCCCCCAGACCGAGATCATCGAGCAGATCGCGAACTACGTCGCCGCGAAGGAGATCGAGACCGAGTACATCCCGGTGGAGAGCGAGCACTCGGCGATGGCCGCCTGCATCGGCGCAGCGGTCGCGGGGGTGCGGACCTTCACCGCCACGAGTTCCCACGGCCTGCTGTACATGCACGAGATGCTCCACTGGGCGGCCGGCGCCCGCCTGCCCATCGTGATGGCGAACGTGAACCGGTCCCTCGGGCCGGGCTGGAACATCTGGGCCGAGCACACCGACGCCTTCTCGCAGCGGGACACCGGCTGGCTCCAGGTCTTCGTCGGGACCGTGCAGGAGGCCTACGACGCCACCCTCATGGCCTTCAGAATCGCGGAGGACGAGCGCGTCATTCTGCCGACGATGGTTAACCTCGACGGCTTCTCGCTCTCGCACATCATGCAGTCCCTCGAAACCGTCGAGGTCGGGGACTTCATCCCGCCGCACCACCTCACGCACGCCATCGACGTCGACAACCCGATGGGCTACGGGCCGATGACCGGGCCGAAGGACTATTACCGCTTCCGCTGGGACATCGAACGCTCGATGCGCGACGCGAAGACCGTGATCGCGGAGACCGAGGCCGAGTTCGCATCGCGTTTCGGCCGGAAATACGGGCCGACCGAGGACTACCGGTGCGAGGACGCTGAGGTCGTGGTGGTCTCGATGGGCACGCTCGGCAGGGAGGCCGAGGTGGCGGTCGACATCCTCAGGAACGAGGGCGTGAAAGCCGGGTCGATGCGGCTGCGCTGGTTCAGGCCCTTCCCTGACCTCGACCTGAAGGGCAGGGAGGTCGTGGTCGTCGACCGCGACTACTCCTTCGGCTTCGGCGGCGTGGTGGCGGCCTCGATCCGGGCGAAGACCGGGATCGAGTGCTACAATGTGATCGCCGGGCTCGGCGGGCAGGAAGTCACCTACGACGACATCGCGGAGTTCGTGCGGACCCGCCGGATCGGCGAGGAGCACTGGTTCGGGGTGAGCGAGTAATGTATGAGATTCGTATCCATTCCCGCGGCGGACAGGGCGGGGTCACCGCGGCCCGCCTCCTCGCCCTCGCCGCCTTCAGGGACGGAAAGTACGCCACCGCATGCCCCTTCTACGGGGCCGAACGGCGGGGGGCGCCGGTCGTCTCCTTCGTGCGGATCGACGACGCACCCATCAAGGTCTACTCCCAGATCAGAGGCCCGGACATGGTCGTCGTCCTGGACGCATCGGTGATGGACACGGTGGACGTGCTCCAGGGGCTCAAGCCCGGCGGCACCGTGTTCGTCAACAGCGAAAAACCCCACGCGTTCCCGGGTTTCGCCGCGTACAACGTAGATCTCACCGGGATCGCGCTCGCGGAGAACCTGGCCATCGCCGGGACGCCGATCGTGAACACGCCGTTCCTGGGCGCAGCGGCAAAGATCGGGCTCGTCTCGTTCGAGTCTGCGAAGCAGGCGATCCGAGAGATGTTCCAGGACGAACGGAACGTGAAGGTGGCCGAGGCCGCCTATCGGGAGATGATCCTATGAGAGAGAGGCTTGCATTGAGCAGACCGACCAGGGGCGCCTGCGGGTTCACCGGGACTTGGCGCGAGTTCCGTCCGGTCGTGGATCAGGAGAAGTGCAACCAGTGCGGCATCTGTCAGATCCACTGCCCGGACGCGGTGATCGACGAGGAGTTGAATATCGATCTCGATTTCTGCAAGGGCTGTGGCGTCTGCGCCAATGTCTGCCCGAAAAAGGCAATCGCAATGGTCAGAGAAGAAAAATAATTTTTTTTGCCCGGCGTTCCCCCCAATCGCATATATCGCAGCGGCGCAAACCTGAGGATCGATGACGGAGAAACAGGTGGGCCTCGTCCACTGCCGGCGGTACGACGCCGACGAAGTCGATGCGGCGGTCGAGCGGGCGATCGAACTGGTCGGCGGGATCGGCGCCTTCGTCAGGCCGGGCCAGCGCGTGCTCCTCAAGCCGAACCTGCTGATGGGGGCGGAGCCTGCAAAGGCGGTCACCGCCCACCCGGCGGTGCTGGGCGCCGTCGCCCGCCTGCTTGCGGCCCACGGGTGCACGGTCGTGATCGCCGACTCGCCCGGCGCCGGGACGCGCTACACGGAGAAAAACCTCAGACGCGCCTACGATACGTCCGGGTTCTCAGCGCTGGAAGAGATCCCGGGCGTCTCCCTCTCGACCGACACGGCCTCCCGCGCCGTCTCCTATCCGCAGGGCAGGGTGATGAAACGCTTTTCCATCATCGAGGAGGCGCTCGCCGCCGACGCCGTCGTCTCGGTCTGCAAGGCGAAGACGCACCTCTTCACCGGCTACACCGGAGCGGTGAAGAACCTCTTCGGGATCGTGCCTGGCCTCGAAAAACCGGTTTTTCACGCCCGGTTCAGGAACCCGGCGGACTTCGCCGGGATGCTCCTCGACCTCAACGGCTGCGTCCCCCCGGTGCTCCACGTCATGGACGCCGTCGTCGGGATGGAAGGCGACGGCCCGATGTCCGGCGACCCGCGGCCGATCGGTGCGATCCTGGCCGGCGCCGATCCGACCGCCGTGGACGTGGCGACGATCAGGCTGATGGGCATGGACCCCGGCTCCATCGGCACGGTCGCGGCGGCGGCGGCGCGGGGACTGATCAGGCCAGACTTCTCGGATGTCCGGGTCGTCGGCGACGATCCGGCGGCGGTTGCGGTCCGGGATTTCAGGCGCCCGGCCACCGGGCAGGCCGGCATGAACGTGTCGTGGCTGAACAGGCTGGTCCTCAGATTTCTGCAGCGCAGGGGGACGGACGTCCGGCCCCTCCCGGTCCCTGATCCGGCCCGCTGCACCGGCTGCGGGCGGTGCGTGCTCACCTGCCCGGCCGCCGCCATGCGGATCGAGGAGGGAAAGGCGAGAGTCGATCCCGGGGCGTGCATCCGCTGCTACTGCTGCCATGAGATGTGCACCTTCGGGGCGATCGACCTGAAGCAGGGGGCGGCCGGGCGGTTGTTCTCGGCGTTTTTCAGGTGAACTCTTCGGGGTCGGCCTCACGGCCCGGTTCGTTTTCGGCCGTCTGCCCCTTTTCTCACCCGGCAGATCGAGGTGCAGCCGGCGCAGTCGGCCGTGCAGGGCTCGGCGCGGATCGTCACGTTCGCCCCCGGGAACTCCGTCCTGATATCGGTCTCGATATGCTCCACGATATCGTAGGCCTCTTCGAGGCTGGAGCCTTTCGGCACGACGAGATGGAGATCGATGAAACGGTCGGGCCCGGAACGGCGCGTCCTCAGTGCGTGAAAATTGACGCACTCCGAATAATGCTCGCAGATGATCTGCCTGATCCGCTCCTCCTCCGCGGGCGGGAGGGCGTGATCGGTGAGGTCGGCGAAGGCCCGCCGCGTCAGGTCCCACGCCGTCCTGACGATGATCGCGGCGACGCCGAGCGCGACGACGGCGTCGAGGTAGACGAGCCCGGTGATCTCGATCAGCACGAGCCCGCCGAGCACGGCGAGGGAGGTGTACACGTCGGTCCTCAGGTGCCAGGCGTCGCTTTCGAGTGCGATCGATCCGGTCTCTTTCGCCACCCGCATCAGCCTGGACGAGACGCACCAGTTCACCGCGGCTGAGAGGCCCATGACCGCCATGCCGATCCCGAGCGACTCCACCATCAGGCCGCCCTCCCCCCCGAGGAGTTCTCCGAGCGCTTCCCTGACGATCAGGGCGGCGGCGACGAAGATGAGGACGGCCTCGATGAAGCCGGAAAAGTCTTCGAACTTCCCGTGGCCGAACCGGTGCGAGTCGTCGGCAGGCTCTTCTGCCTTTCGTATCGAGACGAAGGCGATGCCTGAGGCGATGAGATCGATCCCCGAATGGATCGCCTCGGAGATGATCCCGACCGAGCCTATTGCAAGGCCGACGACGAGTTTCGTCGCGACCAGAAACGTGTTCGAGATCACGGATATGCGGGCGGTGCGCTGTTTTACCGAATCGGCCGTGTCGATTTCCCTGCGAATGCTGTTCACCTGGAGCGGGGGACCGGGGTCGCCCGTCGATAACCTTTCCGATTGGTTCTTACAGGGGATAGGGTTTGCGATGGAGGCCGTCAAACTTCGCTGCACTGGCGAACGAGGCTTCCGATCTCACCGGCCAGCCGTTCCCGCACGTGCTCGTCCTTCGGATACCATGAGGCCATATTTGCACGGGAAGGATGAGGGAGACGATACAGACGAACTCCCGAGGAATCGATCAGGTCGCGATTGCGCTCGCACCATTGCTCGACATCCTTCCCGAGCGCGACGACGAACAAAACGCGCTCTTGCACAGCAAACGCTATCTCAGAGCGCAGCCAGCGGTCGGCACACCGATACGCGTTCTTCTTCTTAAACTTCGACGACTGATCCCCGCGTTTGTCGGTGCAGCATTTGTGCAGGTGCGTCCAGTACACCTTCCCGTAGAGCACACGCCTGAAATACGCCAGTTCTTCTTCGGAGAGGGAATTCTGCATGAATGACCGGTTGAAGACGGCGATGCGATCGCAGATCCATCGCGGAATGGCGTCGGAGGCGAACAGGTATTCCCGGCCCGAAGATGCACTCATGGCCCGTGAAGAAAGATAGGTGGGAATGAACGCCACGGTCGGATCGCGCGACACGATGAGACCGACAGGCCGCTCGCCGTTCTGCGGCGGAGGCACCCACACGGGAGGAACGGCAGGAAACCCCTTCAGTTCGCACCGGTCCGGACACTCCCGCTCCTTATCCATCTCCCTGCACCGTTCAACGTACGCGTAAAAGTCCATTTTTTAGGAGATGGACCGGCCCGATGATAAATGTTCACGGCCTGCCCGTGTTCTCCGAAACCCCGCCCTCCGGCGTACTAACACTGCCTGAAAACGCCGCGAAAAAAAGAGCAGCCCCCCCTTCACTCACTGATCATCGTGCCGACGCCCGCGTCGGTGAAGAGTTCGAGGAGGATCGTGTGGGGGTTGTTCCCGTTGACGATATGGGCATGGGGCACCCCGCCGCGCACCGCCCTGACGCAGGAGTCGATCTTCGGGATCATCCCTTCAGAGAGCGTGCCGTCGGCCATCAGGTCCTCGATCTCGGTGAGGCGGAGGCGGCGGAAGACCTGCGTGCGCTCCCGGTCCATCACGCCGTCGACGTCGGTGAGGTTGATCAGTTTGAAGGCGCCGAGGGCGACGGCGATCTCGCCCGCCGCCGTATCGGCGTTGATGTTGAGGCTGCGGCCGGCCCGGTCGATCGCGATCGGGGCGACCACGCCGATATAGTCGTTTTTCAGCAGGGTGTCCAGGATTTCAGGGTTTATCCGTTCGATCTCACCGACGTAGCCGAGATCGATCTCGTGCTCCTCTTCGCCGATCACGACCTTCTGCTTCCCGATCTTCTTCGCCATGATCAGGTTGCCGTCGTTGCCCGAGAGCCCGACCCCGAGAGCGCCGCACCGGGCGATCAGCGAGACGATGCCGTCGTTGATCTTGCCGACCAGCACCATCTGGGCGATCTCCAGGGTCTCGTCGTCGGTGATCCGCAGCCCGCCGACAAACCGCGGCTCCTTGCCCAGGGCCTTCATCTTCTCGGTGATCTCCGGGCCGCCGCCGTGGACGAGCACCACCCGCATGCCGACGTAATGGAGAAGGATCGCGTCCTTGATCGCATTCATCAGCACCTCCTCGTCGATCATGGCGTGGCCGCCGAGTTTGATCACGATGGTCTGGCCGTGGAACTGCTGGATATAGGGCAGGGCCTCCATCAGCACTTCTTCGCGCTTCATGTGGTGTACTTCCCGTTGATCTCGACGTACCGTTCGGTGAGGTCGCAGCCCCAGGCCGCGGCCGCCCCGTCTCCCTCGCCGATCGAGAGGGTGAAGACCACCCGACGGCCGTGCATCGCGGCCTTCGCCCGCACAAGATCGGAGACGATCGCGCCGTCCCTGACGAGCGGCGTCCCGGCCTCCCCCTCGCCGATGGTGAGGGAGACAGCGTCGGGGTCGAAACGCACGCCGGCCCGGCCTGCGGCTGCAATCACCCGGCCCCAGTTTGGATCCTCGCCGTAGACCGCCGTCTTCACCAGGGGCGAACCGACGACCGTTCTGGCGACGGCTTCGGCCGCCGCTTCGTCGGCCGCACCCATGACCCGCACCTCGATCAACTTCGTGGCGCCTTCGCCATCGGCGGCGATCTGCTGTGCAAGCGAGACGCAGCACGCTTCGAGGGCGGCGTCGAAATCGCTCTTCGGCACCCGGCCGGCGGCGCCCGTCGCCGTGCAGAAGGCGCAGTCGTTCGTGCTCTCGTCGCCGTCCACAACGACCCGGTTGAAACTCCGCCGCACCGCCGACCGCAGGGAGGTCTGCAAATCTTCCGCCCCGATTGCCGCGTCGGTGTAGATGAAGGCGAGCATCGTGCCCATGTTCGGTGCGATCATCCCGCTCCCCTTGCAGATCCCGCCGACACAAAATCCGTCGGCGAGGGCGAGGGCATGCTTCTCCGCAAGGTCCGTCGTCATGATGGCGCGGGCCGCCGCGGTCTCGGCATAGGCAGAACGCGCCAGCAAAGGCGCCGCCTCCGTGCACTGCCGATCGATCAGCTCGAGATCGAGGTGCCGGCCGATCACGCCGGTGCTCGCCACGCCCACCCGGTCGGCCTCGATGCCGAGGGCCCTGGCCGCGATCCGGCCCATCGCCACGGCGTCCGCGTAGCCCTGCTTCCCGGTGCAGGCGTTCGCGCACCCGGAATTCACGACGATCGCCTCAAGCCGTCCGGCCTTCATGCGCTCGCGCATCAGCTGCACCGGCGCTGCAGAGACCAGGTTGGAGGTGAACGTCGCCGCCGCGGTGCCGCTCGCGCGGATCACGGCGAGGCCGTATTTCCCCTCTTTGATCCCGGCGGCCTCGACCCCCTCGACGGCGCAGATGCTCCTCATGCTGTGTCCCCGTCTTCTGAGAACGAGGCGCCGAGACCCTGCACGATGTCCCTGCGGGCGACGATGCCGAGAAGGCGTCCTTTCTCGACGACCGGGAGGCGGGCGACGCCTTCCTTCAGCATCACGGCGGCCGCCCGCTCGATCTCCTCGTCAGGAGCGATCACAATCGCGGGCATCGACATCACCCTGCGCACCTTCACGGCCCCGATATCTGAGAGCGCTTCCTTCGTCTTCTCCCAGTTGATCGCCTCCCTGATCGGCACCTCGATGAACTCCAGGGGGGAGGGGAGCCAGAGATCGCTGGAAATGTCGCCGACCCTGAGCAGAGAGAGGATATCGGCCTCGGTGACCATGCCGACCACGCCGTTCTCGTCGACGACCGGAAGGCCGCTCACGTCGTGCCGCCGCAGGAGCGACGCCGCCCGGCGCACTGTGTCGTCGGGGGATATGGTGACCGGGTCTACGGTCATGATTTCACGCACTTTCATTCAGTTTCATCTCCTCAGGGGAGGCACGGGGGCACTTTCAGCCCGTCGTTTTCTGCATAGCCGCAGATGATGTTCATGTTCTGGATCGCCTGTCCCGCGGCGCCCTTGACCAGGTTGTCGATGGCCGAGACGACGACGACCCGTTCGCCCTCGCTCTCCATCCCGATGTCGCAGAAGTTGCTCCCCCGCACCGCGGGCAGGGATGGCTTCTGGAGGCGGACGAAGTACTCGCCGCGGTAGAAGTTCCGGTACAGCGCCTCCACCTCTTCCTGTCCCATCGGTTCTTTCAGGATGATGTGCGCCGTCGTCAGGATGCCCCGGTTCACCGGGACGAGGTGGGGGGTGAAGAAGCAGTGCGCAGTCGAGCCCAGGCGGGCGAGTTCCTGCTTCATCTCGGCGAGGTGGCGGTGGGCCGTCCATTTGTAGGGGGTCACGCCGTCGGCCACGTTCGGGTAATGGGTGGTCGCCGACGGGTTGTCGCCCGCACCCGAGACGCCGGTCTTGGAGTCGAAGATCACATATGCCGCGTGCCTGGCGAGCGGTGCGGCCGCAAGGGTCGCGCCGGTCGGGAAACACCCGGGGTTCGAGACGAAACGGCTCCCCCGCACCTCGTCGCGGTGGAGTTCAGGGATGCCGTACGGGGCCTTGAAGTAGTCGGTGTGGACGACGCCGTAGACGGCCTCGTAGATCTCCCGCGGCAGCCGGTAGTCGGCCGAGAGGTCGACCACCCGCGCCCCGCTCTCCAGGAGGGCCCCCGCATAGTTCATTGCGGCCGTGTGTGGCACCGCCAGAAAAACGGCGTCGGCGTCGATATCGCCGGGTGCGGGGTTCGAGAAGACGAGGTCGGTATACCCCCGCAGGTGCGGGTGCTGCGAGGCGACGGGACGGCCTTCCAGTGCACGCGAGGTCGCCGTGACCACTTCGGCCTCTGAATGGGTCTGAAGGAGGCGGATCAGTTCGCCGCCGGTATAGCCCGACGCCCCTACGATTGCGACATCCATACAGGAGATATACCGGAGAAAAAACTTAATCCTTTGCGGTGTCCGGCGGATGCCCGGCGGCGTCGAAGAGCTGCCCGGCCAGGCTGTCGATATGCTCCCTGTTTTCGAGCCCGGCGAGCAGGTCCGGCGGGAGCGCGCCGACGCCGAACTTCGCGCCCACGTACGCCCCGCAGATGAAGGCGATCGTGTCGGTGTTTCCTCCGACGTTCGCCGCCACGTACAGGAGGTTTCTGGGGTCGCCGTACCGGCCCATCAGGAAGAACGCGATCGGCACGGTCTGGTAGATGGAGACGTCGTTCCCGATCGTGGGGAGGGCGCCTTCAAGGCTGATCCCCTCCTGTTCGAGTCCGACCGCGCGTTCGATCCGCCTCCCGAGTTCCGGATCCTCAGCCGCCGCGCAGCGCACCGCCGCGGCGAACGGCTCCCGTTCGCCCTGAACGGCGCCGGCGATGAGGGAGGCCACCGTCACGGCCCCGGCGTGGGCCGCCGGGTTCGTGTGCGTGACCGAGCAGGCCTTCACCAGACGGCCGGAGCGCTCGACCGGATCGTTGTACCGCAGGGCGAACGGCACCGCAAGGGGGATGCAGCCCGAGGTGTCGGAATTGACGCCGCTCTTCTCGATGCCGCAGGTGAGCAGATGTTCGCAGGCCGACATCACGGAGCCGTCGGGGAAGCGGAGGTCGCCATCCCTGCAGAGCCGTGAGAGGGCGCTGGCATAATGCTTTTCCGAATAATTTCCGGTGGCGATGAGTTCGGCGACGAGGAGCATGATCTGGGTGTCGTCGGTGTACTGGCCGGGCTCGAGGCGGGCGTTCGGGTGCCATTTCCAGGCCCGGCGGTAGCCCTGGTACAGGTGGGAGAGGTTCATCGCCGCGCTCTCCCCCGGCATCCCGAGGGCATCCCCGATGGCTGCCCCGAGCATGCAGCCCCTGAAACGGTCCAGCATTATTCCCGTATGGAGCAGGAGAGAAGATAAGCCCTTCGTAAAATCGGCAGGACGAACGGCGGTGTTTCTCGTTTACGCGAATCGCTGCGCCTGCCGGGAGCGGGCCGTCCCGATCTCGCCTCCTCCCTCGGAATAAACCTGTTCGGGGTTCATGATGCGGCGGCACCGATCCTGGACTGGACATTGTGTCTCTCTGTATATGTTTGAAGTTTTTTATGGACAACTGTGCCGATTTTGTATGACATGAGGATACTATTATCTCAGGGAAGCGTACACCATCGCGAATATGGACCCGGAGATCGCCGAGATCACTGTCCTCCCGGGAAAGGACAAGAACGGCGGAACAGAGCACTTCGAGCGGATCGTGATCAGGCCGGGCGAGACCCTGTCCATCGTCGGTCCCACGGGGTCGGGCAAGAGCGCCCTGATCAACGACATCGAACTCTTTGCCAGCAACGACACGGTCACCGGCCGGACCGTCCTCGTCAACGGAACGGTGCCGCCCGAGGAGATCGTCCGCGACCCCGCGAAAAAACCGGTCGCCCTGATCACACAGGGCACAAAATGCCTCGCCGACCTTGCGGTGCGGGAGTTTCTGGAGATGCACGTTCGGTCGAGAAAGATCGTGCGCAAGGGGATCGTCGAGGAGACGATCGCCCTCGCCAACGAGTTCACCGGCGAGAAGATCGCTGCCGATGCCAGGGTCGCCTCACTCTCGGGCGGACAGACCAGGTCGCTGATGGTGGCCGACGCCGTCACGATCGGCAACACCCCGATCATCATCCTCGACGAGATCGAAAACGCCGGGATCTTCAGGGACCGGGTGATAGAGGTTCTCAAGGCATACAAAAAGGCGCTCGTCTTCGTCACCCACGACCCCCTCGTCGCCCTGATGTGCGACCGGCGGATCGTGATGTGCAACGGCACGGTTGTGCGGGTCATCGAGCGTTGCGGCGAGGAAGACCGGGCGCTCGAAGCGATCAGAAAGATGGACGGTCTTCTCTGTGCCCTGCGGGAGCGGATCCGCGCCGGCGAGTCGATCACCGAAGCGGTGTTCGCCGTATGAAACTCGTCGTCATCGCCGGCCCCCCCTCGGCAGGCAAGACTGCCGTCGTCAGGCAGATCGTCCGCACCTTCCAGGACAGCGAGACGATCGCGTACCTGAAGATCGACGTCGTCCGCGCCTTTGAAGACGAGGAACTCAGAAAGGAGTTCGGGATCCCGGCGCGAAAAATATATTCCGGCGATCTCTGCCCTGACCATGCGGGGATCATGGTGATGCAGGACGCGATCGCCTGGGCCGGGTGCGAAGGGGCCGGGATTCTGGTCGTGGAGTCGGCCGGCCTCTGTCTCAGGTGTTCGCCGTACGTCACCCGGGCCCTCGGGATCGTCGTGATCAGTGCGATCTCCGGCACCCACGCCCCCCTCAAGATGGGCCCGATGCTCTCCCTGGCCGACGTCGCCGTCGTCACCAGGATCGATCTCGTCTCCCAGGCCGAAAAAGAGGTCTTCCGCGAGCAGATCCGCGAGGTGGCGCCGGCAATCGATATCATCGAGACGAACGCGGTCCAGGGGACAGGTATGCGCTATCTGATGCGCCGCATCGCCGGGATGGAGGAGATCGCTGATCCCGAGACGATCGAGCTGCGGGGCGTCCCGCCCCTCGGCGTCTGCACCGTCTGCGTCGGAAAAAAAGAGATCGGGTGGCAGCATCACTTCGGCGTCGTCAGGCAGCTCGAAGGCGCCGACTGGATCTTCAGGGGCGAGTGAGATGGCCTGGCAACCGCCCGGAAAGAACTGCGGGCTCTGCGGGGCGCAGAGTTGCGAGGCGTTTCTGGAGCAGGCTGCGGCCGGAGCACTCTCGTACACGGATTGTCCGTTCTATTCGGAGGAGGAGAAAGCCGTCGACGCCGGCGCGGCGGTCCATGCCGATCTGGACATCGTCGGCAATCCGTACGACTTCGTCCTCGACCCCCTGCCTGGCGAGCCTTCGGCCAGGAAGATCGTCCTCCCGTTCAGGCCGGACCTCGTCGAAAAATGGGGAATCGAAACCGGGGAGATCGTCGTGGGCCGCCCGATGGGGGCGGGCTGCCCGGTCCAGCACGTTCTGCGGGTGATCGAGGCGAACCCGGTCACCGGTCTGCTCACGACCCATGTCGTCGGCCCCCGCTTCTCGCGCGACGCCTCCTATCACGACGTCCAGGCCTACCACATGATCGGCTTCGAGGGGATCGCACGGCCGGTGCGTCGCCCTCCTGTTTTCGGGCTGCGTCAACGCTTTCTGCCGGGATACTGCATGATGGCCCTCTCCCACACCGGCGTGATCAATATGGTGGTTGAGCGCCCGGGGGGCCTCCGGGTCCGGGTGGAGGATATCATCATATGAAGACGATCAAAGAGATCGGGCGGAAGGTCGACGACGGCACCGCCGTCGTCCTGACTGCTGCTGAACTCAAGACGCGGATCCGGGACGGGGAGCGGCCGACGCCCGCGGACGTGGACGTGGTCACCTGCGGGACGTTCGGCGTGATGTCAGGCACCGCGGCCGTTCTCTCCCTGCCGGTGGCCGGGCCGGGCTCGTTCGCCAGGGCGGAATCGGTCACGCTCAACGGCGTCCCGGCGTTTCCCGGGCCCTGCCCGAACGAGCGGCTCGGCATCGTCGACCTCATCGTCTACGGGACGGCGCACGCCGGCCCCCGCTACGGCGGCGGCCACCTCTTCGCCGACCTTGCGGCAGGGAGGGAGATCGCGGTTGCGGTCGTCGCAGACGGAAAGGAGTTCTCCAGGACCGTCACGATCGCGGACTGCAACGCCGCCAGGCTCTTCACGACGCGGAGCGCCTTCAAGAACTACACCGCCTACGTGAACAGGGAGTGCTCGGTCGTCAGGACGATCTTCTCGGCGACCGGCCTTTCCGGCCCCTGCGCCGAGGTCTCGGTCAGCGGCTGCGGGGAGATCAATCCGATCGAGAACGATCCGTCCCTGCGGTTCATCAGGCCGGGGAGCCGGGTGCTCGTGAACGGGGCGCCCGGCTTCGTGATGGGCGAGGGGACGAGGTCCTCGAAGGAGCGCCCGAACATCATGGCCTTCGCCGGGATCAGGGAGATGAACCCGCGGTACTGCGGCGGGTTCGTCACCTCGGCCGGGCCGGAGTGCCTGACGAGCGTCGCGGCGGCGATCCCGGTCCTGGACGACGCGGGTCTCCGGGCGCTCTCGGTGCTCGACGAGAATATCACACTGCCGGTGGCCGACGTCAACGACCGCCGGCCCTTTGCCCGCGCCGATTACGGGGCGGTCTGGCAGGGTACCAACCGGCACGTCACGTACGATCCGGCCGCCTGCGCCTTCTGCGAGCAGTGTGCGGCCGGAGCGGTCTGTCCGACCGGCGCCTTCGCGACCCGGGAAGGAATCGACGCCGCGTCCTGCGTCTCCTGCGGGGCCTGCGCTGCGTCCTGCACCGGCGGGGCGGCGTACGCCGACCTCGGCACTCTCGACGTCGCCGGCCGGCGCGTCCCGATCACCCTCCGCCAGTCCGACCGGAACCGCGCCGAGGCGCTCTGCGCCGATCTGCGGGAGATGGTCCTGAACCTGAAGTTCCCGATATCGTGATGGAGATCTGATATGCGACCATATACCCTTCGCTGCCCTGACTGCGGGCAGAAGATCGAAGAAGACCGCTACACCCTCGCCTGTCCGCATGGGTGCAGCGCCCTGATCCGCGCCGTCTACCGGAAACGGACCCTCGACCTCAGGAACGAGCCCGGCATCTTCAGGTTTGCCGACTGGCTCCCGGTCGAGGGAACGATCGCGTCGCCGGCAGGGCCGGTGACGTTCAGGAGCGAGGCGCTCTCCCGCGACCTCGGCATGAAGAATCTCTGGATCGGTTTTTCCGGGTACTGGCCGGAGCGTGGCGCCCGGATCGTCACCTGCTCGTTCAAGGAACTCGAAGCCCTGCCGACGGCGGTGCGGATGAGAGAGACGGGCAGCGGCACCCTGGTCGTCGCCTCGGCCGGAAATACCGGACGGGCCTTCTGCCAGACCGCCGCCGTCACCGGGGTTCCGGTCGTGGTGGTGGCGCCCTCCGCCGCCGCAAAGAGGCTCTGGACCACCGAGGAAACAGAGAATGTCTGCCTGATCACGGTGGACGGCGACTATTCCGACGCCATTGCGGCCGCAAACGAACTCTGCACGTCCCCGGGTCTCGTCCCGGAAGGAGGGGCGAAGAACGTCGCCCGCCGGGACGGCATGGGCACGGTGATGCTCGACGCCGCCGTCGCGATCGGACGGATGCCCGAGCACTACGTGCAGGCGGTCGGGAGCGGGACCGGCGGGATCGCCGCGTGGGAGGCGTCGATGCGGCTCATCGGCGACGGGCGGTACGGCGGCGTCCTCCCCCGCCTCCACCTCGCCCAGAACGCCCCCTTCGTCCCGATGGTCGGCGCATGGCAGGCCGGCAGGCGGGAGATCGTGCCGGAGATCGACATGCCCGATGCCGGGGCCTCGATCGCCGCGGTCTACTCGGACGTGCTGACCAACCGGAACCCGCCGTACGGGGTGCGCGGCGGTGTTTTCGACGCGCTCTCGGCGACGAGAGGGGCGATGTACGCGGTGAAGAACCGCGAGGCCCGCGAGGCCGGAAAACAGTTTGCCGAAGCCGAGGAGATCGATCCCGATCCGGCGGCCGCGGTTGCGGTCGCCGCCCTCGCCCGTGCCGTCGAGACCGGTGCGATCGACCCCGACGCCGCAGTCCTGCTCAACGTCACCGGCGGCGGCTACCTGAGGGCGGCCGAGGACCACGATCAGATCGTCGTCGAGCCGGCCCTCCGCATCGCCACAGGAGCCGCGGCCGGGATCGTGCCCGACGTTCTTTCGTGGGTGAAGCGCCATGCATGAAGAAGCCGTCTGCGATCTCCTGAAGGCGCAGGGGATCGATCTCGCCCTCACCCTCCCCTGCGACCGGGCCGGCGACCTCTGCTTCCTGCTCCCTGAACGCATCCGCACCGTCGGGCTGAACCGCGAGGAGGACGGGGTCGGCATCGCCGCCGGCGCCGTTCTCGCGGGTCTCAGGCCGATCGTCGTCATTCAGAGTTCCGGCCTCGGGAACATGCTCAACGCCGTCATGTCCCTCTCCGTCACCTTCGGCCTCCCCCTGCCGGTCCTCGCAAGCTGGCGGGGCGTGTACCAGGAGCAGATCCCGGCCCAGATCCCGTTCAACACCCGGCTCCCCGCTCTTCTCGACGCCCTCGGGATCAGGTACGCCAGGATCATGGAGGCCCGGGACCTCGACAGGATCGGCGAGGCGGTCGACGACGCCTTTGTCCACTGCCGGCCGCACGTCGCCCTGGTCTCGCCGCGGGTCTGGGAGGGCGAGAGCGGCACGGCCGGCTGTCGGGATGCGCCCGAACGGGCCAGGACCTCTGTCCTCGCCTGCCGGCGCGAGATCCCGGAGCCCTCGATGACAAGGTGCGATGCGATCAGGGCGGTCGTCCCGCACCTTGCGGACGCCGCGGTCGTCGCCAACATCGGCGTCCCGAGCAAAGAACTCTATGCGGTCGGCGACCGTCCGCTCAACTTCTATATGCTCGGCTCGTACACCCAGGCCCCGGCCATCGGCCTGGGCATCGCCCTCGGAACGAAACGGAGGGTCGTGGTGCTGGACGGCGACGGAAGCCTCCTCGGCAGCGCCGTGCTCCCGGTGATCGCCGCCGAAGCGCCGGAAAATCTCACGGTCGTCTGTCTGGACAACGGGGCCTTCGGGTCCACCGGCAACCAGCCCACCTGCGCCGCCGTCCTGGTCGACCTCGAACTGACGGCGCGGGCAGCGGGCTTTACGAGGACGTGGAAGGCGTCCGATCCCGAAAGCATCGGCGAAGCCATGGCGGCCGCGGCGGACGGCGGCCCGAACTTCGTCCACGTGATCATCAGGCCGGGCAACGCCGCGGTGCCGAACATCCCGCTCTCCCCGGCAGCGATCAGGGACCGGTTTATGGCGGCGGTCCGGGAGCCCTGACTTTTTTTTGCATCGGCCCCGTCGCGATCAGCGGTATCGTCGCCGTCAGTGTCTCGTTCGTCCGGAACCGCTCACTCTGCTCTCCGAAATGGCCTTTCATCGTCCGTTCCCTCTCCTGCCGCCACGGATTATACCATGTATTTTGCCGGCGCCAGGATCTTGATGGAGAACGACCTGATCGACGAAGGTCTGACGACCAGATAGTAGTCTTTATCTCCCTCTCTCAGGAGAAGGAATCCCGAACTGGTGAACTCATCCTCTGACTCATCCTCTGACTCGTTGTCGGCGAAGTCCGGTCCGGTCAGTTTGATCTCGCCCACGTAGCGGTTCGGGTCGTTCGCATCCATGATCTCTATTGAAAACGTGGAGTGTTCGGTGTTGTAGGCGTCGACCGTGTAGTTGACCGCCCAGTACGGGAACGGAACATGATAGATCGCCGATGCCATCACCCCGGCAGGCCTTTCTGCCGAAAAAACGGCGTACGGTTTCATCATCGAGGAAACGGCGTCGCTGCCGTAACCGCCCGCCGAATACTGCACATGGAGATCGTCGGGGGGCCGCGTAAGGGTGATGGCGGGTGTGGGCGTGGGCAGGTGATAGGTGGACGGGTCGACGAACCCGACCTCGTACGGTTCTGTCCCGCCCCAGTTGCCGGGCTGCGGTGCCGGTTGTCCGACCGCGGCCGCCGTCGTCGCCTGGGGTCCGGGCGTGGCCGCCGGGGTTTCGCCGGCAGAAGAGTTCTCTTCCATTGAAGAGTTCTCTTCCATGCACCCGCAGACGAGCAGGACTGCGACCACGACGAGGAGGCAGACCGCGACGCGCTGTTTCTGCATATCATCTGGTTATCGACCGCGGGTATTAAGGCATGCCCGGCTGGCGCTGCCGTTCGGCCGCCTCCCTCCGGCCCTCTATGACGGCAATAAGGCTAACTATATCATTTTCTGCGGCAAGTACTCTGTAGACGCTGATCTCGGGGTGCCAGGGTGCTGGGAGAATCTGATCATACGCTGAGGAAATTTGTCGCTCCCGAGTTCGTCTTTGGTGCGGGTGCGTCGCGTCTTGCCGGTCGATACGCCGGGAATTTCGGGCTGCACGATCTCCTCCTCGTAAGCGATCCGGGCGTGGTCTCGTGTCCGTGGTTCGGGGAGATCTGCACGTCTCTGGACGAGGCAGGGATCTCGTGGACGCTTTTTTCTGGCGTCTCAGAGAACCCGCGCTCCATGGAGGTGATGCGCGGCGCGGATACCTACGAGGCCGAAGAGTGCTGTGGCATCGTCGCCGTCGGGGGCGGGAGCCCGATGGACTGCGCAAAGGGGATCGGGATCGTGTCTTCCAACAACCGCAATATCCTCGCGTTCGAGGGCGTCGACGAGGTCGGGATGCCCGGCCCCCCTCTCATCTGCATTCCGACGACGGCCGGAAGCGCCGCCGACGTTTCGCAGTTCGCGATCATCAGCGACGAGATGCAGAAACGGAAGGTCGCCATCATCAGCAAGGCGCTCGTGCCCGACATCTCTCTCCTCGACCCCCTCCCCCTGCTCACGCTCCCGCAGGAGGTGACGGTGACCTGCGGCATGGACGTGCTCAGCCATGCGGTCGAGGCCTATGTCTCCAATGCCGGCTCGCCGGTGACCGATCTCCATGCGCGCAGGGCGATCGACCTCATCGTGCGTGCCCTTCCCGCCGCGGTGGAGCGCCCGGACGACCTGGAGAGCAGATACGGGACGATGATGGCCTCGCTCCATGCCGGGCTGGCGTTTTCCAACGCCAGTCTGGGCGCCGTCCACGCTCTGGCGCATGCCCTCGGTGGTTATTTCGACCTCCCCCACGGGAGGGCGAACGCCCTTCTCCTGGAATCGGTGGTGGCGTTCAACTATTCTGCGGCGCCGGGGCGGTACGACGATATCGGCCGGATCATGCAGGCGGCCGAAGGCGGGGGGGAGAGGGCTCTCGTCTCCCGGTTCAGGGCGTTTCGTGATTCGCTCGGAATTACCGGCACGATCGCCGACGCCGGCTGCGGGCTTTCTGATATACCCTCGCTCGCCGTCAGGGCGATGGCCGATCCCTGTCTGGCGACGAACCCGAGAGAGATGACGCCGGAGGATATCGCGACGATCTATGAAGCGGCATTCTGAACCGTACGACCGGCAGACCCTGAGAGACCGGCTGATCGGGCTTGGCGAGCGGTCCATTCACAAGAGTTATTATCCCGAACTTCAGGCGCGTATGAGCGATCTCGAACGGTTCAGGGCGCTTCTCGACCAGAGCCGCGACGCCATTTTCCTGATCGACGCCGCGTCCGGAGTCGTGGTGGACGCCAGCAGGTCCGCATGGGAGGGTCAGGGTTTTATCAGAAAAGCCGTTGTCGGCGGATATTTCATCGATCTTGTCGTTCCGGCCGACCGCGAGCGCCTTGCGTCTCTCTTCTCGGCAGACCGGAGGGTCGGCGAGACGCAGCCGCCCCTGGTCACCGCGTTCGGGCGTGCCGAGGGCGGCTCGACGCCGGTGGAGATCGGCCTTCAGTACGTTCTTTTCGGCAGGGACCTCTACCTGGTCGCCGTGGCGCGGGACATCACCGAGCGCGAGAAGGCGGAGCGCGAACTCAGGATAAAGGAGAGCGCCATCGAGTCCTCGACCGACGGCATTCTGATCCTGGACCTGGAGGGGAGGGTCATCTACGGCAACCGCGCTGCGGTGCAGATCTTCGGCTGCGCCTCTCCCGCGGCGCTGACCGGCCTCGATTTCTTCTGCTTCCTGAAGGACCCCGACGAGGCGCTCTCGATCAGGAAGACGCTGTTCCTCGAATCTTCCATCCACACCGGAGTGCAGGGGCGAACCCCGGACGGGAAGGAGTTCGATCTCCAGATCTCCGGGTCCCGGGTGAGGGACGAGAAGGACCGGCTGCTCTGCCTGATGCTCATCTGTCGGGACGTCAGCGAGCAGAAGGCGGTAGAAAAAATGAAACGCCTTGCCTACGAGCAGATGGAGCGCAACATCGAGCAGTTTGCGGTCCTCGGCGACCAGATCAGAAACCCGCTGCAGGCGATCGTCGGTCTTGCCGGGATGCTGGACGACCCGTCGGGCGAGGAGATCCTGCGGCTGTCCTACCAGATCGACGAGATCGTCACCTGTCTCGACCTGGGCTGGGTGGACTCTGAAAACGTCAGACAGTTCCTGCGGCGCCGTGAGAATTTCGGCAGGTGACCTGTTTTTTTCAGACGCCCGAAGGAAATTTTCCCCTGCTCTTCATACATAAAACCCATATCCCCTCCCCTCCAATACAGACAGGATTGTACATGCGCATTCCTATCAACGAGGTAACTCCCGACATTGAGCGTGCCGAGATCGCCGGCTGGGTCCACGAGGTCCGCGACCTTGGCGGCCTCACCTTCTTTCTGATCCGCGACCGCACCGGGATCGTCCAGGTGACCATCGTGAAGAAGAAGGCCCCGGCTGCAGTTCTCGAGGCCGCAAAGGCGGTTTCACGGGAGTCGGTCGTCCGGGTCGCCGGGACCGTGAAGGCGATCGACAAGGCGCCGGGAGGCCGGGAACTCAACCCGGATACCTTCGAGATCGTCTCCGCCTGTGCGAGCCCTCTTCCCCTCGATGTGGTCGAGAAGGTGCCTGCCGACCTCGACACCCGCCTCGACGCCCGCTTTCTCGACGTGAGAAAGCCCCGCGTGGCGGCGGTCTTCAAGGTCAGGAGTGCGGTCACCGCCGCCGCCTACGACTTTTTCACGCAGCGCGGCTTTTATAATATCACCTCTCCCAAGATCGTCGCCGCGGCGACAGAAGGGGGGACCGAACTCTTCCCGATCGCCTACTTCGAGAAGGAGGCGTTTCTCAACCAGAGCCCGCAGCTCTACAAGCAGATGATGATGGCGGCCGGGTTCGAGAAGGTCTTCGAGATCGGGCCGATCTTTCGGGCCGAGGAGCACAACACGGTCAGGCACCTGAACGAGGCCACTTCCATCGACGTCGAGGTCTCGTTCGCCGACCACGAGGACGTCATGAAGATCCTCGAAGAGCTCGTCGCCCACCAGTATGCCGTCGTCGCCGACCGGTGTTCTGACGCCCTGGCCGAGATGGGCGTGGAGGAGTTCGAGGTTCCGAAGGCGCCGTTCCCGCGCATCGCGTACGCCGACGCGATCGAGATCGCGGCCGGAAAGATCGAGGAGCCGATCGCCTGCGGTGACGACCTCTCCACCCCCGCGGAGAGGGCGATCGGCGATGAAATGGGGGAGCATTACTTCATCGTCGACTGGCCGAGTGCGATCAGGCCGTACTATGCGATGCCGTACGAGGACGATCCCGCCATCTGCAAGGCCTTCGACATGATGCATCCGAGGATGGAACTCTCTTCGGGCGCCCAGCGCGTCCACCAGCACGATCTCCTCGTCGAACAGATCCAGGCAAAGGGGCTGAACCCGGAGAACTTCGAGTTTTATCTCCAGCCGTTTGCGTACGGCATGCCGCCGCACGCAGGATGGGGCCTCGGGATGGAGCGGCTCGTCATGACGATGCTCGGTCTCCAGAACATCAGGGAAGCCGTGCTCTTCCCGCGCGACCGGCACAGGGTCGTCCCATGACCGTCATCACGCGCCTGCTGCCGACCACGGTCGTCGGGAGTTATCCGGTCGTGAAGGCGGGCGGCCTGAAAGGGATCTTCGACCCCTTCCAGGGGGCGGTCGAGACCGCCGTCGCCGACCAGATCAGGGCGGGTATCGATATCATCTCAGACGGACAGGTGCGGGGCGACATGATCACCGTCTTCGTCTCCCGTCTCCCCGGCATCAGGGCGCAGAAGGTGATCGGCCGCGTTGAAGCTCCGGAACGACCTCTCACCGTCGCCGATACGAAATACGCCCTCTCAAAGCACCCGAAGGTGAAGGGGATCATCACCGGCCCCTCCACCCTTGCCCATGGTCTGCGGATCGAGACCCCGATCTACCGCGGGCGGGACGAGTTGATCCTGGACCTCGCGCAGGCGCTTGCCTCCGAGGCCAGGGCGCTCGAAGCGGCAGGGGTCTCGATGGTCCAGATCGACGAACCGATCCTCTCGACCGGCGCCGCCGACCTTGCGGTCGGGCGCCAGGCAGTGAATATGATCGCCTCGGTTCTCCGCGTTCCGTCGTGCATGCATGTCTGCGGCACCGTCGGCGAGGTGATCGACGATATCCTGAAGACGCAGGTGTCCATCCTCGACTTCGAGTTCTCTGAGAACGAGGCCAACCTCGAGGTGCTCTCAGAGAAGGATCTGAAAGGGCGGCTGATCGGCTACGGCTGCGTGGCGTCGGCCGACCCCGGTGTCGAGAGCGTGGAGACGATCGGAAAGCGGATCAGGAAAGGGATCGAGATCTTCGGCGCCGGGAACATGCTCGTCGATCCTGACTGCGGGCTGCGGATGCTCGAACGCGACGTCGCCTTCGGAAAATTGTCCAATATGGTGAAGGCCACCGTAGCAGAGCGCGCCGAACTCTGAATGATGTTTTCTCTCACACGACGCGCGTTGTCGTTGAGAGTTCGAGCCCTTCCGCGGTGATATTGTAGGGGACGAGCTTGTGCGGCAGGTCGAGCCCCTTCATCTTGAAGATGCCCATTCTGCGTTCGACTTCAGGGCCGTCCACCGTCTGCTTGAGGTCAAGGACGCCGTCCACCGCCCTGAGGAGTCTGATCTCCTCTTCTGTCGAGTGGATGCCGTTGTAGATGAGGAAGAGCACGTTTGCCCTGGTTTCTGCAGCAAACGCCGATGCCCTGCCGATGAGCCTGAGGGCCTCTTCGATGCCGTATTCCAGGATCACGGTGGAAAGGGAATCGATCACGACCTTCTGGCCGTGCATGAGGTCGGGGACCCGTTCTGGACCGACGCCCCGCAGGTCGGTCATGCCCTCGGAGGGCTCGGCGTCAAGCATGAGATAGCACCCTTCTTCGGATGTCTCTGCATCGCCTCTCCAGAACTGGCCGGCGAACAGGTCCAGGCCGTTTGTGGCCGTCCCGATGACGGCGATCGTCGTTCCTTTCGGGAACCCCCCCTCAAGCGCCAGGTCCAGACCTACGAGTCCGGTCGTTCGCCGGTTTTTTCTGTCCACGGCTCTTATCACACGGTCCATGCCGATCCCCTGGCAATATATCAGTATCAAATTTTTACGACGTCACTATTTAAGAATTGCTCTTTCGATGGCGTCATTATTGCATTTTTTTAATAAAATAAGTGTTTTTATGCTAAAATCTGTCTTTATTCAGACGAGGTTCTGGCATACTCCTCGCGGAGCGTACGCCTGAGGAGTTTCCAGCCGCCGACGCGCGGGAGATGTTTGACGACCATCATCTCCCGCGGCACTTTGTAGCCGGCGAGCCGCTCCCTGCAGTAGGCGATCAACTCCTCCTGTGCGATCTCCTCGCCCTCGTTCATGACGACGGCCGCGACCGGGATCTCGCCCCTGTGCTCGTCCGGGCGGGCGAAGATGGCGACGTCGGCGATCTTCGGGTGTTCGATGATCACGTTCTCCACCTCGGTCGGGTAGATCTTCCAGCCGGACATGATGATCATGTCCTTTTTCCGGTCGGTGATGACGAGCACGCTCTCCTCGTCCAGGTACCCGAGGTCGCCGGTCAGGAACCATCCTTCGGGCCTGAAGACCTGTGCGGTCGCTCCGGGCATCCCCCAGTAACCCTTCGCCACCGACGGGCCGCGCAGGGCGACCTCCCCGATCGCTCCGGGAGGGAGTTCACGGTCCGGGTCGTCCTCGGCGACGATCTTCACCTCGCCGTAGCCCACCGGCGCCCCGACGGCGAGGTAGCCGCGTTTGAGGGCGTAATGGTTGGGGAGGACGGCGGGTGCCGAACCGACGACGATCGTCTCGGAGAGGCCGTAGGCGTTGACGATCGGGATCGCAAAGCGGCGGTCGAACTCCTCCCAGATGACCGGCAGCAGGGGCCCTCCCCCGCTGATGATGCACCTGACCGTCCTGAGCATCTGCCCGGTGTCCGGTTTGGCGCGGATGAGGGTGTGGATCACCGGCGGCATTGCGGCGAGGACGGTGGCGCCGTGCGCCTCCGCAAGGCGGAGGTACTCCTTCGGATCGAACCGATCCATGCAGACGAAGGTGCCGCCTGCTTTCAGGACGGCGATTCCCCAGGAGAGGCCGACATGCCCCATGGGGTAGATCCCGAGGTAGACGTCGCCCTCGACGAGGGAGAGCACGTCGCCTTCGGTCGCCAGGGCGGAGATCCAGTTGCCCTGGGTGAGCATTGCCCCTTTCGGCCTGCCGGTGGTGCCCGAGGTGTACTGGATCTGGCAGAGGTCGTCGAACGAGCAGTCGGTCGCCCGCGTCATCGGCGCCGCGTGCATGAGTGCGTCCCATGCGGTCTCGCCGGCGGCAGCGGCGCCGACGACGCAGACGTTGCCGAGCGTCAGGCACGTCTCCCTGATCGCCCTGACCGTGCCGGCGCCGTTCTCGTCGGTGATGACGGCGACCGCCCCGGAGTCGTCTATTGCATAACGGAGTTCTTCCTGCCGGTAGACGGCGTTCGTCGGGACGGCGATGGCGCCGAGACGCCATACGGCAAAATAGGAGAGGAGGTATTCGGGCGAGGTGTCGAGATAGATGCAGACCCGGTCTCCCTTTCGCACGCCGAGGGAGGCGAGGCCGCCGGCAATGCGGCAGACGGCATCCTTCAGTTCTGGAAAGGTGAGAGTCTGTCCGTTGCGTGCGAAGATGAACGCCGGGCCTTTGAAGTACCTGGCATTGACGTCGAGAAATGTGGTGATATTTGGCATGCTGGTCTCCTGATATGCAGATGTCGACTATAACGAATGAGTATGTACATTGTTCTATATATATGGCGCTCTCCCTCCGTTGCAGCCTGAAAAGAGAGATCCAGGACAAAAAATGGTTACTGGTATTCGGGGGGCTGCACCTGCCCGGGAAGCCCGCCCTTGAAAAAGCCCTGCACGCGGCGGTAATAATCGGTGAGCCGTTCGTTCATGGTGGGGTGGACCTTCTGCGCCGCCGCTTCGAGGTGTTTTTCGGTGACGACGGGCGTGCCCTCCCGCATCGCGAACATCCCGGCCTCCCTGCAGAGCGCCTCAAGGTCTGAACCCACATAACCCTCGGTGATCCCTGCGATGGTCTCGACGACCGCGGCCTTTGCGGGGTCGGCGAGCGGGATGTTGCGGGCATGGAGCAGGTCGACGATCAACCGCCGGCGTGCTCCCGCAGTCAACGGCTCCCCCTGTCCTTTCGAGACCCCTTCCGCCGCTTTCTTGAAGACCGCGATCGTCAGAGGTTCGTCTTTCGAGAGGGAGGCGGCAATATCTTCGATCGCCGTCGTATCGAGCCCTTCGGTGGCATCGACGGCTTCGTTCATGCTCGATCCTTCGATGGGCACGTACCGCGTGTGTATCCCCAGGATTTTCGCCCGCCCTTTTCGGTCGGGTGCGCCGATGTACACCAGGCGGTCGAAGCGGCCCGGGCGGAGGAGAGCCGGGTCGACGATATCCGGCCGGTTCGTCGCTCCCATCACCACGACGTCACCGCGCTCGGTGAGACCGTCCATCTCGGTCAGGATCTGGTTGAGGACGCTCTCGATCGCATGCGAATCGGTCCCGCCGCCTCGCGCCGGAGCGAGTGCGTCGAGTTCGTCGAAGAAGATGATCGCCGGCGCTACCTGACGCGCCTTTTTAAAGATCTCCCGCACCGCCCGTTCGGATTCCCCGACCCACTTCGAGAGGAGCTGCGGCCCCCTGACCGGGATGAAATTCGCGCCTGATTCCGAGGCGACCGCCTTTGCGATGAGGGTTTTTCCGGTGCCCGGCGGCCCGTAGAGGAGAACGCCCCGCGGCGGGTTGATGCCGAGGTCTTCGAAACGGGCCCGGCTCGTCAGCGGGTACTCGACCGCTTCCCTGACCTCCTCTTTCTCCGACTCCAGGCCGCCGACGTCGTCCCAGGTCACGTGCGAGACCTCAAGGAGCACCTCGCGCATGGCGCTCGGCGAGACGTCCCTGAGGGACTCGCGGAAGTCGGCCTCCTGCACTTCCATGTGCTCCAGCACCTCGGGCGGGATCTCCTCGGCATCGAGGTCGATCTCGGGCAGGTACCGGCGGAGCGCCCTGATCGCTCCTTCACGCGCCAGCGCCGCCATATCGGCGCCCACGAAGCCGTGGGTCTGGCGGGCGAGGTGGCTGAGATCGACGTCCTCGGCGAGCGGCATCCCGCTGGTGTGGATCCTGAAGATCTCGGTCCGGTCGCGCTCGTTCGGCACCCCGATCTCGATCTCCCGGTCGAAACGGCCGGGCCTGCGGAGGGCCGGGTCGATGGCGTCGAGCCGGTTCGTCGCCCCGATCACGACGACCTGCCCGCGTTCTTCCAGGCCGTCCATCATGGTCAGGAGCTGGGCGACGACCCGCCGCTCCACCTCGCCGGTGACGTCCTCCCGCCTGGGCGCGATCGAGTCGAGTTCGTCGATGAAGATGATCGACGGGGCGTTCTGCCGTGCGTCCTCAAAGACCTCGCGCAGACGCTGTTCCGACTCACCGTAGTACTTCGAGATCACCTCGGGCCCGGCGATGGAGATGAAGTGCGCCCCTGACTCCGAGGCGACGGCCTTTGCGATGAGGGTTTTTCCGGTGCCGGGCGGCCCGTAGAGGAGGACGCCCTTGGGCGGGTCGATCCCGAGTTTCCTGAAGAGTTCGGGGTGGCGCATCGGCAGTTCGATCGTCTCCCGCACCCGCTGGAGTTCGTCCTTGAGGCCCCCGATATCGTCGTACGAGATCTTTCTGACGCCGTCGAAACCGGCGACCGGTTTTTCCGAGAACTCGACCCTGGTGTTCTTCGTGATGATGGTCGCCTCTTCGGGCTCGACGACGACGGCTTTGAAGGCCACGATCTGCGGCTGCATGAAGGGCAGACCGGCCTGGATCGGGACGGTGTCATTTTTCAAGACGGGAAAATCGATGAGGTGGTTGGAGACGCTCTGGAAGTTGATCGGGACCTGCTGCGGCATGTCCTCGGGCGGGGCCAGGACGACACGTTTCGCCTCGACTTCCTGCTCGACTTTCCGCACCAGGAGCCGGTCTCCGATGGAGACCGCCGCGTTTTCCCGGGTGAATTTGTCGATCCGTATCTTTCCCTGCTGCCAGTCAGAGACCATGGCACGCCAGACCTTGGCGATCGTCCGGCGTTTCCCGACGAGTTCGACGAGATCGCCGGGAGAGAGCCGCAGCTGGAGCATGGTATCGGGGTCCAGGCGCGCTTTTCCTCCGCCCTGGTCCTCGGGATATGCCCTGTCGACTTTGAGGTACATTTCCGGCATTCGTTAGAATCATATACGCCCGGATTTATAACTACTGCCTCAGTATGCGTATTCTTCTTCTTGATCCCGTCCACGGCGCTGCGGGCGATATGACGATCGGCGCCCTGCTCGGTCTGGGCGCAGACGAGGCGCAGGTCAGGACGGCGATGGCTTCGGCGGTGGCCGACCCGGTCTTCTCCCGGACGACCCGGTGCGGCATCGCCGCGGTCAGGGTGGAGACCGGGTCCGGGCCGGCGCACCGCACTCTCGATGAGGTGATCGAACGGGTGGAGGCAGTCGATGCGTCTCCTGCGGCGATCGAACGGGCGAAACGTGTTTTTCAGAGGATCGCCGACGCCGAGGAGAGCGTCCACGGCCATGCGCCGCATTTCCACGAGGTCGGCGCCGACGATGCGATTGCCGACGTGATCGGGGCCTGCACCGCGCTGGAAAGTCTGCATGTCGACGCCGTCGCCGTGACGCCGGTCGCCATGGGGAGCGGGGAGGTGACGGCGGCCCACGGTAGGATGCCGGTGCCGGCGCCGGCCACCCTGGCCGTCCTGCGGGGGTCGGGCCTGGCCGCCGTCTTCGGGGGCGGCGAGGGCGAGCTCTGCACCCCGACGGGTGCGGCCCTGCTCGCCGAGTTTTCAACGGTCCGGCCCGACGAGATCGGCGCCGCCCGGGTGTGTGCCGTGGGCTACGGCGCCGGCAGCCGCGATCCCGCGGACGCGCCGAACGTGCTCCGCGCCGTTCTGCTGGAGGGGGCTGTCGGGGCGCAGCGAGACGAGGTGGATATTCTGGAGACGAACGTGGACGACGTCACCGGCGAGGTGCTCGCCCACTGTATGGACGCCCTGTTTGCCGCCGGCGCACGGGACGTCTCGGCGATCCCGGCGGTGATGAAGAAGGGGCGGGCCGGTCACCTGGTCAGGGTTGTCTCCCTCCCTGCCGACGTCGCCCTTCTGTCCAGGATTCTGGCCAGGGAACTCGGCACCCTGGGCGTGCGGTGCATCCCTTCGGTCCACCGGCCGGCCGCGGTGCGCCGGGTCGTCAGGGTGGCGGCCGAGGTGGCGGGCGAGCGCAGGGAGGTGGCGGTGAAGGTCGCCGCCATCGACGGCGAGGTCTTCTCGGTGAAGGCCGAGTCCGATGAGGTGCGGGCATGGGCCGGGGACCTCGGGGTTCCGGTGCGGCATGTGGCCAGGATCGTCGAGACGGCGGCATGGCGGGAACTGGAGGGTGAGGGAGAGTGAAACTCTCGCGCCTGTCCACCGGCTCCCCACCCCTCGACGATCTCCTGGGCGGCGGACTGGAGCGGCGGACGATCACGCAGATCTACGGCGAGCCGGGCAGCGGGAAGAGCACCCTCGCTGTCATGGCGGCGGTCTCCTGCCTGCGGTCGGGCGAGGACGTGATCTATATCGACACCGAGGGTTTCTCGACCGACCGGTTCGAGCAGATCGCCGGCGGCGAGGCGGAGGCCCTGGCCGAACGGCTCTATCTCTTCGAACCTGCGGATTTCGTGCAGGAGGGAGTGATGATCGCCGGCGCCGAGGCCCTGCTGCGGTCGAAGAAGGTGGGCCTGATCGCGATGGACTCGGCGACGGCCCTGTACCGCTCTGAACTCGGCACCACGAAAGACGCTCTCCGCACTCTTTCGCGGCACATGGTCATCCTGCTGGGATATGCGAAGAAGTACGAGGTGCCGGTGCTGATCACGAACCAGGTGTATATGGACATCGACACCGACGTCTTCTTCGGGCTGGGCGGCACCGCGCTCGGCCATCTCTCCAAGGCGGTGCTGCGGATCGAGCGGAGGGATGGGACGCGGCGGATCGTGCTGGAGAAGCACCGGTCCAGGCCGGCGGATACGTCGTTCGATTATGTGATCGTGGAGGAGGGGATCAGGCGGGTGTGAGGGTTCTGTTTTCAGGCCACCGAGATGATACAGGGAGCGGTTTAACCACTCGAGGAGCAAGTCAATTTTGATATGTCGTAATTATGATAGATGATGAACAATACACTTCTTCGGCAATGAGAAAGTACATCGTGACTCTTACTCGCGATGAATGTGACGCCCTTTCAGCGATTACCTCAAAGGGCAAACATTCATCACAGAACGTTTTGAACGCTCTCATTCTCCCGGGGTGCGATGAAGGTGAATCTCAGATCCATCGTTCAACGAACGAAGATCTGTCCCGCGTTCTCAATATCAGTATGCGTAAAATCGATCGGGTGAAGAGGCGTTTTGTCTTCGAGGGTTTTGATGAAGCGCTGACCGGTAAAAAACCCGATCGCGTCTATGACAAAAAAATAGACGGTGATTTTGAGGCAAAGTTGATTGCATTGAATTGCAACGAGCCTCCCGAAGGTTATTCTCGCTGGTCCCTACGGTTATTGGCTGCCAAAGCGGTCGAACTTCAGTACATCAATGGGATTTCACATGAGGCGGTTCGTCAGATTTTAAAAAAACGAACTTAAACCCTGGAAAAATCAGGCCGGGGTAATACCCCCGGGACAAAATGGTAATTTCGTTGCCCGGATGGAACAGCTCCTGGATGTGTATGAACGTCCTCTGGATCCACGATACCCTGTCGTCTGCATGGACGAATCGCCAAAACAACTCATAGCTGAGACCCGAAATCCTATCTCCTGTTCCCCAGGTCAAACGGCCAGATATGATTATGAATACCGTCGCTGTGGTACGTGCAATATCTTTCTCGCGGGTGAACCACCTGCCGGGAAACGGATGGTGAAGATTACTGAGCGAAGGACAAAACAGGATTGGGCGTTATTTCTTCAGGATATTGCCGAACAGTATAGCGCCGCTGAGAGGATCACCCTGGTGATGGATAATCTGAATACGCATACGCCGGGGTCACTTTATGATACCTATCCCCCGGAAGGAGGAAGGCCCTCCGGGACAGGTTTGAATTCGTTTATACGCCAAAACATGGGAGCTGGCTAAATATGGCGGAAATCTATGGACAACGTATCGACCGGAGAATAGGGGATATTGAAGTTGTCCGGAATGAGGTAAAAGCGGGGGAGGAGTCCAGAAATAATAAAATCACTCGTGTTAATTGGCAGTTCACAACAGAAGATGCCAGGATAAAGTGATCATGTCTTTATCCGACATGTGAGATGTGACATGGCACCACGGCCTTAGAAGAACGAAGGAACACGTTGATTTCTCCCGGCGGGCATCAATTCAGGTGCAGATATTCCGGGTAACAGCGGAATGATCACGCGACCCTGAGTCGACGAATGATAACGGGCGGTTTAAGGAACAGAACTAAAAGAATGTCCCGCCCACCCGAAAACTTTGCAAACCATCTGTGTTAGAAAAGAAGTTCAAATTGGGATTATTTATCTTGTGGGGGTGAAGGGGGCGGAGCGGGAAGACCCCGGTCAAAAGGTGCGGGGATGACAGCGGAGCCGCCTTTCTGATACTGTTTTCTCACTTACCGGAAACTAATCTCTCATTGTAACGCTTACTATTGTTTGTATGCTTCGAGCCTACATGTATCGGATGTATCCATC
>JASGMW010000050.1 GCA_030156225.1 Methanofollis sp.
TTTGCCCTCTGGATACGACTGATCCCCATGGCCGGGCTCACCGCAGGCGGGGTGGCCGACGTCCTGGGCAACGACCCGTGGTACAATCTCAGGCAGGTGGAGTCTCTTGTCGCCAACGGCCTGACCTATGCGTGGTACGACCCGATGACCCTCTTCCCGACCGGCGACGCCGTCTACTGGGGCCCGCTCTTCACCGAGATCATTGCGGTCCTTGCGATTCTGGCGGGTGCGACGACGCGGCCAGAGATCGCGTTCGTCGCCTCCCTCGTCCCGGCCCTGATGGGCGCCGTCATGGTCCCCCTGGTCTTCTTCATCGGCCGGAGGCTTGTCGACTGGAAGACCGGTCTCCTTGCCGCCGCCTTCACGGCGGTGGTGGGAGGGCAGTTCATGTACCGCTCGCTCTTCGGCTTCGTCGACCACCATATCGCCGAGGTGCTCTTTTCGACGCTCTTCGTGCTCGCCTATATCGTCGCCCTCTCGGTGGGAAGGGAGCATAAGGTCGATCTCGCATCCGTCGAGACGTTGAAGCGGCCGCTCATCCTGGGTGCGCTCGCGGGCGTCGCCTACCTGCTCGGCCTCTTCGTGATGCCGACGATGATCCTCTTCGCCATGATCGCGGCGATCTTCACGGTTCTCCAGTGCGTGCTCGACGCCTGGCGCGGCAGGGAGAGCCTCGATCTCGCCCTGATCAACACGGCCGTTTTTCTGGTCGCCACCGTCGGGCTCCTCGTCTTCGGGTTCAAGGCCGAAGGGTTCGGCCTTTCCAGGTACTCAATGGGGCACGTCGTGGCGTACCTCGCCATCATCGTCGGGAGCTGGGTGCTCGTCGGGATCGCGCGGGCGACGAAGAGGCGGCCGAAGTACGTCTACCCCCTCTCGCTCGCCGGCCTGGGGTTCGTCGTCGCCCCTGTCCTCTTCATCGCCGCACCCGCGCTCTATGACGTGCTGGTCGGAAACTTCTTTGCGTTCTTCGGCCAGTCTGCCGTGGTCTTCACCGTGGAAGAGGCAATGGGGTGGAGTCTCGACAGCGCATGGCAGGCCTTCAACGTCGGGCTCCTGCTGATGATCGGCGGGTTTGCCGTACTCGTCTATTACCTCTTCAAAAAAGACCGTCCCGACCACCTCTTCGTGCTCGTCTGGTCGGCCGTCATGCTGGCGTCGACCTGGCAGCATGTCAGATACGAGTATTACCTGGCGGTGAACATCGCCCTCCTCTCGGGCATCTGTGTCGGGTTCGTGATCAATGCCGGATGGAAGGACATCCTCTCCCTCAGGTCGTCGCCGGCGCCGCAGCCCGAGAAAAAAGGGAAAAAGAAAGGTCCCGCAAAAGCACCCTCGAAAAGAGAGGAGACCCGGGGCGACCTCAGGAAGGTGCTCGCGGTCGTCGGGGTGGTGGCGGTCGGCGTGATCTTCGCCGTCATGTCGGTGCAGTACGACCTCTCCATCGCCGAGCAGAGTGCTGACTACGGCGGCATGAACTCGCAGTGGCGGGAGGCCCTGGAATGGATGGGGAACAACACCCCTGATCCCGGCGTCGACTACGACGGCATCTACGAGAAGGATACCTACCAGTACCCCTCCACCGCCTACGGCGTGATGTCGTGGTGGGACTACGGCCACTACATCACCTACCTCGCGCAGAGGATCCCGAACGCGAACCCCTTCCAGCACGGCGTCGCCGGCCCGAACGGTTCGGCATCATTCTTCATGGCGCAGAACGAGGATACGGCGGCCGGGATCATGGATAACGACGGCACGCGCTACGTGATCACCGATTTCAAGATGGATACCGGGATCTTCTATGCGATGGCGACCTGGTACGACCCGGAGGTGGGAGGAACAGGATATATCGACACCTATCTCGCGCCGAACCAGCAGGGCTCGTACAGCGCCGTCTCCCTCTATACGCCGGAGTATTACCAGACGATGATCTCGCGGCTCCATACCTTCGACGGGTCGATGGCCGAACCCTCGCAGGTGATCTATGCGGAATATACCGATGCCAGCGCCTCCGGGCTCGGGTATCCGGTGATCGGCACCGCCCAGACGATGAACGCGTCCGAGGCCGAGGCGAAGGCCGCGGCCTATAATGCGAATGCGGCGGACGGAAAGCACGCGGGAGTCTTCAGCACCATCAACAGCCTCACCTCCCCTGCGACCGGGGTGCCGGCTCTCCAGCACTTCAGACTGGTTTTCGAATCGAACCAGAACGTCTATAATGCAGCGACGCCCGACATCAGGTACGTCAAGGTCTTCGAGTACGTCGCCGGCGCCCATATCGCGGGCGAGGGAACGATCGAGGTGAACCTGACGGCGAACACCGGCCGGACATTCACCTACCGGCAGGAAAGCGTGAACGGCGAGTTTGTGGTGCCGTACTCCACGTCCGGGACGCCCTACGGCGTGACCGCCGACGGCCCGTACAGGATCGTCGGCACCGACCGGACGATCGAGGTATCTGAAGACGCCGTGATGCAGGGCCTCACCGTCGGCTGATGAGATGCTCGGCGATCACCGGGAGAGTGTTTGCGAAACACGACATGGAGGCCCCGCCCGGGAGCGGGCAGGCCGAGACGAGTGCGCGTCTCAGGGAGGTGCTCGGCGGCCTCCCCGGAGACATTCCGGTCCGCCCCCCGGTCTTCGCCACAGCGGCTGATATCGAGCGGGTCCACGACCCCTCTTATGTGCGCTGGATCAGGGAGATGTCCAGAGGCAGCTGTTTTCTCGACAACAATACCTATGTCTCGCCCTCGTCGTTCGAGGTCGCCCTTGCGGCCGCAGGATCGACCCGGGCCGCGATCGAGCGGGCTCTCGACGGCGAAAATTGTTTTGCGCTCGTCCGCCCTCCGGGTCATCACGCCGAACCTGACCGGCAGATGGGCTTCTGCATCTTCAACAACGCAGCGGTCGCCGTCGCCAGGGTGCTTTGCGATCGCGACTGCGAACGGGTCGCCGTCGTGGACTGGGATCTCCACCACGGCAACGGGACGCAAAAAATCTTTTATTCATCCGACCGGGTGCTCTTCTGCTCGGTCCATCAGACGAACAGTTTTCCGGGCACGGGATGGCCGGACGAGATCGGCGCGGGCAGGGGGAAAGGCTGCACCATCAACGCGCCCCTTGCACCGGGATCGACGCTCGCCGATTACATGCGGATCTTCTCGGCGGTCTTCGTCCCGGCGATCCGGGCGCACCGCCCCGACCTGATCCTGGTCTCGGCCGGGCAGGACGCGCTCGCCGACGATCCGCACGGCAGGATGCTCCTTTCGCCGTCCGACTACGGGGTGCTGACCGGGATGCTCCTCGACCTCGACCTGCCGGTGGCGCTGACGCTGGAGGGCGGGTACGGCCCTTCGCACGGCCGGGCGATCGCCGCGATCTTTGCGGCGCTCAGGGGCCGACGCGAAGAGAACGACGAACCCGGGCGGCCGCACGACCGAACCGTCGCACTTGCAGAAACGCTGCAAAAATTGATACGGTATTAGTTCCTGCAGGCGCACCACTCGCCCGGGAGAAGAATCGTTTCATTTTCGCAAACCCGCGCCCGCCGCCGTCTCCTCTTCATCGATCGGCGATATTCCGAAACATTCCTTCCTGTCTGTGCGTAGGTGCAAAAAAAAGTGTGCGAGGCGGTCAATCAAACGGTATCAGCGTTTTTTAACAACCCGGTCCTTGTTCATGTGCGAGACCTCGAAGCCCGGCACGATCACCCTGACCACCGGAACCCGGGTTCTGGTGAGGTCACAGACCAGGACGCGCTCGGCCTCTTTCCCGACCTCGTCAAGGGCGACCCGGATGTCCTCGTCGAAGTATTCGGTGGCGAGGTTCGGCAGATCGTCGAGGGAGGTGGAAGGAGCGTCGCAGAACCATTCCCGGTTGATCCGCTTCATCCGGTCGTAGCCGATCCGTTCGAGCAGCTGCTGGCGGTCGATATTGACCCGCCCGCCCTGGAGCTGGCTTGCGCGGCTCTGCGCCACTTCGGTGAGCGCCCGCAGTGCGGCGATCGACGGGTCGAGGTGCGTGCCCGCCCCCATGACCAGGAGGGCCGGGTCTTTCGTGATCGTGTCGTCCGCGGCGGCGGCCACCGTCGGGATGCGGGTCCGCCCGTCGAGGAGCCAGAGATGGATCCTGATCCCGTTTTCGGCGTAGAGGTCGAGTATTTCCTTCACCGGGCCGTCGTCTCCTGCAAAGAGCCTCGTCCCCATCGAGCGCCGCCGCTCGGCCCGGGACAGCGCGTCGCGCTCGATCACCTCGAGGAGGGCGTGGAGCACCGCCTCTTCCATCACGTTTCCCGCGGCGAGGCCGTTCGTGTCCGAGATGAAGAGGGGCACCGTCTGGCCCAGACAGTCGTACGGATGATACACAGCGTTGGACGGGACCAGGATCTCCTCCTCGTTGAGCAGATCCCACGCCGGCGTCCAGTGGAGTTTCTCGTTATCCTCCAGCGGGCGGGGCAGGATCAGGTCGGCCGGGTCAAGGGCCCGTCTCACCCCGAGCGTCTCGAAGCTCGCGTACTCCATGGCGTCGCGGCGGTACTCCCCCGAATAGCGTTCGATCGCCTCCATCATCGCCGAAACTTTCGCCTGCGCCGGCCCCTTTCCTTTGCCGGCATGGTATTTTGCCGCGCCGATGGCGGCGGTCGGCCTGAACGCCGAGAAGCACGGGATGCCGAGACGGTCGAGGTGGGTGACGTCTTCGACCTCGACGACGCCGATCTCGTCCATCAGGGATTCGATGACCTGCAGGGTCTCTTCAGGGGATCGCGAACGGTGGGTCCCGTCGTAATACTGCTTTCTGACGCGGCTGAAGGTGAGGGACATCATAGAGGGGTAGGCGGGGCGATCTTTTATACCTTGATGCTTCCATTCTCCTCCATGGAAGCCGCGGAGATTGCCGTGGGCATGACGGCGCGCTACTCGCGGACCGGTACGGCCGGCAGGGTGGAGAGGATCGAGGTGATCGAAGGGAAGACCTTTGCCGAACTCGATACCACCGGCCTCCTGTACCGAGCCGACACGATCGAGCCCGTCGCCAGCCTGGAGCAGAAGCGCACCGGGAAGAAAGACGACCTGAAAGAACTCGTCAGGAAAGAACAGGAGTTCGACAGGGATCTCGGCGACGCCTGGAAACAGATCGACAATGCCTGTGAGGGAGGGGGTTAATCCTCCTTCTCTATCGGTATCGTCGTCAGTTTTACCGACGAAACGCCTTTCTGGGACATCAGACGCTCGGCGATCGTTTTCAGGTCGGCGCCTTCCCCGCGGAGCAGGATCACCTCCATGCACATGTCATGGCTGAGATGGGCATGCATCGAGGCCTGAATGGTACGGATATACTCGTGCTGGATATCGGTGATCGTCTGCAGGAGGCCGCGCTGATCGTGGTCGTAGACCATCGTGATCACGCCCTGCCGCTCGCCTTTTACGTCCGACATCCACTGGTAGTAGGTGATGTAGCTCCTGATGGCGTCCCGTATCCCCTCGGAACGGGACGAGTACCCTCTTACCCCGATGATGGTGTCGAACTTGTCGAGGAGATTTTTAGGCAGGGATATGCCGATGCGTGAGAGTTCGCTCTCCGGGTTCATACACTTGAGTGGTACATGGGACAATATAAATCATGTGGAATAGGGTAACACCAATTCTGTAAACTCCCGGAATCAGGTGCATACGCCGTATGTATCCGGCCGCATCTCACCCGAAACGGCCGCACCGATCCCGGCACCGATTTATCTATAAAGAGTGCGATATATAGGAAGGGAGGTTTGAATCAGTTTGCATGACGTAATGGTACCCAATGTCAATATCGGGCTTGTGGGGCATGTGGACCACGGCAAGACGACGCTTGTATCGGGTCTTACCGGAGTCTGGACCGACCGCCACAGCGAGGAGATGAAGCGCGGCATCTCCATCAGGCTCGGCTATGCCGACGCCACGTTTTACCGGTGCGAGAATCACGAGGGGGAGGAGAAGTATTCGACCTCGCCGGACTGTCCGGTCTGTGGGGAGAAGGGCGTTCCTTTCAGGACAGTCTCGTTCGTCGACGCCCCGGGCCACGAAACCCTGATGGCGACGATGCTCTCGGGCTCGGCCCTGATGGACGGGGCCATGCTCGTCATCGCCGCAAACGAGCCCTGCCCCCAGCCCCAGACGAAAGAGCACCTGATGGCTCTCGAACTGGTGGGCATCAAGAATATCGTCATCGTTCAGAACAAGATCGACGTCGTTTCCCCGCAGGACGCCCTCAAACATTATAAACAGATCAAGGCGTTCGTAAAGGGGACGATCGCTGAGAATGCGCCCATCATCCCGGTGTCGGCCCAGAAACAGATCAATATCGGGGCGCTCATCCTGGCCCTCGACACCTCCATCCCGGCCCCGGATCGCGACCCCGAGACGAAGGCCCAGATGCTTATCGCCAGGTCCTTCGACATCAATAAACCCGGCTCCAACTGGCGCGACCTGAAGGGCGGCGTGATCGGCGGGTCGCTGACCAGGGGCATCATCAGGGACGGCGACGATATCGAGATTCGGCCCGGCATCCAGATGCAGGTGGAGAACCGGGCGGTCTGGAAACCGATCATCACCAGAGTCGTCTCGATCCATACCGGCGAGCGAAAGGTGGGCGAGGCGACCCCGGGCGGCCTGATGGCCCTCGGCACAAAACTCGACCCGGCGATCACCAAGAGCGACACGCTGGTCGGGCAGGTGGCCGGTCACGTCGGCGAACTTCCGGCGATCCGCGACCATCTCACGTTCACGGTGAAGCTGATGGACCGGGTCGTCGGTTCGGGCAGCGATCTGAACATCACGCCCCTGAAGCACAAAGAGCCGCTGATGCTCTCGGTGGGCACGGCGGTGACCGTCGGTGTGGTGACGAACACAAAGAAGGACCAGACAGAGGTCGTCCTGAAGAGGCCGGTATGTGCGGACGTCGGGGCGAGGATCGCGATCAGCCGCCAGGTCGAAGGGCGCTGGCGCCTGATCGGCATGGGGATCCTTGCCGAGTGAAAGTGCTTCTGGACACTAATGCCCTGATGATGCCCGTGCAGTTCAGAATCGATCTCTTCGACGAACTTCGGTCCCTGCTCGGGAGGCACGAACCGCTCGTCCTGCGGGACGTCGTGCACGAGCTCGAAGGGCTGGCGCGCGGCTCGGGAAACGACGCTGCGGCGGCCCGGGCGGGCCTGATCTTTGCCGAACGCTGCACGGTCGTCGATGACCTCTCGCAGGCGCCGTCGGTCGACGACCGGGTCGCCGCCTATGCGGTGGCCGGGGGATGTATGGTGGTGACGAACGACCGCCGCCTGAGAGATACCCTCCTTGCGGTCGGTGTGCCTGTGATCACGCTGAGAAACCGGAAAAAACTGGAGATTTTAAGGGGATAGCATGTATTACCGTGTGACGCTCGAAGACAAGGTCAGGGTGCCCCCGCACCGCCTTGGGGAAGACCTGAGAACTGTGATCCTGGACGAACTCCAGAAACAACTCGAAGGAAGTATCGACAAGGAGATCGGCATCTTCATCGCCGTAACGAAGATCGACACCATCGGCGAGGGCGAGATCGTCCCGGGCGACGGGGCGGTCTATTATGACGTCGCCTTTGAGGCGCTGATGCTCCGCCTGGCATTGCAGGAGGTCATCGAGGGAGCGGTGGTGGAGACGACCAGTTTCGGGGCGTTCGTCTCGCTCGGACCGATCGATGCCATGCTCCACGTGAGCCAGATCTCCGACGACTACATCGCCTATGACGAGAAGAACAACACCCTCAACTGCCAGGAGGGCGGACGGTCCATCCAGGTGGGCGAGGGGATCCGCTGCCGCGTGGTCACCCTGAGCCTCAACGAACGCGAGCCCCGTGAGAGCAAGATCGGTCTGACGATGCGTCAGGCCGGTCTCGGCACTGAGAAGTGGCTGGTTGAAGAGCGCGAGAAGGAGAAGAGCCAGCATGGCGCCAGTGCGTAAGAAAAAATCGATGAGGGTCTGCCGGGAATGCCACAAAGTGGTGGAGGGGGAGGCCTGCGTGACCTGTGGGTCGACGAACCTGAGCGAGGACTGGACCGGGTATCTGGTCATCATCGACCCGAAGAATTCCGGGATTGCAAAACAGATGAAGATCGACATGCCCGGACGCTACGCCCTGAAGGTCCGCTGATGCGTCGTCTGCCCGAAAAACACCGGGGGCGGTTCAAAGAGCCTTTCGGGACGCTTTTCCCTGAACTCGAGGAGGCATTGCCGTTCCTCGAGGGCAAAACCCTGTATGCAGTGGGGGACGTCGTAACCCACAACCTCTTCGCCGCAGGCAGACCTCCTGATATTGCCGTGATAGATGGGTTTACGATGCGGGCCCCCTGCACCCGGACACCCCTCATTCTCTATCGCCGGATCAAGGTGAAAAATCCGGCCGGAACCCTGACCGACGAGATCGTCGCGGCGCTCGGGGACGCGGTGGAGAACGCCCCGGCCCTGATCGCCGTGGACGGAGAGGAGGATCTCGCCGTGATCCCGCTTGCACTCGCCGCCCCGGTGGGTGCGGTCATCCTGTACGGCCAGCCCGGCGAGGGCGTCGTCGTCTGCACCGTGACCCCGGCATTGAAAACCGCGGCTGAAGAACTTCTTTCTCTTTTTGTTCCCGCATCATGAGGATTATTCACGCGCCCCCATGTTTTAAATAACGAGGTCGACAATATTTGAGGGATATCGATGGAATTTCAGATCACCCGTGACTACCGAAATGAGCTTTTAAACCGCAGGGAAGTGCATTTCACCCTCACCCACGATGGGGCCACCCCTTCGAGGGCCCAGATCCTCGGAAAGATGAGCGCGCTCATGAACGCCAGCGAGCACCTTATAGTGCTTGGCTCGATGAAGAAGCAGTTCGGTATGATGGAGCTCAGGGGCGTCGCGCGGATCTACGACGACGAAGAGAGCCTGAAGAGGACCGAACGCGACTACCTCGTCAAACGCAGTGCGCCCAGGGCTGCGGGAGCAGAGTAAGATGGCAGCAAAGAAGGCGGCGGCACCGACATCGGTAGCGGTCAAGCGAAGCGCCTATTTTGCGGTCGAGGGTGACAGGGCCGTGCCGCAGCGGAAGTACTGTCCCCGCTGCGGGCCGGGTGTTTTCATGGCCCGGCACGCCGACCGCTGTACCTGCGGAAAGTGCGGATATACTGAATTTACGAAATAAAGAATGCAAAAGGGCGAACAGGTACTGGGGATCGAAGGAACGGCCTGGAACCTCAGTGCCGCTATTTTTGGCGACGAACTCGTTTCCCTGTACTCGAAACCGTACCAGCCCCGGAACGGCGGGATCCACCCGCGCGAGGCGGCCCAGCACCATGCCTCCGTGATGAAGGAGGTGATCGCTGCCGTGCTCACCGAACCCGACGAGATTGCAGCGGTGGCGTTTTCGCAGGGCCCGGGTCTCGGCCCCTGCCTGCGGACGGTGGCGACAGCGGCACGCACTCTTGCCCTCGCGCTGGACGTCCCGCTGGTCGGGGTCAACCACTGCGTCGCCCATGTGGAGATCGGGCGGTTTGCAACCGGGTGCGACGACCCGATCACCCTCTATGTCTCCGGGGCGAATACGCAGGTGCTTGGATACCTGAACGGCAGGTACCGCATTTTTGGAGAGACCCTGGACATCGGCCTCGGGAACGGTCTGGACAAGTTCGCCCGGAGCAAAGCGTTCCCGCACCCGGGCGGGCCCGTGATCGAGGAGCTTGCCCGCAGCGGGAGGGATATCGATCTGCCCTATACGGTGAAGGGAATGGACCTCGCGTTTTCCGGTCTGGTCAGCGCCGCACAGGAGAGTCTGGCCCCGATCGAGGATGTGTGCCGGTCCCTGCAGGAGACGGCGTTCGCTTCTTGCGTCGAGGTGACGGAGCGGGCGCTGGCGCAGGCCGGCAAGGACGAAGTGCTTCTGGTCGGCGGCGTCGCCGCGAACGCACGCCTGCGCGAGATGCTGCAGGTGATGTGCGCGGAGCGGGGGGCCGAACTATTCGTTCCTGAACGGCAGTTCTGCGGGGATAACGGCGCGATGATCGCATACACCGGGAAGATCATGCTCGAACACGGTGCGACCCTCAGGATCGAGGATTCCAGGGCCAACTCCCATTACCGCGCCGACGAGGTGGCGGTGGTCTGGCGGAAGGAGCGGCAGCAGGTCCAGGCCCCGGGTCCGCGCCGCGGTGCGGAGGCGGTCGTGACCATCGGGGAGGACGAGGTGATGAAACGCCGGGTCTCGAAGTCCTACCGGTCCGCGGCGCTGGACGCACGGCTGATCGCGGAGCGGACCCGGGCCGAGGCGCGCCTCGTGGCCGCCGCCAGGAAGGCCGGGGTGGCGACGCCGATCATCTACGACGTCTCCAGGGACGCGATCGTGATGGAGCGGGTAGACGGCGTCCTGCTGCGCGACGCACCGACACCGGCGCACCTGGCCCTTGCAGGCGAGGCGGTCGGCAGGCTGCACGCGGCAGGGATCGTTCACGGCGACCTGACGACCTCGAACATGATCGTGCGGGACGGGCGGTGCGTGCTCATCGATTTCGGGCTTGCGCATATGTCGGCCGAGGTCGAGGACCGGGGCGTGGACCTTCACGTGCTGTTCCAGACGCTGGAGAGCACCACTGCAGATCCCGAACCTCTGAAAAGAGCGTTCCTGCAGGGCTACGCGGCCTCGTTCCCGGCGGCGGCGGAGGCCCGGGAGCGCGAGCAGGAGATCGTACGGCGGGGGCGGTACCTCTGAAGATCGCCGTCGTGACCTCGAACCCCCATAAGGCAGTGGAGGTGGCGAAATTTTTCGAGGGCGTGGCCGCGGTGGAGCACGTCAGGCTGGAGATCCCGGAGTACCGGGACAGCGACGTGAAGAATGTCGCCAGGGAGAAGGCCAGGTACGCCCATGCACGGATCGGACGACCCCTCATCGTGGACGATACGGGCTTCTCCATCGATGCCCTGAACGGGTTTCCAGGCCCCTACGCCGCCTACGTCCACGATACGATCGGGAACGACGGGATCCTGAGGCTGATGGCCGGGGTCGCCGACCGGCGGGCGCACTTCGAGACGGCAATCGCCTATGCCGACGGGAGTGATATCCAGATCTTTTCCGGGATGATCGAGGGCGAGGTGACGGAGGCGCCGCGGGGCGGCGAGGGGTTCGGTTACGATCCGATCTTTGCGGTCGACGGACGAACGCTCGCCGAGATCCCGCTCGCCGAGAAGAGCCTGATCTCCCACCGGGCCCGCGCCCTCGCGGCCTTCAGGGCATGGCTGGAAGATCAATATCCTTAAGAGTGCGGACAGCGTTGTACTTAGAACCGGACAAGCGTGGTGAGATAAGATATGGCACGGTTCCCCGAAGCTGAAGCGCGACTGCTCAATGTTAAGATCTGTATGCGTTGCAATGCACGGAATGCGTTAAGGGCGACTCAATGCCGCAAGTGCGGCTACCAGCACCTCCGCCAGAAGAACAAGGAACGCAAGACCTGATACAGGCGAACGAAAAAAGGGAACGCTCGACCGCCCGCGGGCCGATATGGCCCTTTTCATTTTTTCTGCACGTTTTTTCGCAACCGGTCACACACTGTAATAGGTGACCTTTTTCCCGCGGTCGGCGTATTCCCCGGCAAAGGTCTCGATGTTGCGTTTGTACCCGATCCGGGAGTCGACGCCGAGCCGGCGCAGGCATTCGCGCACCCGCATCACGTCGGCCTCGTCTTTCCAGTCCCGCGTATAGACGTAGATCACCTTCCGCTCGTCGCGGGAGTCAGGGTTGGGCCGTGCGGTGCTCACCTTCGCCGAAATGCCGAGGTTCCCGGCGACGGTGGCGTCCCGCACCTTTCGCCAGAGGTCGTCAACGGCGGCGGCGTCGCAGAAGATCAGCCATTTTCCAGCCTGTTCGCCGTTGACCTCGACGTCGCCGGCCGCGGGGTCGTCTTCGACGATCCAGTACATCTGCGTGGTCATGGAAGGGGCGACGCCTTCGCCGCTGCAGAGCATCAGGTAAATGGCGTCCTCGCTCCCGAACCTGGCGACGAGGGCCGCAGCGAGGGAGGGGTAGTCCTGCTCGAACACCCTGAAGATTGCGCGGAAGTCTTCTTCGAAGTCAATCCCGGCCTCGACACGGGCGAACAGCGGTGAGCCGCGCGCGTGGAGCCCTTTGTTCAGCAGGATCTCAAAGATGCCGTATGCTGCATCGCCAAGTGCCTCGGAATCGACGTCGTCCATGATCATTTCTCTGGAAAGGCGATCAAAAAAGGTTATCTCCGGATGTTCGGACCGGGTTCGTGCGTTCGCAGGGCACGCCGGTCTGGCAGAGGCCGCAGGCGTCGGTTCCCCCGCAGGACGGGGAGGCGACCACCGAACCGAATCGCACCGCCTTTCCTGCTTCGGTGGTCAGGCCGTTGCAGAGGCTGAAGGTGCCGAGCCCGGAGACCCGGGCCGCGTGCCGTTCCGACCACCGCGAGGCTTTGCCGCGGCGTACCGAGGTTTCGCGTCGCCAGAGGGGTATCAGTCGGCGATCCCGGAAAAAAGAGGTGTCCCTGTTTCAGGGCTGCAGCCTGATCGCGGCAGCCGCGAGTTCTGCCGCTTTTTCGCCGGAAAGGAGCATGCCACCGAAGATCGGGCCCATCCGGCACTCGCCGGCAACGGCGTTGGCAGCCATGCCGCAGACGAAGAGGCCGGGGAAGACTTCTTTCGTGTGGTCGAGGATGTTGCCCTCGGCGCGTTCGGCCCACATGAAGCCTTCGCCGCGGATGGGAAGGTCGCCGCCTTTGCGCGTCACCATGTGGGCGATGGTGGCGTCATGACCGCTGGCGTCGACGACCGCCCGGCACCTGATGGTGAGGGGGTCGATGTGGAGGCCGGCCATCTCGACCGGACTCCAGTTGACGACGAGGCCGGCGACGCGGCCGTCGCCCTTGACGACGACGTCTTCGACCGAGATGAGGTTGAAGAACTCGGCGCCGGCAGTGCAGGCGGCGGCGGTGAGTTTGGAGACCGCTTCGACTGATTTCGCAACATGGTAACCGGGCTCGTACTCCTGCGATGCGATCCCGAAGCGGTCGAGGAGGCGCTTCGCCCCTGCCTGGACAACGATGCGCGGGAACATCATGCCGCCGCCCCACATGCCACCGCCTATGGAGAGTTTTTTCTCGAACAATCCGACTTTGACCCCCTTCTCCGCGAGGAGAGCCGCACAGGCGATGCCCGAGGGCCCGCCGCCGACGACGGCGACGTCGAGGTCGAGGCATGCGATCATCGTTTCCATCTGCGTGGCGAGGATCGCCCTGCTGATCGTCACTTCGTCAAGTTCCATCTGTTCCACGTCGGATTATCGTTTGGACCCGCCTATAGAAATAGACATTCTTCACCTGTTTGTAGTTTCACAGGTATTATAGGGTGAGAGAGATACCTGATAGTAATATGAAGTGGAAGCGTGACATAGGGCTCACGATGAGGATCATCATGACCTGGGCACTCCTGCTCCTGGTCTATCTGGTCTTCCTCACGATTCTCGGGGCCCTGTTCCCGGGGATAGGGGCGTGGGGGCTGTTCGCCATCGCCTTTGTGATGGCGTTCGTCCAGTACTTCTTCTCGGACCAGCTGGTGCTCTGGAGTACGGGCGCCCGGGAAGTGAGCGCCGACGAGTATCCCGAACTCCACCGGATGGTGGAGAAACTCGCCGCAGAGGCCGGAATCCCCAAGCCCCGCGTGGCGGTGATGCCCTCTCCGGTGCCCAACGCCTTTGCGACCGGGCGGTCTCCCTCGCGCGCCCTGGTGGCGGTGACCGACTCCATCGTCAGACTCCTGAACCGGGACGAGCTGGAAGCGGTGCTCGCCCACGAACTCTCCCATGTGAAGAACCGGGACATGCTCACCCTGACGATCGCCTCGTTCATCACGATGATCGCCACGATCATCATACAGCACGCATGGATCTTCTCCTACACCGATCGGCGGGAGGGGGGTGCGTGGATGATCGCATGGATCGTCGCCATCGTCGTCTGGATCATCTCGACCCTGCTGACCAGGTCGCTCTCCCGGTACCGGGAGTTTGCGGCCGACCGCGGCAGCGCCTATATCACCGGCCGCCCGAAAGCGCTGATCTCGGCGCTCTACAAGATCAGCGGACGCATAGATGAGGTTCCGGACAAAAAGAAGCGCGAGGTCGAGGGCGCGAACGCCTTCTTCATCATCCCGGCCCTTTCGGGCGACACCCTGATGGAGCTCTTCTCCACCCACCCGCCGCTCGATAAGCGTGTGGCAGCCCTGGAGCAGGTAGCCGAGGAGATGCAGTATTCGCCGCGGTAGATGCCCGGCAATACCATTTTAAACTCGTTGTGCAGATTATATAGGGTGTCACCACAGACACTCGCGCATCGATGGTCTAGTGGCATGACTTTGGCCTTCCAAGCCAATAGCCCGGGTTCAATTCCCGGTCGATGCATCTGGGCTCGTGGTCTCGCCTTCACACGGCGGAGGTCCTGAGTTCGAATCTCAGCGGGCCCATGTTCTTTTTCAGAAACCGTGAAAATAACAGGATTAATTCCTGATTGAGCACTCATGACGAGCGTTTCAATAAATCGGGAAACATTCGTGACAGATTCATGCAAAAATTCTGCCGCTTCTTGAGACGGGGTGATGTGCATCGTAATCCATTTTCGCTCGTATTCCTTTTTTTCGCCATTTTCTCTTCTTTCCTCTTTTCTCTTCTACTGTGGACACACTTTTGGATCGGCCTAATTCCTCATGTGGCGCCGACCTGATAAAGAGGTGGTAACAAAAACGACTGCACACTTTTGTCACCACCTCTCTATATGGGCATGTTTGCTATGCGATCTGCATGAAAACCATCAACGAGCAGGGAGAGATCTTCCACCAAACTACCCTTCATATCAGGGAAGAAACGTCTACACCCTCGCAAAAGAGGCGAATATCTCGATCTCCAGGGTGGCAGAAAAAGGGCTGATCACTGAAACCCGGCGTGCTTCAACGGCGAGATCCGGTGGAAGAAGAAGTGCGAGATCGAGGGCGAGCGCCTGTGCGTGCTGCATGAACAAGCGTCACCGCCGCCGGAGTTATCCTGTGCCGCACCCGGAAAGATGATAACTACGGGAAACCCATATGTAATGAAGGAGCTTTTCATGGAATCAAGCACTTTGTATGTCGGGAATCTCAACTACGAGACCACCGAAGAGCAGCTCTCCGAACTTTTTTCAGCCTACGGCGACGTAAAGTCAGCCAGAATTATCCCACGCAAGGGTTTTGGCTTCGTCGAGTTCGCTTCCGTTGAGGAAGCGGAGAAGGCGATGAACGCCCTGAACGAGACCCAGTTTATGGGTCGGACCGTGCGGATTGACGAGGCGCGTGCCCCCAAGCCGCGGACTGAATACAACAGGTACTGAGAGTTCCCGATATTTCCACCCGGATATATCCACAGTTCTCGTGTATTGGCCGGATGCAGGGGGGATACCCCCCTCCGCCGTCTGGCAGCTTTTTTCACCGCTATGGTAACCTTTTCATGTTCTGCCTTCGAAAGCTGGGTATGACCCAGGCAGTTGAGGGCAGCACCGTTCTGCTCCATTACACCGGCACCCTCGAAGACGGCACTGAATTCGATTCTTCACGAGGCCGCGAACCCCTGAAGTTCACGGTGGGCAGGGGCGAGGTCATCCCCGGCTTTGAAGAGGCCGTCAGCGGCATGACCGCCGGTGAGACAAAGGTTTTCACCATCCCTGCCGACGAGGCCTACGGACAGCGGCGGGATGACCTTGTCATGCAGGTCGCTCTGGACCAGTTCCCCCCGGAGATCGCCTTTGAGATCGGGCAGCAGTACCCCGTGGAGGTGGCCGAAGAGCAGGTGATCCTGGTGACGGTGACCGACCTCGACGATGAAACAGTGACACTCGACGCCAACCATCCCCTCGCCGGAAGTGATCTCACCTTTTCGGTGGAAATGATAGCGGTCGAGTGAAAGGGTCCTGTTCCCCGGGGCAGAGAACACCCTGTTTTTTAAAATCTACGGATTTCGTGCCGGGAACGTCCGCAAAAAAATCTTCGAACGATCATTCTTCCGCCCTGAAGGCACGGGATGCGGCCGGACAGTTGATGACGGAACCCCGCCTCCGGGGTTCGACCGGGATAAACCTTAATACTCCTCCTCCAAGATACTCAACGCGTGTACGGCACCTACGGCTTCGCCTTTCACTATGAAAAAGATGGCTTTTCTATCGGCATCGACCAGGAAAACGGGAGATACGTCTACCGGCGGACACTTGACGGCCGCACCCGGGAGCGGACCCTCATCTCCTCGGGAGGCCGGGTGATCGTCAACCCGGTCGAACCGTTGAACCTTCCGAAAGAAGTGTCCAGCCATCTCCTCGTGGAGTTCGAACCGATCTCGATTGAGCCGGGTGCGCGTGAGACGATCTTTCTCACCTTCCCCATCGAGGTGGCCGTGTTCGTGGCAGCGAAGGGAAACTACGAGGTGGTCGATATCTTCTCATGGAACCGGCAGAAGTACACCCTCTACGGATTGTCGGATCGCGGGGTGATCGCCCGCTGGTGGGGGAGCAAGGTCTCGTTCTCCCCGCCTCTCCTCAATCCTCTCCGGGAAGGCCTCCTTTCACTCGCCATCACGAACACCGCAAACCACTGGGTAGACGTCTCCCGCCTGGTGCTCGATGGGTTCGGGATGAAGATCTACTACGAAGATTCAGCCACGATGAGGGCGTGGATGCGCATTGCAAGCACGATGGTGGCTGAAACCGGGTGCTATGACGCCCCCAGCAGCGAGGGGCAGCACAAGTCGCTCGAACTCTATACGGCGCGTTCGATCGCCGGGATCGAGCGGTCCCGCTATATGATGGACCAGGGAATCTAGGATATGAACGGCCTGAACTTCAGTCTGAACGCCCCGGTCTCTTCTCTCTCGCCGATCACCTGGGGACACCTGCTCTATATCTCCCTGGTCGCGGTCGTGGCGGTGGTGATCGCCAAGGTGCTGACCATCTACCTGAAAAAGGGCCTGACTGACAAGATCAAGCGTAGCCAGCTCGATATGCTCCTGAAGATCGTCAACTACGGTATCGGGATCATCGCCTTTCTGGTCATCCTGCCCTACTTTCAGGTGGACCTGAGCGGTCTTCTGGTGGCTGGCGGGTTCGCCTCGCTCGTCATCGGTATCGCCAGTCAGTCGGTCCTCGGCAACCTGATGTCGGGCATTTTCCTCATCATCGAGCGCCCGATCGCCATCGGGGACAACATCAATATCGGCGACGTGAGCGGGAACGTCGCCGACATCAACATCATATCGACGATCATCAAAACCTACGACGGGATCTATGTCAGGGTTCCGAATGAAACCGTCTTCACCTCGCCGATCACAAATTATGTCGCTCATGTGGCGCGGCGGTTCGAGTACACGGTCGGCATCCCGTACGCCGCCGACGCCACGCTCGCCATCGGGATCATCAGACAGGTGATCCAGGACCACCCCCTCGCCCTGCGAGAACCGAGTCCATCGGTCTATGTTGATGAACTGGCCGACAATTCGGTGAATATCATGGTACGGATCTGGGCGCCGTCCACAGACTGGTGGGACGTCCGGACCGAGCTTCTCTGGACAATCAAGGCCGAACTCGAGAAGAACGGCATCGACGTGCCCTTCCCGCAGCGGGAGGTCTGGTTCAGAAACGAACTGCAGGGCGGAATCAGCATCAAGCAGGGAAAGCCCGTCTCACCACCACCTCCGCCGCCACCGACAGAGGAGCCGGACAAGACCATCTGAGGTATCATCATGGAACAGGAGATCACCGATCTGATCGGGGTGCTTTCATCCCGGGAAATAGAGAAGAGACATGAAGCAGAGGACAGAATTGTCGGCATGGGAGAGGAGGCGGTCCTCCCCCTGATCGAAGTGCTGATGGAGGACGAGACCGACGACATGCGCTGGTATGCCGCCCGGATCCTCGCCAGGATCGGCGAACCCGCGATCAGGCCCCTGATCATGACGATGATCGTCGAGCAGGACCCGCGGTTCAGGCGTTATGCCGCCGCCGCCCTCGGGTCGATGGGGGAGGCGGCGGCCGAGCCTCTGATCGAGGCCTTCGCCACGGAGGATAAAGAGCTGCGGGGTTTTGTTTCTCTCGCCCTCTGCCGTATCGGCGAGCCCGCCCTCGCTCCCCTGAAAAGACTCTCGAAAGAGGGCGACGAGACGATGCGGTCCTGCGCCTCCTTAACGCTCTGGAAGATGGGAGAGGAGGGGATCAAGGACCTCGTGGAAACGTTCGATGAAGACGAGAATATTTAAGATCCCCCGAAGAACTCACTCGTAGATGACCGGGGAGATGCCCGGGAAGAGACGGCTGCGGCTGTTCCTGCTGGCGCTTGTGCTTGCGGCAAGCCTCTTCCTCGAAATAATCGTCCACCTCTTTCTCGGCGTGGATATCGTCTACACACATTTCTTTTACCTGGCCATCGTGCTTGCCGGCCTCTGGTACGGGATGCGGGCGGTCCCGGTCGGTGCCGCCCTGGGCATCATCCACATCTGCGTCACCGTTTTCCAGACCGGAACGCTCACCGCCAGCGCCGTGAGCCGGGCGCTGATGTTCGTGGCGGTGGCCGCAGTGGTTGGGTTCGTCGCCGGGCGGATCAGGCTGGAGGACACGCGGTCTCTTCTGAGAAAAGAAGATATTACCCCGGATACCAGGACACACGACCTGGTGAAAGCGTTGCAGAGCCGCAACGCCGACACCCGGTATGAGGCGGCCGTCGCTCTCGGGAAGCGGGGCGACCCGGAGACGGCGGCTCCCCTGCAGGAGGCGCTGTCCGATCCCGAGCCCGGGGTCCGCTGGGTCGCCATGGAGGCACTCGGGGCGATCGGGCGCCCGGCCCTCCACACCCTCATCCCCCTGCTCTCTTCAAAGGACGTGGACACCCGCTGGGGGGCGGCGATCGCACTCGGCGATATCGGCGACCCTTCGGCGGTCGGCCCCCTCGCCGCGGCCCTCGAAGACGACGACCGGTACGTGCGAACGCGGGCGGCGCTCGCCCTTGCAGCGATCGGCGAGCCCGCCCTGGACGCTCTCGGATCGGCCGCGGATGCCGGCAGCCCCGAAGCACGCTGGGCTGCCGCCCTCGCCCTTGGAAAGATAGGTTCGGAGGCCGGGGTACCCGCGCTCGTGCGTCTCCTTTCCGATCCCGACGCAGCGGTCAGGTGGAAGGCAACGGAAGCGCTCGGAATGATCGGCGGAGACGCGGCGGTGCCGCACCTGATCGCAGCCCTGGGCGATCCTGACGGCGGGGTGCGCAGCCAGGCGGCCGCCGCCCTCGCAGCCCTGGGCGAGCCGGCGATCAAGCCCCTGATCAACGCCCTCGGGCGGCGCGAGTGCTGGTTCGGCGCGGTCGACGCCCTGAAGGCCATGCAGGAGAAAGCGGTCCCGGCCCTTCTCGCCGCACTGGAGAGAACAAACCGGTGGGTGCGGATCGGGGCGGCGATGATCCTGGGGGAGCGGGGCGACCGGCGCGGGGTCGACACGCTGCTGGCGGCTCTCTCGGACGAAGACCCGGAGGTTGCGGAGGCGGCGCGGGAGATCCTCTCGGTCGGCCTGAAGAAAGAGATCGACCGCGGGGCCTGAGCCGGCCACGGTGCTCTCGATCGTACTTTTTATCCGCTTCCGCCGCCATGTACCCTCATGGTTGCGGTCTCCCCGGCAATGGCCGAATATTTCAGGAGGCTTGAGGAAAAACTCAACGAAGCCATTGGAGTCGCTGAAAAGGCCCGGTCCCTGGGATATGACCCGAAGACGGAGATCGAGATCCCGCGGGCGAACGACATAGGGGATCGTGTCGAGGCGCTCCTCGGGATAAAAGGGGTCGCACAGCGGATCCGGGACCTTGAAAAAGAGATGTCCCGTGAAGAGGTCTCCCTGAAGATCGGCGACGATTTCGTTGCGAAGATGTTCGGGGAGACGACGCGAGAGGAGATCGTCGACCACGCCATCAGGACGTCCATGGGGCTTCTGACCGAGGGCGTGGTGGCGGCGCCGACCGAGGGGATCGCCAAGGTGGGGTTCGGCAAGAACGACGACGGTACCGAATACCTGAAGGTCTACTACGCCGGCCCGATCCGTTCGGCGGGCGGGACCGCCCAGGCGCTGTCGGTGCTGGTCGGCGACTATGTTCGTCAGGCGCTCGGGATCGACCGCTACAGGCCCCGCAAGGAAGAGGCGGAGCGCTACATCGAGGAGCTCAAACAGTACAACGGGATCCAGTCGATGCAGTACATGCCCAGCGAGGCCGAGATCAGGCTGATCATCGAGAACTGCCCGGTCTGTATCGACGGCGAACCGACCGAGCGCGAGGAGGTCTCGGGCTACCGGAACCTGGAGCGGGTGGAGACGAACACCGTCCGGGGCGGGATGTGCCTGGTAGTCGCCGAAGGGCTTGCCCTGAAGGCCCCGAAGGTGATGAAGAACGTCAAAAAAATGAATATTGAGGGCTGGGACTGGCTCCAGCAGATCATCGACGGGGCGGCCTCGAAGTCCTCGGGGGAAGAGGACGAGGAGCCGGGCGTCCACCCGAAGGACAAGTACATCCGCGACCTGATCGGCGGACGGCCGGTCTTCTCGTATCCCATGCGCAAAGGGGGGTTCCGCCTCAGGTACGGCCGGTCCAGGAACACGGGGTTCGCCGCCGCCGGGTTCAACCCGGCGACCCTCCACATCCTTGGAAACTACCTGGCCGTCGGCACCCAGATGAAAACCGAGCGTCCGGGCAAGGCGGCGGGCGTGGTCCCGGTAGACACCATCGAAGGACCAACGGTCCTCCTCGCCTCGGGCGAGGTGCGGCGGGTCGACGACACCGACGAGGCGGTGGCGATCATTCCTCAGATCGCGCGCATTCTGGATATCGGCGAGATCCTCATCTCGTACGGGGAGTTTCTGGAGAACAACCACCCGCTCGTGCCGTCGTCGTACTGCGAGGAGTGGTGGCTGCAGGAGGGCGGGCCCCGCCATCCCGAGAACGAGATGGAGGCGATCGAGTTCGCCCTCTCGGGCGCCCCCCTCCACCCGGACTACACCTGGTTCTGGGACGATCTCGAACCGCCGCAGATCCGGAAGCTTGCCGGGATTGTCTCGGAGCGTGGACGGATCGCGGACGGGGCCCTGCGTATCGGAAACGATCCCGAAGCAAAGGCGCTCCTTGAAGAGGTGCTCGTCCCCCACACGGTCGAGGGGGAGGAGATCGTGATCCGCACCTATCTCGTCTTCCTCGCCTGCCTGGGGCTGGGTCTCGACCTCAGAATGCGCCGGACCTGGGAGGACGCACCCGACGGACCGTCCCTCGCGCTGGTCTCCCATCTCTCCGGGTTTACGATCCGTTCGAAGGCCGGGACGCGGATCGGGGGAAGGATGGGCAGGCCCGGCAAATCCAGGCCCCGCGAGATGAAGCCCGCGCCCCATGTCCTCTTCCCGGTGGGCGAGGCCGGGGGCGCCCGACGGTCGGTGCAGAACGCGGGGGCGTACAAAGACCGGAGCAACGTCGACGGTGGGATGATCCATGCGGAGACCGGGGAGCGGCGCTGCCCGCAGTGCGGCGCCGTCACCTTCAAGAACCGTTGCGACGCCTGCGGCGCCCACACGACGCCGGTCTACCGCTGCCCGCGGTGCAACCGCGAGGTGCAGGGTTCGGTCTGCCCGGTCTGCAAGGGCCAGGCGGTCTGCCTGCTGAAGACCGATCTGCGGGTGAAGGAGGAGTACGCCGCCGCCTGCGCCCGTCTCGGAGTCAGGGAGAACGCGGTGAAACTGGTCAAGGGGGTCAAAGGGATGATCTCGCGCGAGCGGACGATCGAACCCATGGAAAAAGGGGTTCTCAGAGCGATCCACGAGGTCCATGTCTTCAAGGACGGCACGGTCAGGTACGACATGATCGATCTGCCCGTCACCCACGTTCGCCCGCGCGAGATCGGCGCCCCGGTGGACCGTCTGGCGGCGATCGGCTACACCCACGACTACGAGGGGAACCCGCTCACCTCGCCGGACCAGATCCTGGAGCTGCGCTGTCAGGACATCCTGGTCTCGCAGAAGTGCGGCGACTGGCTCGTAAAGGTCTCGCAGTTCCTTGACGATCTGCTGGAAAAGTTTTACGGGCTGCCGCGGTTCTACAACGCCGAAAAACCGTCCGACCTCATCGGCCAGATGCTCGTTGGGCTTGCGCCGCACACGTCGGCGGGCGTGCTCTGCCGCCTGATCGGATTCACGAAGGCGAACGTCGGGTATGCCCATCCCTTCTACCACGCCGCGAAACGGCGGAACTGTTTCGCAGGCGATACCGAGATCAGGGTGCTCGAAGATCGGGAGTGGCGGAGCCTGCCGATCAGGCAGTTCGTGCTGGAAAACTTCGATATCGCCGAGCCCGGACTGGACGCCGCCGGCACCCACTGGTCGCCCCCGAAGCGGTACGCGGCGGTGCAGGCCGTGGACACACAGGGGAACACCAGGCTCAGGCGGGTGACGGCGGTCTCGGTCCATCGCGCCCCCGAACATCTCATCCATTTCGAGACCGCACGCGGCAAAACGCTCGAAGTGACGCCCGAGCACGCGATGCTGATCTGGGATCTCTGCTACCTCAGGAAGATCATGGCGATGGAGGTGCGGGAGGGCGACCGGGTGCCGGTCGTCGAGGGCGGGCAGGTAATCGCCGATACGGTTACGATGGTGCGCTACGTCCTCTGTCCCGGGGAGCATGTCTACTGCCTGACGGTCGCCGAGGACCACACCCTCGCCGCGAACGGGATCTTCTGCGGACAGTGCGACGGCGACGAGGACTGCGTGATGTTTCTGCTCGACGGCCTGATCAACTTCTCCCGCTCGTTTCTGCCAGAGACGAGGGGTGGCTCGATGGACGCACCTCTCGTGCTCACCACCCGTCTCGACCCCGGGGAGGTGGACAAGGAGTGCCTCAACGTCGACGTGATGGAGAGATACCCCCTCGAACTCTACGAGGCGGCCCTCGACTACGCCCCGCCGAAGGAGCTCGAGAAGGTGATCGACCACGTCGATCTCAGAATCGGAAAGCCGGAGCAGTACGAGGGGTTCCGCTTCACCCACGACACCTCGGACATCTCGGCCGGTCCCCTGGACTCCACCTACACCACGCTCGGCTCAATGTTCGACAAGATGGAGGCCGAACTCGAACTCGCCGAGAAGATCAGGGCGGTGGACGTCGACGACGTCGCCGAACGGGTGCTCAACACCCATTTCATCCGCGACCTGATGGGCAACCTGCGGGCGTTCGCCTCCCAGACGGTGCGGTGCACGAAGTGCGCCACGAAGTACCGACGGATGCCGCTGGCCGGCAAGTGCCCGAAGTGCGGCGGCAAGGTGAACCAGACGGTCCACGAGGCCTCGGTGAAGAAGTACCTGGAGATGTCCAGGCGGATGTGCGAGAAGTACGCCATCTCGGATTATACGAAGCAGCGGGTCGAGGTGCTGGACATGGCGAT
>JASGMW010000051.1 GCA_030156225.1 Methanofollis sp.
TGTATGCGGTGGGAACGGGGGAGGAGAGACGGATCACCGAGGTGCCGAAGCAGGTGCGGAAGATCGCGGAGAAGCTGGAACTCAAGATATTCCCTAATACGTGAGGAGTTTGGGTTCGAAATCAGTTGCGCATGTTGGAAGGTAGACTAAACATTGTTCGGGATCATAGGCGACTATTAGAGTCAAAATCTGAAGACTTGCGAGCGAAGAGGCAGACACTAAATGAAGTTTATCGTTTCGTTGGTAGGGTTGAGCAATCACTTGAAAATTATATCATAACCCAGCAGGATAGTCAGCTTGTGGAGGAGTTAACCCAATTAAAATCCCGTATTTCATACTTAGAGTCGCGGTTAAATAGCAACGATGAAGAAAAGAGACGAAGAACCGCTTTAGACTATATTTCCAAAAATATATCCAGTTACGCAAGATGCATTGGAGCGGAGCGCTTTGATGACCCTGCGCATCTAGATCTTACTAATCTCACCATAAAAATTTCATCGATGGGCAGACCAGATGGAGATTACCTTTGGGAGATCGGTAGTGGAGCAAATTGGATGGGTTATCACATTTCGACCTTATTAGCATTACATCAATATTTTCTATCACTTAAATCATGTCCAGTTCCTAACTTTTTAGTAATTGACCAACCCAGTCAAGTTTACTTCCCGGAGCGCTGGCCAAACGATCCCGATCCAAAGAATCCAAATAAGCAACCTTATGAGCCAAATTCAGATGATATCGAGTGTGTAAATAAGATATTTCAAACACTCTCTGAAGGACTCATTAGAACAGATAATAAACTGCAACTGCTCGTAATTGAGCATGCGGATGAAGTAACTTGGAGTGGGATCGAAAACATCAATCTTGTAGAGAGATGGCGAAATGGCAAAGCATTGGTTCCACTCGATTGGTAGTGGATGCATAGACGGGTTCATTTTCTATTTGTTATCCCTGTAAAGAACTGTGGTTTACGGGGAAGATAGCAGTCTCTGAAAGTATCTAGATAATTGACTCAATATCGCCATCATCTTGATTTTTGATTACTGGCCTCACACCCCATCGTTTTGTCGATGATCTCCCTTCTAAATTAATGTACTCATTGTTTGCGTCTCTTAAATCTGACCGTCTGAAATTTACCTGAAGGATATTGATTATTGTCACAACATATTCTGTTGTTGCGACTGTTCCAAAGATCATATGTTCTAGTGCATCTGCAACGCCCAAATATTCGAGACGGTCTTGTATTCGTACAAGATAATTCGTTGGAATAAAGCGATACCGTTTGTGGCGCGGAGCTCCGCGACAAATGCTTCAATGAGGGTTTCGTCTTCACAGGTGATCAAGCCGTCATCCGCACCCTTTGCAAGAGAATGGCCTGCATACTCCTCTTTGATGAGATGAAAAGACCTGTCACAAGTTGTGGGTGCGTGTTTGGCAGTTTGAGTCACGCAATGGGCGTCTGCCCTGATAACCTTAAAAACGACTGGGGTTTTAACTCCAAAATAAAACGCCCCGGCCGGGATTCGAACCCGGGTCAAAAGCTCCGCAGGCTTCTAGGATATCCACTACCCTACCGGGACATCGTGGTTGCGCCTAAAAAAATAAGTTTTCATTCCATATAATCATTCCTCACCTCCGATGCTGCCCGTGTCAGGGGGACAGGCCATTTTCATCATCGATTTTACCTACTTTTATGGAAATATCTACTTTAACGGCATTGCCGCGCAGGTCTACCTGGTAGACCCCCCCGGTCCGCACAATCAGATGTTTTGATCTCCCCACGGTGTACTTCCCGTTGAAACCGTCCTGTGCGACAATATTCCCGTTTGCATCCCGTATCGTCACTTCAAAGTAACTGCTCTGGCTGATGCGCGTCACCGTTCCCGTGTCCTCATCCCTGTCACCGTAACTGCTCTGATAGACGACCGTTCTTGTTTCCGTTTCCGGTGTCACATCAATGTCCACAATCAGAGGGGGATACATGGCGTTGATCGTCCACGCATGGGCTTCGCCGTTCAGGTCAATCGATTCGCAGAGCACTTCCGGGTACACGGGTGTTGCCGGTGTATCATCAGGCAACTGCCGGTTGACCGGAAGAGGGGTAGGTGTCGGGATGTCAGGATATGGTGTCGCCTGGCTCACGTAATCGCTGTTCAGGGTCGGCGTTGGCGTGCTGGCAGGAGCCGTCGTCTCCTTGACCCAGAAGGGTGATTCTGAGGAGTCCCCCCCGGGCGTCGCCTCGATGCACCCTGCTGCCAGCAGGGCGGTGCCGACGAGTATTACGAGGCTTACCTGCATAAATTTCATAGAATATCAATATCTCTTCCCGATATTTATGGGTTTATGGAATGCCTGAAACAGACCCATTATATATCAGATAAGATTTCCAGTGGTTTCAAATATATAGATTGCTTTTACTGTGATCTGGCGCATCAACAATAAGAGAGGATTACATCACGATAAATCTCTTCGGCACGATACAGGGAGCGGATCGAGACACGTTCATCGATGCCGTGGATCGTCGTCACCTCTCCGGGTCCGTACTCCACCGCCGGAAATCCGGCTTTTCTGAGGTGGCGGGCATCGCTCGCCGCCCACTGAAAGATCGGCACCGGGTCGCACCCGTACTCCTCTCTGATTGCGCCGCAGAGCCGCCGTACGATCGCCGCCGACAGCGAGGTGCAGGACGGGTCGGAGACTGCCGTCACCTTCATTGAGGCCGTCGGCACGCGCGATGCGATCTCGGAGACGATCTCGCCTGCGTTGCACCCCCACGGGACCCTGAGATCGAGGTCGAGTTCACACCGTTCGGCGACGATATTTGCCTTTTCACCGCCCCGGATCACGCCGGGATTGAACATCACTCTCTTGAGAATATGGTCGAGCCCTTTTATGCCGAAGAGATCCTCAAGCACCAGGGAAGACCTCCCTATGATCCCCTCCATCTCACGGCCGACCTGATACTCCCGCTCATGGATCTCCTGCAAAAACGAGATGAGATTGTGCGCTTCCATAATCGCACTCTTCCCGACCGCGGGGTAGAGAGAACTGTGACCGGGTTCGCCGCGAAACGTGAGGGAGATCCGGGCAAGCCCTTTCTGACCAATACAGGGGGAGAGTGGCGGTGTCGGTTCGGCGAGGAGGGTGTCGCAGGGATGGAGCACATTTCTGGCCAGCAGATACTCGATCCCATATCCGGTCCCGGTCTCCTCGTCACAGACGAATGCGACCTCGGTCGGGGGTTCTGCCCCGCTCTCGACAACTTTTTCGAGAGCTGCGAGAAGGGCGGCGCACCCCCCTTTCATATCGCTGCTCCCCCGCCCCCAGATGTACCCCTCCTCTTCAACCGCTTCAAAAGGTGGGTGGCTCCACCCGTCGGGGATGGCCGGGACGACATCGATATGACCGCAGAGGAGGAGAGACGGGTTGCCGTGCCTGGTGATCAGGTTGCATCGGCGTCCGTCCCTGGAGACGACAACGCTTCCAATCCCTATCCCTGCAAGAACGGTCCTGATATACTCGGCAGCATCCCGCGTGTCGCCGGGGGGGTTCTCGCTCCTGATCCGCACCAGATCCCTGCAGAGGGCGGCAACATCCATGGCAGACACCCTCAGGTGCCGACGTTCTCCCTATAATTCTCAAAGAGAGAGGCCAGAGAAGCGCCGTTGTAGATGCTCTTGAGGAACGCCGGTGTGAAAAATTCTTCAAGGGCCTCCTGGAAGAAGGCGGCCGGGATCGGGGTGAGGCTGGCCGGATCGAGCGATATCCTGAAACTCCGGTAACTGGCCGGATTTTCTGCGTCATAGATAAACTGCCAGATCTTCGGCAGGTTTTTGAACTTTTCCGGGTTCTCTCTCTTGAGCCAGTTGATGAAGCCCGGGAAGAGCGGCCGATCTTCCTTCTTTTCCTCATCAATCCGCCACCGCATGTACTGCCGGTTCATAATATTTTTTGGGGACTGATAATTAAAGGCGAAGGAATTGAGGGTGTACTCGACATGCGCAAGGGCGTCAAGATAATAAAAGTAGAGAACAGGCTGAACGTCACTGAGGTCTTCGAGGATAAGTGATTTTTCGTAGAACCTCTTCAGCACTCTGAAATACTCGTCTTCATCGAGAGCGTTCATACCATCCTGTTTATCCGTCCTCCAGATATAGCATTGTATTCTGGCACATGGCGGCCGCAACGGTGAGCTGGCCGGGTTCGTGCGGCCTTCAGAAGCGGGGGCAACAAAAGACTGTATTGAGGGTTATTTGAAGAAGGGCTCTCTGGCCCGGACTGCCTGTTCAAAGAGCGCTTCCAGTTCGGCGCCCCTCTTGCCGCGGATATCGACATGGTTGTCGGTGCGGAGGAGGCAGGGCTTCAGTTTCCCGTCCGACGTCACCCTGAGACGGTTACAGTAGGAGCAGAACTCGGTGTTGTGCAGGGGGCGCACGACCTCGACCTCGGCGCCGTCCAGACAATATTTCTTGCGGTGGTGCATTCGCCTGGTCAGGATCTCCTGTGAATGATCTGCGATCTCCTTTTCAAGCCTGTCGACATCGCCGTGCATATAACACTCGTTGAACTCCATGAGTTCGATGACCTGAAGGATCAGGTTCCTGTTCTCACGGACAAGGGCGAGAAAATCATCGATCTCATCCTCGTTCATGCCCTTGAGGAGCACCATATTGATCTTCACCGGCGTCAGTCCGGCGTCGACGGCGGCGCGGACCCCGTCGAGGACCTTCGGAAGAAGATCCTTTCCGGCGATCTCCCTGTAGCGCTCGGGCCTGAGGGTATCAAGACTGATATTTACCCGGGAAAGTCCCGCTTTCTTGAGGCCCTGCGCGAGGCCGCCGAGAAGAGTGCCGTTGGTGGTGAGGGATGACTCGATCCCGGGCGGGACAGCCCTGATAATGTCGACAATATCCCGGCGCATCAGGGGTTCGCCGCCGGTAAACTTCACACTTCGAATCCCGATTTTTTCGGCGACCCTGAGAATTTCTCTGATCTCATCGACGCTCATCTCCCCTTCAGGGGCCACCTCGCCCTCGGCATGGCAGTAGATGCAGTCTAGGTTGCAGCGCGGGGTGAGGCTGATCCGCAGATTTGTCACCGAACGCCCGTAATTGTCACGGAGCACCATCTTTTTCCCTCCTGAAGTTTTTTGCGACAATGTAGATTTCACGGCTTCCCCGACGGGAGGAGACAGGCCTGAACGTCTTGACCGAGAGGAAATGTTTTTTCACGTCCGCAAAAAAGTCCGGGAAATCCTCTCCCTGGAACGACTTGCAGATGAAATTTCCTCCCTCTTTAAGGACAGAAACCGCGAAATGGAGTGCGTCCTCCCCGAGGCCGATCGCCCGCGCCTGATCATAACTCGTCGCGCCCGAGAGTCTGGGAGAGGCGTCGCAGGTGACGATCGAGATCCTGCCTCCAGCGAGGTCTCTCACCATATCCTGTACTTCAGGAGTTGTAAAATCTCCGACGACTGTTTTCACTCCTTCCAGCGATGCCATCGGGTTGAGGTCGACGCCGATGATCGTCCCCTTTGTGAGCGTTCTCAGCACCTGCAGCCAGCTCCCCGGTGCCGCACCCAGGTCGACAACCGTATCGTCCTCCCTGATCACCCCGTGCCGTTTCTGGATTTCCAGCAGTTTATAGGCGGCTCTGGCTCTAAATCCCTCTTTCCTCGCCTTAACGGAGTATTTGTCCTGTGTCCACTGTGATGTCATGCTCTTTTCCCGTATGTTTGACAGGGCCCGGTTGCGATACCAGATAGAATAAAAAATATCATGATATAATGTATAATAGAGTCTTATAAGGGGTTTGTAATGTTAAAAGCAACGATTGACACAGAAACATTCCGGGAGGCTATCGACGCTGTGGCGGCACTGGTGACCGAATGCAGGCTCCATGTCGATGGAAACGGGATGCGGACCCGGGCAGTGGACACAGCGAACGTGGCCATGGTGTCCCTCGAACTGGATAAGGATGCGTTTGCGACGTATGAGTCGACCCCTGAGGATCTCGGGCTTGATGTCGCAAAGATGAAGAATATTATCGGGATGATGGGGAAAGACGATACACTTTCTCTCAACCTTGCCGAAGGCAGCCACAAGCTGGAACTCTCCTTCGGGAGTTATCAGTACTCGGTGACGCTTCTTGATGTCAACACCATCCGCAAGGATCCAAGCCTACCTAATGTCGAACTCCCCGGAAAGGTAGAACTTGCTGGCAGCGCTCTTTCCTCCGCTATCAAGACCGCCGACGTGATCTCTGACAAGATCGCCCTCGGCATCGATCCGAAGGCCGACCTCTTCTTTATGGCCGCCGAAGGTGATACCGATCATATTAAACTGGAGCTCAGCCGCAGCCAGCTCATCTCTCTCGATGCCGCCGATGCGCGTTCCCTCTTCTCGCTGGACTACCTGAAGGATATGGGGAAGGTGATGGGACGCGCCGGAAAGATCACCCTCGCCCTCGGCATCGATCATCCCGTGAAATTCACCTTTGACCTCGCCGAAGGCAAGGGCCGCGTCGAGTATCTGCTGGCCCCGCGCATTGAAGCGGACTGAGCATGGTCGATGTCCAGGACCTTGCCAAATATCCTTTTCTGGAAGAGGCCCAGGACTATGTGAGACGTGAGTCCGGAACCCTCGATATTCTCCTGAAATCGGAGAGAAATCGGATTCTCTGTGAATGCGCTGTCAAAAGGGTCGTCGATGCTCTCTCTCGAAAAAACCCTCTGGAGTGCAGGGTCTATGGCCGGGATGCTCAGGAAGATCTCTTTTCGTATGTCATCTCCCGGATGCTGGTGTCCTGCCTCAATGACCGGTTGCTGATAGAGCGCCTATCTCAGTTCGAGGCGCATAAGGCCTATCTGTCTTTCACCGAGGAAGAGAACACGGACAGAGAAAAGATTGCACGGGCGATAGGCATCGAAATCGGGCAGAACTCCATGCCGGTCCTGACCTACGTGCCTCTGGTCAGCGGGCTGCATGAGGAGCGGTGGAAACTTGTGAACCGGAGCGTGAAGGACGGCAGAGTTTTTTTGCTCAGGATCGAGGCGGAAGAGCTGGTGAGAGAACAGATGCGAGAGATCATCAGGGAGCGCCTTCCCCTCTCTGTCCCGGAAGATGTATGCAGGCAGTTCAGGTCTTATATCGAAGCAGTCGCCGCCGCCGCCCAGCAGCAGGCGCTCGAAGAGTTCGGCGATGTGGATGAATCTTCTTTCCCGCCCTGCATCTCAGCCCTGATCACGGCGGTTACTGCGGGGACCAATCTCCCTCATGTCGGGCGGTTTGCACTCACCGCATTCCTGCACAACATCGGGCTGTCAACCCACCAGATCGCAGAGGTGTTTCAGCGGGCCCCCGATTTTGATCTTTCGATGACGATGTATCAGGTCGAACATATCTCGGGACGATCAGGTACAGAGTACACCGCCCCGGCCTGCGCCACGATGCGGACGCATGGCCTGTGCGTGCACCGGGACGCTGTCTGTGAAAAGGTGAACCATCCCCTCTCCTATTACAAACGAAAAAAGAAGATGCATGAGTAGAATCGCTCATAAAGCGATCAGACAATCCCATTGAAAAATATCGCAAGTGTTTGTGATGGCAAAGCCGCTCACGCGATTTTTTTATTGATGATGTGACCGGCGCCGCTTATCATGATCAGGAACAGCACGAAGGCAAGAATATAGGCAATGCCGGTGTTCTCCTTCATCAGCCCCGGGAGGACGATCAGCAGCAGGACAAAGATAAGCAGGCTCACAACTCCGGTCAGCACGTCAATTACGCGTGGATCCATGTAGTATTTTCTTTCACCTTCTCCCTATATCTCTTCTCCTTCTCTGCCATGTATTTCCGGCATGGGGTCCATCCCTCCTTATGGGCCGGGAGAACGCCCGTACGTTTCTCAGACGAAATCCCGAAATTCCCTGAGAATAAACACTGCATCGCAACGGCGGCGATCCTGTGGAATCATCGATTACGAGATAGCAGGGGAACATAACCGGTCACGGTGTGGGGGGGGGCCTCAGGCGGGAGGTTTTCCTCGGAGGAATGTACGGCACCGTCCTTGAAATTGTGATTGCGTCGCTCGCCTGGAAAAAGGATGAACCCGGGCGTTAGGATTATGCCTCTGCCGGGAGAGTACCTCTACGAATGAGTGATGATGAGCGGGAGCGGGTGCTCCGGGATCTTCAGGCCGCCGTCGATCTCCTCAGCCGGGAGATGGACCTCCGCCTGATTCCCGAAGTCGGGACGAACATTGTCTATGCCATCGAAAAGGCGAAAGAGCCCTCCGACGTTGCAGCCGTTGAGGGGCGCATCGTCCGTACGGGGGGGAAGGCACACCCGGTCGGCAGGGTGGCGTTCGGGGCGAGCGATCATGTGGCGCGGATCGTGCTGACGGCGATGCGCTTTGATCAGAGAGTCAGGTCGGCCGCGAATATCAGATTTGCCGATCCGATCCTGGGGGCGCTGGAGGAGATGATGCTCGACATCAGGTACTTCGACCGGATGCAGGAACCGCCCGGCATCCGGACGATGGACTGGGGTGTCGCATCCTGCTGCAAGACCGGTGTGCCCGACGTGATCTATGACCGCGGCGACGTCGGCAAGGAACCAATGATCCGGATCCTCGGCGAAAATCCCGATGAGGTCGCGCACAATATTCTTAAACTGTCGGGACGCATTAAAGATACAAATTCGTGGGATAGGTGCACATGGGAATAAAACCGACGTATATTAAAAGTCTGGGTCAGGAACTGATGGCGAAAAACCCGAAAAGCTTCACCGGAGACTTTACCGAGAACAAGCTGGTCGTCTCCGAGGTTGCCGTTATTACATCGAAGCGCGTACGGAATAGAGTCGCCGGCTACATCTCCAGAAAGCAAAATACTAAAAAGCCAATGGTGTAATCCCTTACACATGTTTGAGGGTGTTTACCCAGCGATCATAACTCCTTTTACGCGGGGTCCGGACTGTGGTCTCGACCCTGTCGGTCTCCGCTCTAATATCGAGTACCTCATCTCCCATGGAGTTGACGGGATTGTTCCCTGCGGTTCTACCGGGGAATCTGCGACGCTGACCTTTGAGGAGCACGAGCAGGTGATCAGCGCGGCCGTCGATGCGGCCCACGGCCGGGTACCGGTGCTTGCCGGAACCGGTTCGAACAATACCGCAGAAGCGGTCAGATTCACTCGCACGGCCCGGGATCTCGGTGCCGACGGTGCGCTCGTGATCAGTCCGTACTACAACAAGCCGAACCGTTCCGGACTTGTGAAGCATTTCACCCGTCTTGCCGACCTCGACCTCCCGATCGTGCTCTACAATGTGCCCGGGAGGACCGGGCAGAACCTTCAGCCCGATCTGGTCGTTGAACTCGCCGATCACCCGAATATCGTCGGGATAAAGGAGGCGAGCGGGAATCTGGAGCAGGTTTCGAAGATCATCGAAGGTACGCGCGACAGGGACTTTGTGGTGCTTTCCGGCGACGATGCTCTCACCCTGCCGATGCTCGCCCTCGGTGCGGGAGGAGTGATCTCGGTCGCCGCCAACGTCGAGCCTGCCCGGATGGCGTCGCTGTACGGGGCGTTTATGAAGGGTGATCTTGCCGGGGCGCAGGAGATCCACTACGAACTCGCCCCTCTCTTTCGGGCGCTGTTCATCGATACAAATCCCATCCCGGTAAAAAAAGCGGCAGAGCTGCGCGGCATGGCCGCAGGTCCGGTCCGCCTCCCTCTCGACGACCTGGACCCTGTGAAAACGGCGACGCTTGTGGAGGTGCTCGGAACCTATGATTAAGATCGTGGTCTGCGGGGCGCTCGGGAGAATGGGCACGGCGATCGGCCGTCTCGTTTCGGAATCTCCGGATTGCGAACTGGTCGGCGGGGTTGATGTCAGAACTGGCAATTTCTATGGGGCCCCCGTCGTCGAGGCGCCGCGGATCGACGCCTTCCTCGAAGAGACGAAACCCGACGTGCTGATCGATTTCACCATCGCAAGCGCTTCTGTCGAGAACATCAGGGCAGGAGCCGCACATGGGGTGGCCCTCGTCGTCGGGACGACCGGATTCTCTCCCGGGCAGCGGGAGGAGATCAGGACGGCAGTTGAAGGGCATGTTCCTGCGGTCATATCGAGCAACTACAGTGTGGGCGTGAACATCTTCTGGACCCTGATCAGGGATGCCGCCAGACGCCTCGGCGAGGGCTACGACATCGAGGTGATCGAGGCCCATCACCGCTACAAGAAGGACGCACCGAGCGGGACGGCAAAGACCATCCTCGAGATCCTCGATGAAGAGATCGGCCCCCGCACCCATCTCCACGGCCGTGAAGGGATGGTGGAGCGCGGCGACGAGATCGGCGTCCATGTGATCCGCGGTGGCGACATCGTCGGCGATCATTCGGTGCTCTTCGCCGGGAACTATGAGGTGCTCGAACTTTCGCATCGCGCCTACGACCGCGCAGTCTTTGCGAGCGGGGCCGTACGGGCGGCGGTATGGGTGCCCGGTCGGAAACCCGGGATCTATGGAATGGGAGATGTTCTCGGGCTCTCCTGAGATCGCCTGAATCGAAACATATTTCTCTTTTTTTTCGAAATAGATAGAAGGAGAACTATTATGGTAGCAGTTGTTGATCCTGATCTCTGTGTCGGTTGCGAAACGTGCGTTGATGAGTGCCCGTCTGAGGCGATCACCATGGAAGACGGCATCGCCGTCATTGATAAAGAAAAATGCGTTGACTGCGGGACCTGTGTCGACGTCTGTCCCTCGGCTGCCATCCAGATGGAGTGAAAACCGACCAGAAAGGGTGGCAGGGCCATTTTGTATGCCCGGATTGATTTTTTTCTCGCACGCGGGGCCGGTGTTTGCGCGTGTGTGCGTTCCGCGCCCCTGTTCATCCGGTTCGACCCGTTTTTATGATCGCTCAAACCATATTGAGATATGCTCCCTCTGATCCGTGAAAGAGGCCAACATTTTCGTAAAAGTAACCTTTTAATAAATCTTTGGCTATAGGTTATGCTATCCATGATTAATGTTGGTATTCTTGGTGCTACCGGGGCTGTAGGGCAGAGATTTGTTCAACTTCTGGCGGATCACCCCTGGTTTTCCCTCCATACCCTGACGGCTTCTGAGCGTAGCGCCGGCAAGCGGTATGCTGATGTGGTGAACTGGCGGCTCGACGTGCCGTTTCCCGAATCTGCCGCCGATCTGATCGTGAGCGCCACCACCGCGGAGGCGGTGAAGGAGTGCGACATCGTTTTTTCCGCTCTGCCGGCCGACGTGGCGCAGGGGATTGAAGAGGATATGGCTGCAAAAGGTATCGGCGTCTGTTCGAATGCGAGTTCGCACCGTATGGATCCCGATGTGCCTCTCGTCATCGCTGAAGTGAACCCCGATCACCTCGGCCTCATCGACGTGCAGCATGACCGCGGGCGGGACGGTTTTATTGTAACGAATCCGAACTGCTCGACGATCATGCTCACGCTCGCTCTCGAACCCCTGCGGAAATTCGGTTTTTCGTCGGTCCAGGTAGCGACGATGCAGGCGATCTCTGGTGCCGGTTTCAACGGTGTTGCCGGGATGGAGATCTATGACAATGTCGTCCCCTTCATCAGATCCGAGGAGGAGAAGATGGAGACAGAGCCGCGGAAGATCATGGGCTCTTTCAATGGCTCCGGTGTGGATATGGCTCCCTTCTCGGTGAGCGCATGCTGCAACCGGGTGCCGGTGATAGACGGCCATACCCTTTCGGTCTGGGTGGACATCGACCGTCCCCTTGAAGAGATCAAAAGGGCATACCGCGAGTACGCGGCGCCGTTTTCAGGCCTGCCCACCCAGCCTGCAAAGTCGATCGAGTTCCTTGACCGGCCCGACCGCCCTCAGCCGCGGCTCGATCGGAACCGGGGCAGGGGCATGACGGTTTCTGTCGGCAGGTTGCGTGAGGGACTTCGCTTTACTGCGCTCGGTCATAACACCATCCGCGGCGCGGCAGGGGCCTCGGTTCTGAACGCTGAGTTAATCTATATGAAGAAGTACCTCTGATAGACCATCGGCAGAAGAGAGGTGGACAATGTTGAAGGACAACACAGTATTCGTTGGGAACAAACCGGTCATGAACTATGTGCTTGCAGTCGTCACCCAGTTTAACAACGGCGCAGAGGAAGTGGCCATAAAAGCGAGGGGCAGGGCAATTTCCAGGGCTGTCGACACGGCCGAGATCGCAATCAACCGTTTCCTTGAGGGTGTCGCAAAAAAGGAGATTCTCACCTCAACCGAGATGATTGATACGGACACCGGGAAAACCAATGTGTCCAGCATTGAGATAGTGCTCTCGCATCTCCGTTGAGGAGAGAAAAACGACCTATTTTTCCGACCAGAAAAGATATATGATCCCCTCAAGAGAGTATCTTACATGCAATCTCTGACGCGCTGCATTGTGATCCTGCTCTTGATCTCGGCGCTTACCGTCCCTGTCGCCGCCGAGGAGAACAGGTACGGTTATATCACGGTTCAGGGCGCCGACATCACGCTTGCCAACCGGAATGCCACGGTGACGCTTAATTATACCATTGATGAGGGCGTTCAGTTCCTTGTACATCTTCTGGGCATGAGCGACCTCCGCACCAAAGTGCTCGACATTGTTAATTTTGAGAACGCAGAGATCAGGGATATAGACACGGATCATGCCGTCATCAGCGTGCCCGGAGCAGGCCTTGACTATGGCGATGGGACGTACTGGTTCCCGCAGCACGAGTTCGGCGCGGTAATCCCGCTGTTGACCGTGAACTCGCCCCAGGACTCGCGAACATTTGTCAATACGAGCGAGTTCCCCCGGGGTATGGGGTATTTCAGGGTGTAAGCGTGTTTTTCTGTATGGTTCCCTCTTTTTCTTTCTCTTTGATCCAGCGGTTGACCGCTGACTGAATATAGACGCCGAAAAATGCAAGGGCGAGCCCGCCGATCATCGCAAAGATGGCGTACTGGATCCCGTCCACGCTCTTAAACGGGAATTTTTCGATATTTGAAAAGGAAAGTATGTAGATGCTGATCCCGTAGATGATGATTCCGATTGCACCGAGAAAGAAGGGGAGGACGATCACCTTGCCGAGGTCGTGGGTCTCGTTGAGGTAGACATCGAGGATCCGCCCGAACGAACTGGTCAGTCCTGCCGCCGTGAACCACCCGATCGCCCCGTAGGCAAAGGTGAGGACGTAAGAAAGAAGCCCTTCGTCCGAATAGTAGACGAGGAGGTTGTAGAGTCCTATGATGATGCCGACGATCACCATGAGGAATGCCACAATATAGGAGACGAACGTTACCCTCCCCCGGCGGAGGGCGACCTTGAGAGAGGAAATAGTGTAACTGAAGAATTCGTCGAAGCCGAGACCTCTGAAGAGGAGGTACACCCCTATCGCTCCGACGACGATGACCGTTGCCCCTTCTGGATAGCCTATGAGATAGGCGATGGCGTAGATCAGCATGGCGAGCCCGACCGGGATCAGGAAGGTTTGCGAGATCTTCGGATCGTCGAGGAGTTTTTTTATGATATAATAGGTGCCTTCGAGATTCGGCATCTGAGTCACGATCACGCGCTGGACTCCGCTTACCGGAATGCGTGACTGGATGATCGGCAGGACATACTCGTCTTCCACCCCGTCTGATATGAGTATACAGGAGGAAACTCCGGTCTTTTCCACGACCATGTCGAGATCGGCACCGATTTTGCGGTCACCCTCGAGCATATGCATATGATTGCCGGTCAGGACGGTGATTTCTACCTCTTCTCCTCGCGTTCTGAGTTCGTCGTAGGTTTTTACGGCCTGAAAGATAGCATTGACGTCGGACTCCTCAGGGTCGGCCAGAGCGAGCGAGTTTGCCGCATCAAGACAGGCCTGTCGCCCGATGATCGGACTTTTGACGCCAGCCTTATAGCCAAGGTCGTCATCACGGTCGATACAGAGGACAAGTGTCCTGCCGATTATCATCTGATTAGAGGTTATCTTCAAACTAATAAATAATTGCCAGCCGGTCGGAAAAAAGGGTAGTGAACTACCCCGGCCTGAAGGGCGGGGCTTCCTGCTTCACGGACAACACGTGCATCACAGCGATGTGGTGGAGAGGCGTCGTTTCCACAGGCTCAAAGGACTGTTCCATCCCCACGCGGTGAATATGCACTGCAGCATTGTAATCTCTCTCGGCAACAAACCCACAGTATGGACATGCGTGGACTCTCTCAGAAAGCGTCTTTTTCACGATAGATCCACAGTTCGAGCACAGCTGTGACGTATTCCGGGGATCGACTTTGATGAGATTCGTACCAGCACTTTCAGCCCTGTAGAGTTGCCTTTCTCCTTCAGACCCCTGACATTCAGGTCTTCGACACAGATCGTTGCATAGGTATCAACATACTGCCGGGAGAGTTTGTGCAGGAAATCT
>JASGMW010000052.1 GCA_030156225.1 Methanofollis sp.
TGATCGTGAAGATCCGCGAGGTCTACACCTGTAACCCCGGTCCGGATGCAGGGGCCAGGCTCCTCTGACATTTTTTTTGAAGGGATCGGGGGGGTCTGCACCTGCTCACAGGCCACACCAGAAGTCTCTCTCATCATCCCGGAACCCCGCCCATAAAGGATTGCAATGACTGAAACGCCTGTCGAATGACAGTTCGCCACGGATCAGGAATCGATCCTCCAGAAGAAAAATCGGAATTCTCGTCCGGTACTCCTGCGGCAACCGCCATCTCCTCTGCCACCTGGAATAAGAGCGATGATCGGCGAGGGCGACAGATGTTCTGGGATCCAGAATTCTCCGGTGACAGGTTCGGGCCTCAAGGTCGGAGCACACCTGTTTTCAAATATATCGTGTGATTTATAAAAGCTGCGGTTTTCACTACCTCCCGTAACCCGGCCAACCAGTGCGAGGGAGGGGATTCGAACCCCCGAACTCCTGCAAGAATGGACCCTAAATCCATCGCCTTTGACCGTCTCGGCAACCCTCGCATGCAGGTGAAAACAGCACTCAATCATACGATTGCCCGGTATTTATATCTTGAACCGGCTGTGGCATCAGGTGTCTGTTTCACCCGGCATGTCCCATCTCTCCGCCCGGAAAATCGTCGTTCTGGATATTGATGAGGGGAGGTAACACGTCATGAGATGCCCGGAAAAATTTCAGCGGGAATAAATAAGACCTGAAGAAAGAGAGATACGGGCAAAAAATGTTTGAGTATCTGGACAAATTCGAAAGATGGATCTACCTGATCCTCACAGCCCTTCTTGCTGTCGTCATTGTGTTCTCCGTCTACGAACTGGTGATCCTCATCGCCCACGGACTCGTGGACGACCGGATGTTCAGACTCGAAAACCACGAACTCCTGAATGTTTTCGGGGCATTTCTATTGATTCTCATCGGCATAGAACTGCTCGACACCATGAGGGCATATGTCGAGAAGCATGAAGTCCATGTCGAGGTGATCATGCTCGTCGCCATCATCGCCATCGCACGGAAGATCATTCTCCTCGACTCGTCAAGTGCGACCGATCTACCCCTGATCGGTATGGCCCTTCTGCTGATGGCGCTTGCTGCCGGTTATTATATCGTCGTCAAGACACGGAGGCTCCAGAACACGGAGTGAATACATGATCTCAAGAGCCCGCGCTGTTCCGAGGCCTCCCTCCTCCCGACCTCTGGTTCTGGCCCTCAAATACAACGGTGATAACCGTCACCCGGAAAATCGCCCCTGCCCAAAAAAAGACCGAAATTTCAATGGAATCGGGTTTGATATCCCGGAGCGATCACGGCACGTACAACCTCTTCTCACCCTGCGTATTAGTAGTCCGTGCAGAAACAGGATCCAGGTACATGACGACGTTCGGCGTGATCGGAACGGGCAGCATGCTGATCAGAAAAATGGTGGAAAGTGGGCAGGCTGACGCACACTCTCTTATCGCATATAACCGGTCGGAAGAGAAGGCACGCGCCACGCCGGCGAGACCGGCGTTCTTGTCGGCCAAAGTGCCCGGGACGTCGCGGAACGATCAGATCTCATTTTTCTCTGTGTCAGACCCCTTGAAGTGCGGGGGGGTCTTGAAGGATCTGCGGGGAGTGCTGACGCCGGAAAAACTGCTTGTCTCGGTTGCATCCGACATCACGCTTGAAAACCTCTCGGCATGGTCTGATGCACGAGCAGCAAAAGTCATTCATGCACGGGCAGCAAAAGTCATTCCCAGCATCACGAAGGAGACGTTTATCGGGACGGCACGCCTGCTGGCCGAATACAAGATCGGATTCGACGGATTGATCTCCAGGGTGGCAACGGAAGGAGGTATCACCAGAGAGGGGGTTGATATCATCCGGCACCGGATGCCCGACGTATTTGATAAAGTACTCGCAAAAACGCATGCGAAGCACTGCCGGATCCAGCAGAAGATCCGGGATCAGGAGACGCCGTGAACGTCCTGTGACCTGTTTTTTCGACCGGTTGCACTGGATACAACAGGCCGAGAATACCTGTCATGCAGCCTCTTTCACCTGTCCCATCTCCTCCAGCAGGATATGATATCCCGCGATTGCCAGCGCGAGGAAGAGCGGACCCAGAACGAACCCCACGATCCCCATCACGGCAACTCCGCCGAAAAAGCCGATCCACATGATCACCGGATGAATGCTGGCGCGGCGCCCCATCATCATGGGGCGGAAATAGATGTCTGGAATGGCGCAGACTATCGGATAACCGACAAACGCCGCCAGTAATACGCCTCGAATGTCGCCGAGGGAAAGGGCGTACACGCCCAGAAAGAGCATGAGCACCGAAGGGCCGATGATCGGGATGAGTTGAAAGATCGCCGCCATCAGTGAATAGAAGATGACATGACCGTAGCCCAGAATATAGAAAAAAGGGATGGCAAGGATGAACGTGACGACCGACGTCCCTACATGGACGATATAGATGGAGTACAGCGTGTTGACCGAGGTGGCGGTCAGTTTTTTCACCGCCGAGCGGAGGCGGGGGGGGAGGGATGCCGTCACCTCCGCGGCGAGGGTGTCTCCCTGATAGATGAACATATACAGGGAAAGGAAGAATACGACCAGATCGACGATAAGCATCGGCACCTGCGAGGCGAGTCCCGCGGCCCAGTCCCCGAGGCTGGCGATCTGGGAATCAACCCAGGCGGCAAGGTCGGCGGACGCGACCCCGACCCCGAGTTCTTCAACCTGTGCCGATCCGATCCATGTGAGAATTCCCTGCACGATCTGGGACAGATAAGCCGCATTCTGGGCCAGCACAGCGATGATAAAGCCGATAGAACACACGGCGATGAAACAGACCAGCGCGGTGGTAAGCAGGGCTGCCGCGCTCTCCTTCATCTTTTTACCGAGATGGCGTTTTATTGGCAGGATCACAACCGCCACGGAGGCCGAGAGGACGACGACCCAGAGCAGGTCCCTGAAGGCGATCGCGGCGGCGGCCAGAATGCCAAGGACCAGCAGGAGGGTTAAACGGTCCGGAAGAGAAATATCATGCGCCATGGACAATACATGATTGCGGCTTTTGTTAAGATAAATTCTTGTGGCCTGCCGGGATCACGGTGCACAGAGAGGAATGGCGGGGTGATACCGTCACAATATCAATTTTATTATATGATGGGGAGCAAATACCACATGCATGGGTAAAAAGAGATTAAAATAGGTGAATTTGCTGGAATACAAATGTTTATCGCACGGATGGAATTAAACAGATGTCATTAAATCACCTGGAGACTGGAGATGCTCGCTGACTTTATTCAGATCCCAATTGCGGCCGCCCTCTGCTGGATCCTCTTTGTCGCTGTCGACATCGTCTTCAGGCTCCCGGAAAAGGGCGGGGTAAAAGGGGCGACGGCGATCGGCAGGAAGATCGAAGAGGACGGCGGCGCCCTTGCCGGCGGCACCATGATGGGGAACATCGTCTCCTCCCCCGACGCCTCTGCCGGAACTCTCCTCGCCGCCTGCGGCGTATATGTGGCCGGTCTCCCCGGCGGCCTTGCGGCGGCGGTTCTTGTTTTCATCGGCAACCGGATCTGCCACGATCCTGGATCTGCCGGGACGACAGGGGCAGTGCTGGCGAGTGTCATGATCTCGGGTTTCGTCGTTCTCGGGTTCGCTCCGGAAAATTTCATTGCAGGAATGGTCATTGCGATCCTGACGATACAGGGTCTCTCCCACCCACATGCGAGCAGACTCCTCGCCCGGATCTGGGGGTGGCGGCATTGATCGCCCTGTACGTATGCGGCCTCATCGCTCTGTTTGCCGCCATCAGGACGGTAGTTGAGCCAGAACCCTACCGGAAGCTCCCATATCTCAATGTCATGAACTTCGCCATCGCCGGTTTGATCGTCCTCATCCTCGCTCACCCGCTCTCCATCCTTGCAGCAGCAGCGTATTTTGTCGGATCGACCCTTGAAGCGAACGCGATCGCCTCGACACGCGCGGCGGTGATGGAGAATGATTGAGTTTTTGCAGGTAGTGCTCGCCGGCATCGTCATCCTCGGCGCCGTAGCGACCGCATGGAGCCGTGACCCGTTCAACAAACTGATCTGTCTCAGCGTGTTAGTTGGTGGGGTCTTTCCGTTCATTGTTGCCGGCGGCTATCTCGACGTCGCCATCGCCGTCGCTCTGATCACACCCATCACCACGATATTTGTGCTTGCAATCACCGGGAGGAACAGCGATGGAGCCTGAACTCGTCCTCGGCCTTGCGGTGCTGATCATCGGGGCACTCGCCGCAGCGTTCCCGCGGCCGAAGACCTATCTCTCCCGGATCATCAGCCTTGAGATTCCGGCATGGGGTCTGCTGCTCATCATGCTCGCCTACAACGAAACGCTCGCACTGCTCACCTTCATCGCCGTCACCGCCATCTCCACCTTCGTCATGGTGCGGGTGGTCGAGAGGAGGACGGCCCCATGATCATCAGCAGGATCTCCCGGATCCTTGCCGGTTACGAGAACCTCTCCCTCCTCTATGCGGTGCTGGTCATCGCCGGCATCGTGATCGGGTTCACCTCCATCCCCGGCATCGTCTATCATGGGGACGACCTCTACCCGAAAACGATCGACCGGTCGAGCGCCCTCGACCCTTACGACCGCGGCGGCGAACCCTTCGGAAACACGAGCGTTGCCGCGCAGTACCCGGAAAACTCTCCCTATCTCGGCTACGTGACGGCATACCTCACGCCCTTCTCGCAGTTCCTTGCCGACACCACGTCTCATCTCGGCACGACGATCGTCTCTCATCCCGGCGGGATCATCGACGAGATCCTCTACAACACGCGGGGGCTCGACACCGTCGTCGAGACCAGCATCCTGTTCACGGCGTTTGCGATCGCTTCGTTCCTTTTCAGGAGGCGCGAAGGATGAGCCAGTACGGAACCGTCCTCGCCGTCGTCCTTGTCGCCATGGCAATCACCTTTGTGGCCCTGTTCCGCGAGCGTGACGACCTTCACCGACTTCTTCTCACCGATCTCGCCGAGGTCGTCTCACTGGCGATCATCGCCCTCGTGGGCACCGACCTTGCCGAGGCGCTCATCCTCCCGGGCCTCGTCGTTGGGATCTCGGAACTGATGGCGCTTTCCGAGGTCTATCTTGTGAAGGAGGGGCTCAGGGCCGTGCCCGAACGCCTGATGCACATCGAGATCATGGACAGTGCTCCGGCGATCCTCGCGGGCGTGCTCGTCGTCTACGGCATCATTCTTTCGGGCTTTTCCGGTGGTGTCGTGGCAGGGTGCGGCATTCTCTTCTGGTTCTTCTGCAAGGGACACGACGAGGCGTTCACCCTGATCGAGACCGCAAGCGGATATGCATGGGCGCTCTGGATCGTCGCCTTCTTTGTCTTCATGCTCGCCCCGGCCTACTGGCTCTTTGCGGTGATGCTGGCGGGCGGTGCAATCCTTCTGAAGGTGATGGCAAAGATGGCCCTTATCGGAACCATGCGGGGTGACCGACATGTTTGATCTTCCGATCGAAGGGGCGCAACTCATGGCCCTTGAATTCGGCGATATCGTCGACTATTTCAGCGTCTATACGGGAACGCTCTTCGTCTTCGCCCTGCTCTTCACGGTGCTCGCGATCGTCAGCCTCCCTGAAAAGCCGATGGACATCGTCTTTGGCGGCGACGCCTATTACACCAAGGATATCCCGCTCGATCTCCTCAGGTTCCAGCGGTTCATGGCGATCGCCTGCGGGCTCGCCACGCTCGGGGCGATGGCGAGCGGCGATATCTTCAACTTCACCCTCTTCAGCTCGATGATCGGGATCACAAACATCGGGATCGTCGCTGCAGTGCGCAACAGGCACGTGCTTGAGGCCGCCTTCCAGTACGGGATCGTGGCGATGGTCGCCACCGTCCCCCTCTTCGGCGGTGCGGCGATCGTGCTGGCCTCGACCGGCACGCTCTCTATCTGGGCGCTCGCCGGTGCGGCGGCGGTCCCCCTCCTCGCAAAAATATTCCTGGTTCTCGGGGTGATGGGAGAGGGGATGGCACCGTTTTACATCGGGAAGGCAGAGATCACCCGTGCACCCGGTGCACCCTATGTGCTGATGATCCATGTGAGCTCCCTCCTCCTCTTTCTCCGGGTGGTGGAGATCGTCCTGACGGTATGATGTCTATGAAGAAACAGAACGCCCTGATAATGACGGTCCTTGCCGGCGGGGTCTGCATTGCGGCTTCGGTCGCCGGGAGCGCCGGCCTTCTCCCGCTGTGGGCTGCGGCGGTGCTGGTCATTGTCTTTTTCCCGGTCTTTCTCGTCTCGCTCGGGCTGTGGTGGAACGCTTCGGAAAAAGAGGGGGATACCCCGTTCATAGGGTACTGAGATGATAGAATACCTGATCTTTGCGGTCTTTGCCGGACTTCTCCTCCACGGTATCCACAGAAAAGCGATCGCACGCATACAGGGCAGGCCAGGCCCGCCTGTCTGGCAGGAGATCCTCCATGTCCTGAAGTTTTCCTTCAAAGAAACCTGGATCCCCTGGACCGCAAGCAGGACGCTCTTCGTCGCCGTCGTGTTCATCGCCATCGGGATCTGGAGCGCCGCTCTCGTGGTCCTCCTCACCGGAGAGAGCCTGCTCCTTCTTTTCGGCATCTACATGCTCCACAAGATCGTGGAACACGGCCTCGGCCTCTCCTCGGGCTCCCCGTACGGAAAGTTCGGTGCCATCAGGTCGGTGATGTCGGCGGCCTCGGAGATCCCGCTCTTTGCGACGATCGCCGCCGTCTACCTCGTCACCCACTCCCTGATGATCTCCGACATCCTCGCATGGCAGACGGCGAACGGGCCCCTCCTTATTGCGGTCCCGCCGGCCGCCGCCGCCCTGTACATCGTGGTCCTCGCAAAGATGCACTACAGCCCCTTTGCAGTCATCGAGAGCAAGGAGATCGTGAGCGGAAACATGACCGAACACTTCGGCGTATGGCGGGCCGGACTCGACGTGGCCTTCGGACTCAAGACGTTCGTCCTCCTCTACGCCTTCATCCTGCTCTTCATCGGGCCGATCCCGCTCCTTGCAGCGGCAGTAGCGATGCTCATCCTGCTTCTCTCTCTCTCGTTCATCTGTGCCACAACACCGATGCTTTCACCCTTCGACACCGTCACCATCCAGATCGGGGCGGCCGGTCTGATCGTGGTGTACATCCTCATCATGGGGGCGATCCTGTGAGTATGATACGTAATGCAATCGCTGGCGGCGTCGCCTTTTACGGCGTCGTCATGGTCATCCAGGCGCTTCAACGCCCCTCCGCAGCTGCCGGGGCAATCGCGGCGGCGTTCCTTCTTGCGGCCGCGGGAATCCTCCTCTGGTCAAAAGATGAGCACAGGCTTAAAACGGTCGAGATGGCAGTTCTCTGGTGCTGCGTCGCCCTGTTTCTGATCTATGGACTGCTCACCGTCGGAGGGATGGCATGAACGAGTATCTCTATGAGAAAGATCTACGTCCGCTAAAATACCACATCCTCACCGGACCCCGCCAGGACTGGACGGCCAGGGAGATGGCCCTGCGTCTTGGCGTCCGGATCCAGAGTGTCCGCTCCCACCTCATCGAACGCCTTGACATGTCCGACCTCGAAAACATGCCGGCGCGTTTCGAAGCGGGTGTCGCCGCCATGAACGGTGAAGATCCGGTGGCGGACGCCCTGGGACGCGACCTGTTCGTCGTCTCTATCGGGATGTTCACGCCGGAAGAAATGGAGGCCGCATACGCCCGGACCCGGGCACTCGTCGACAACGGGATGCCTCTCGACGAGGCGATCGTGGAAGGGAAAGCGGCTTTGAAGGAGGTACTGGCACCATGACGGGAATGCTCCAGAAAATGAAGAACGCCGTACGATCGCGCTCGATTCACGTGACCTACGTGGACACGGGCTCGTGCAACGGTTGCGACATCGAAGTGCTCGCCTGCCTCTCGCCCCGCTACGATCTCGAACAGTACGGGATCTACGTCCACAACAACCCGCGAGAAGCCGACGTCCTGCTGGTGCTCGGGTGCTGCACTCCCCAGTGGGAAGACAAACTGAAGGGCCTGTGGGAGAAGATCCCCGAGCCGAAGGTGGCGATCGCCATCGGGAACTGTCCCCTTTCAGGATGCGTGTTCAACAGGGAGGGAAGTTATGTCAACCCTCCCGCCTCGAAACATATTCCGATCGCCGCCTCGGTCCCTGGCTGCCCGCCGCGGCCGACCGAGATCATCAGGGCGATCCTCTCGCTTGCACCGACGGTATTCAAAGACTACGAGGAGAAGAGAGAATGAAAAAGACGGTCGATGTGGCGATTCCGATCGGGCCTGTCCACCCCTGCTGGAAAGAGCCGGTCAGAATCAAATGCGAGACGAAGGGGGAACAGGTGCTTTCCGTCGAGGTCGAACTCGGCTATATGAAAAAAGGGATCGAGCGGATCATGCGGGGCAGGCCGTGGCAGGAAGTGATGTTCCTTGCCGAACGGGTCTGCGGGATCTGTTCGGTCGTCCACAACATGGTCTTCATCGAGACGATGGAAGCGATCTCTGAGATCGAACCGACCGAACGGGCGGCCTTCCTGCGGGTGATCGTCAACGAACTCGACCGTATGCAGAGCCATCTCATTGCAAACTTCTCGTACTGCTATACGATCGAGCACGAGACGCTCGCCATGTACCTCCTCAACGAACGGGAGCATGTGATGGACATGATCGAACGGATCACCGGCAACCGGGTGAACACCGCCTATATGATCCCGGGCGGCGTCCGGTACGATCTCCGGCCGGAAGACGCTGAAAGCCTCAGGGAAACGCTTGCTCTCCTTGAAAAGAACCTCGACCGCTATATGCGGATCTTTGAGAACGGGCCGATGATCGCCCTGCGGAGCCGGGACATTGGAATCCTTACGAAAGAGGATGCCCTGATGGCCCACGCAGTCGGGCCGACGGCGCGGGCGAGCGGGATCGCCACGGATCTCCGAACCACGCATCCGACCTACCGGAAACTCGACTTCGAACCGGTCGTCCGGACCGAAGGCGACAACTATGCCAGGATCATGGTCAGGTTCGAAGAACTCTTCCGGTCCATCGGCCTGATCAGGAGGGCCCTTGCGATGATGCCCGAAGGGCCGGTCAGAGGCGGGGGCATCTGCAAGGGAGGCGAGATCAGGTATTCGGGCGAGGCGCCGCGAGGCGAACTCACCTACTTCGTAAAGGCCGACCGCTACGGCAGGGTGGAGGACATTGCTATCCAGACGCCTTCCATCATGAACATCGACGCATGCACCCACCACATGCTGAAGGGAGTCCTGTCCGTCGCCGACGTGACGGCAACCTTCATCAGTTCGGACCCGTGCATCGCGTGCAATGAGAGGTAAGAGATGGGCCTGTCGATTATCTGGTATCTAAAAGAGTTCTGCAGGGGAACCTGGATCAAAACGTTCCTCTTTGCAAAGACCGCACCCCTCGTCGATCCCCCGTACTTCAGGGGGTACCCGACGCTGACCGGGAAGGAGTGCACCCACTGCCTCTCCTGTATGATGATCTGCCCGACGCCCGGGGCGATCGAGGTGCTGTGCGAGGGCGAAACATGGGCGCCGAAGATCTTCGAGGGGCACTGCATCAGGTGCGGGCTCTGCATTGAAGCGTGTCCCGAAGACGTGCTCGACGCCGGGCGGGTGCTGGAGACGCAAGCCCGGGACGGCACTTCCCTCTCTGTTCGCTACCAGGTGGCGGTGAACCCGGACACGTGCGTGCGTTGCGGCAACTGCGTGGTTGCCTGCCCGGTGAACAAAGAGGCCGACCCGCAACTCAGCGCGACAGGTACATCGGCAAACGACGAGGTGATCATGCGCATCCATCGGGGTAATCTCTGGGTGTTCCACGACGAGAAGTGCACCGGCTGCAAGACCTGCGAGGGCGTCTGCCCGACCGGCTCGATCAGGATCGCCCGCGTGGCCGAGGGGCGGCAGGGAGCGGAAGAATAACATTCTTTCTCAATACCGGGTCGGATCAAAATATCGCCATCGAAAGCAGAAGGAACGGTGCCGTTTATTCCGATGAAAGGGACCGATCGAACAGTTCAGGAGGCGAACACGGAACGGCAGCGTTTCAGGTGTTCATACGGCATGATCCCGATGTTGTGGACCGACGAGAGCGACAGAAGGATCTGAGATGGAAAAACCCGGTGCATTTCGTAAACAGAGGAAAGGGAAGTCTTTTAGTCAGGCACTATCAATACCTGAAATAAATGATCAGGCATGAGTGCGGCTACGAGGAGCCTGCCTACTGCAAAAAATGCGGCAGATCTCTTGAATATACCGAACGCCGCGGCATTTACTGTCCCCATTGCGGACATCGGGTCACGCTCCTCTGCCCCAAATGCGGCAAGCGCTGGTAGGAGGTCAGGTTATCCGACTTCTGACCAGGCGGGCGTATTCCGAACGGAGTTTACTTTTTTCATCATCGTTAAAGTCTTCCCTCCCGGTCTCGTTCAAATAAGTCTCGAGTTCGCAGATGAGATCGTCCGCGTCCTTGTGGTCCAGCGCCTCAAGGTAGACCGGAGCGCGGCTTGCATCGATCACCTCTCCACAGACATGGCAGAGTTTCCAGTGTTGATAGGGATCGACATAAGTGAAGGTCTGGCACCCGGGACAGCGGATGACGTGGTACATTATGCGGAGATACGCGCTGCTCTCTGAAAAAGATTGCTCTTTTATTAAGGAAATGTGGTATCCCGAATTAATTTTCCATTTATCAACGTTCCATAGACATCCACCTCTGTGCATGCCCCATAGCCACGGGAGTTCGTTCCCGGACAGGTGTTCCTCTGTTCCGTTGACGAATGAGCCCCCTGATATCCGGTGTGCCCACATCGACGGATAAGTCTGATATCAGATGATTTCGGGATACGACATCCCGACAATTCCATCAAAACGCTTAACACCCAATCCGCATATGATATATGAATGCTCACGATAGGTCTGCTGGGGTGCGGCAATATCGGGAATATCATCGTCAAATATCATGTGGGAGTTGAAATTGTCGCCCTTTTCGACCAGATGCCCGAGCGTGCCGAGGAGCTGGGACGCCTCTGCCGCGCAAAGGCATTCGGGGACATCGAGAAATTTCTCAGCGAGGATTTCGATCTCGTCGTAGAAGCGGCATCAGTCTCCGCCGCCCATGAATATGCCCTTTCCGTGCTTGAACACGGCAAGGACCTCGTCGTCATGAGCGTGGGAGCGTTCGCCGACGACGGGTTCAGAGAGGAGATCACCGAACGTGCCCGGGCTCTCGGACGCAGGATCCATATCCCGAGCGGGGCGATATTCGGGCTGGACAACCTCAAGATCGGGCAGATCTCGGGCATCACGAAACTTCTCCTCAAAACCACCAAAAACCCCAGATCTCTCAATATGGGCTGCACCGAGCGCACGCTTCTCTTCTCGGGTCAGGCGAACGAGTGCATCAAGCACTACCCCAGGAACACCAACGTCTCGGTCGCCCTGGAGCTGGCCGCCGGTCACACCGTAGAAGTCGAACTCTGGGCCGACCCGGCTGTCGATCGGAACGTCCACGAGATCGTCATCGAGGGCGACTTCGGCGAGGCGACGATCGTCGTGCGGAACCGGCCGAGCCCTGACAATCCGGCGACCAGTTATCTTGCGGCCCTCTCCATCGTCACACTCCTCAAAAACCTCAGCGAGCCAATGAGGATCGGGACATGATCGCCGACGAGATCAGGGAACTCGCTACGGAACAGGGGGCGGTGATCCTCGCCCACAACTACGAGAGGCCGGAGGTGCAGGACGTCGCCGATTTCCTGGGCGACAGCCTCGAACTCGCGATCCGGGCAAAAGAGACGACGGCGGACGTGATCGTCTTCTGCGGCGTAGACTTCATGGCCGAGACGGCGAAGATCCTTAATCCCGACAGAAAGGTTCTCCTGCCGGCGCGGGAGGCGACCTGCCCCCTTGCCGCGGCCCTCACCGCCGATATGGTGCGCGAGGCGAAGGCCCGCCACCCCGACGCTGCGGTGGTCCTCTACGTGAACTCGACCGCGGCGTGCAAGGCCGAGGCCGACATCACCTGCACCTCTGCAAACGCCGTCGACGTGGTCGAATCCCTGCCCGAAGAGGAGGTGCTCTTCGGGCCCGACGCCAACCTTGCCCATTTCGTCCAGCGGCACCTGCCGGAAAAGCGTATCGTCCCCCTCCCATCCGAAGGGCACTGTCCGGTTCATCTGACGTTTGACATCGCCGACGTAGAGGCCGGACACGCCCGGGGCGACGCCGTCGTCTGCCATCCGGAGTGCAGCCCCGAGGTGCAGGCGGCCGCCGATCTCGTCGCCTCGACCGGAGGAATGGTCAGGGAGGCCCCGCGCTGTGGGGCCTGGACCGTGCTCACCGAGGAGGCGATGGCCTACCGCCTCAGCCGTCTCTACCCGGACGCGGCCTTCCACATCGTCGAGGGCGCCGCATGCGAGGACATGAAAAAGACAGGATGCGACGACATCCTGCACGCACTCAGAACCGGTGAATACGACGTGCAGGTGGACGCGGCCGTCGCCGCACGGGCGCGGCGCGCCATCGAGCGGATGATCGCACTGCCGGGGCGATCCCGATGATCGATACCGGAAAACTGATCGAATTTCTCTACGAAGATGCTCCTTTCGGGGACATCACCTCCGAAGCGCTCATCCCCGCAGATCTCTGCACTTCCGCGGCGATCAGAACGAAAGAGCCCTGCATCATCGCAGGCCTCGAAGAAGCCGCCTTTCTTTTCACCCATCTCGGCGCCGTCGCCGACGCCACGGTGGAGGACGGCGCGCGGGTCGGGGCGGGCAGCGTCGTGATGACCATTGCAGGACCGGCCCGCGCCGTTCTCCGGGCCGAACGTCCGGCACTGAACCTCATCGGCAGGATGAGCGGGATCGCCACCGCCACACGCGCGGCGGTCGACCGCGTCCATGCGGTGAACCCGGCCGCGAGCGTCACGCCGACGCGCAAGACCTGTCCCGGCCTGCGTGCCCTCGACAAAAAAGCGGCCGTGATCGGCGGCGGCGAACCCCACCGCTTCTCCCTCTCCGACATGTTCCTCATCAAGGACAACCACCGCGCGATCGTCGGCATCGAGGAGGCGGTCAGGCGGGCAAAAGCGTTTTCCTGCTACCACAAGATTGAAGTCGAGGCCGAATCTGCAGAAGACGCCGTGCTGGCCGCCAGGGCCGGGGCCGATCTCGTCCTCCTCGACAACATGACACCCGAAAAGGTATCGGAAACTGTATCGGCCCTCGTGGCTGCCGGTCTCAGGGACCGCATCGTCATCGAGGTCTCTGGCAGAGTCACCGCCGAAACCGTCGCCGCATATGCCGGATCAGGGGCAGACGTCATCAGCATGGGCGCACTGACCCATACCGTCCGGAACATCGACGTCGGTCTGGACATCACCTGATCGGTGGAAAGAAACTCCTATCAGACCACCCCTTTCCGCATTTCCCTGACAATCGGGAAGGTTCTTATGATCTCACGCCTTAGTTCGTAGATCACCTCAGGACCAATAGTCATGCCAGCCGATATTCAGGAGTGCTCCCGGTCCGACGGGGGAGAAGAAACAGAGGGCCTTGATCGGGAAATCGCGGATCTTGTGTCTTCCCTCAACGATTCCAGCCTTGTGATACGATGGGAGGCGATCGCATCCCTGATCCGGGCCGGAGCTCCTGCCGTACCCCGTCTGATCGGCGCACTGAAAGACTCGAATAAATATGTGCGCTGGGGTGCCGCAGAAGCCCTCGGCAGAATAGGCGACCCGCACGCGGTCGGCTCTCTGATTGCGGTGCTGGGCGATCACGATAAAGACGTCCGCTGGAAAGCGGCGATCAGCCTCGGCTCAATGCGGGCGACCGAGGCGGTATACCCTCTGATCAGAACGCTCAAAGACGACGACCCGGATGTACGCTGGGGTGCGGCGACGGCCCTCGGGGAGATCGGCGATCCACAGGCCATCGAACACCTGCTTGCGGCGCTGGAGGAGAAAAAAGGCCACGAGGGGCAGGATGGGACGATCATCGCTCTCGGGGAGATCGGCGATCCGGCGGCCGTGAATGCTCTCATCGCCGCTCTCGGGGATCGCAACTACGAAATTCGATTTGAGGCGGTCAAAGCCCTCGGAAAAATCGGCGATCCAGAGGCGCTCAACCCGCTTCTGGCATGTCTCAGGGACGAAAACTGGGAGGTCAGGCTGGTCGCGGCAGAAGCGCTCGCCCGCATGGGAAAGAACAGCGTGGCCG
>JASGMW010000053.1 GCA_030156225.1 Methanofollis sp.
CGGCAGCTTTCACGCAGGAAACGTCACCGTGCGCAGCGACGAGAAAATTGATGTAATCGCAGTCAGAAAGCGGCGGAGAGAGAACCACACTGATTTATTAGGTTCGCAAAATATATCGATCTTTCGGTCGGAACGCAAAGACGTGTAACTCCTATCACAGGATGACGATTCCATCCCGGCGATCATGTCCCGTGCGAAGTCGAACCGCTGTGCCTGGTTCATCAGGCCGATACCGGCATTCCATCAGGCTTACCGGTCCGGGCGTCGGCAGGGCGGCAACTGTCATATCCGCAACCACCACCTGCAACGATCAGCGTCGAATCAATCGGTATTTTTCATCTCCTGCGCAGATATCCACATTCAAGAGAGCCCCGAGGGAGAAGGGCCCGCATAGATACATTGATAAACTTATAATTTGATAACCAAACATTAAGATCATAGAACGAGTGACGAACATGGAAACGATAGAGCAGTTGAACGCGGAACTGGTCGAATTCTTCAACCGTTTCGCGTCCTGGGAAGCATCGGTGATTCAGCCGGGCCCTCTCACCCTTGCGGAGACGCATGCCATCGAGGTTCTCGGCCACCACGGCAGGATGAATATGAAAAATATGGCACAAAAACTCGGCGTGACGACCGGCACGACCACCGTCACGGTCGACCGGCTGGAAGGGAGCGGCCTGGCCCGCCGGACGCCGGCAGAGAACGACCGGCGATCCTATATCATCGAACTCACGCCAGAAGGCGAAGACGCGTTCCTCGACCACCACCGCCACCACCTGCAGCTGGCAACAGAGATCGCATCGGTCCTGAGCGATGAAGAAGTCGCCCTGCTCATCGCCATTCTGGAGAAGGTCAACGGCACCATCTGACGGAGACACGGTACCATGACCGAAGAATGCGCCGCGCACGGATGGTCCTGCTCCCCCTCCTGCGGATCTGGCACCACAAACGCCCGGGAGATCGTCAAAGTCGCGGCAGCCGGCGCGCTTCTCGGTGCGGCCCTGGCGGCAGAGCACCTTGCCCTCCTCCCGCCGATCCCGATCATGGCCCTCTCTCTCGGGTCGCTCGCGCTGACCGGCCTGCCGATCGTCGCCGGAACCGTGCAGGGGCTGCTCCACCGGCAGCGGAACGTGGGAGAACTGGTGAGCATCGCGATCGCCGCCTCGCTGATCGTGGGGGAATTCACCGTCGCCGCCGAACTGGGCCTCATCATGGCCATGGGCGAAATGGCGGAAGAATACGCCCATCGAAGATCGCGACGCGGCATCGAGGCGATCGCCGCCGACACCCCGCGGCACGCCTTCGTCATACGGGACGGTGCGGCCGTCAGAATGCCGCTGAGCGGGATCGGCCCGGGGGACCGGGTGCTGGTCCGCCCCGGCGATGTCGTCCCGGTCGACGGCACGGTCGCAACCGGCACCTCGGCCATCGACGAATCCCGCCTCACCGGCGAGAGCGTCCCGGTGGAAAAAGGGCCGGGAGACGCGGTGTATGCCGGAACCATCAACCACGACGGCGCCCTCCACGTGACGGTCCTGCGCGTCGGGGACCATTCGGCCTACGGCAGGGTCATGCAGATGGTCAGGGAAGCGGAGGAGCGGCGCCCCCCTTCCCGACCGATCATCGACCGGTTCGCTGCCGTCTACACTCCGGTGATGCTCGCGGCCGCCGGCGCGGTATGGCTGGCGACCGGCGACCTGCAGCGGGCGATCGCCCTGCTCATCGTCGCCTGCCCCTGTGCCCTCCTGCTGGCAACCCCGTCCGCGGTGCTCGCCGCCATCGGCGTCGGCGCAGGGCAGGGGATCCTCATCCGGGGCGGCGAGTACCTGGAGGCCTGCACCCGGCTAGATGCCGTCGTCTTCGACAAGACCGGCACCCTGACCTCCGGCGACCTGCACGTTGTGACGGTGGCGCCGTTCGGCGGACGAACGGTCGAGGAGGTACTCGAACTCGCGGCCGTTGCGGAGGCCGGGTCCGAACATCCCGTCGCCAGGGCGGTCATCGATGCGGCACACGATCCCGAACCGGTGGCCCGGGCCGTCGAGATGCGTCTCCATCCGGGCAGAGGGATTGAGGCGCGGTCGGGAACAGACCGCATCGTCGTGGGAAGCGACCGCCTCCTCGTTCTGACCGGCATCCCCCTCTCCGGGAAGGCCGCAGAGATTCGGGACAACCTTGCGGCCTCCGGGATCACGCCGGTCTTTGTGGCGACGGGAGATGAAGTCGTCGGCGTGATCGGGCTCCAGGACACAGTACGCCCGGAATCCGCCGGGGTCGTCTGCCGCCTTCGGGAGGAGGGGATCGGGACGGTCGTCATGCTCACCGGAGACCACGAGGATGTCGCCTGCAGAGTCGCGGCGGAGGTCGGGATACCTGAAGACACGGTCCACGCCGGATTGTTGCCTCACCAGAAGCAGGAGTACGTGGAAGCCCTCCAGAACGACGGACGCGGGGTCTGCTTTGTCGGCGACGGGACGAATGACGGACCGGCGCTCGCACAGGCAGACGTGGGGGTCAGCATCGGCTCACGCGAGGATACGGTCGCCCTCGAAACCTCGCATGTCGTCCTGATGCGCGGCGGGCTCGCGGCGCTTCCCCTCTTCATCAGACTCGGTAAAAAGACGTCGCAGACGATCACTGCAAACGTCGTCTTCGCTCTCGGGTTCTCGTTCGCGATGATGGCGCTGGCCGGGTTCGGCCTCCTCTCACCTGCCGGCGGCGCCGTGCTGCATCAGGCCGGAGTGCTCATCGTGCTCCTGAACTCGTCGATCTTTGCCGGAAGAGCGATCGCAGACCATCCGGACGGGCGGAAAAAACAACGCGGATTCGAACGCACCTCAGATCGCTTCACCCGCTCATAAACATCGTGCAGCCCATCGGTTCGACCGCACGAACCGCCCCGTAACACCCGGCACGATAGATCCGTCGGTGCCGCACTGTCGAGAGAATGCAAGGATAAGGCCGGAATCCAGAAGTGGCACGGGCTTTTTTGCCCCGCCGGTGCGAGGGTGGAAAAATACCCATTTTACATGGAGAAAAATAACCATTTCTCGGGCCAATAAGGGATTTATCGGTGGAACGAGCGGAATCTTTAAACACTCTCTCACGTGATCATTGATCTAACTCACTGGACGGGAGGTGAGTTCCATGGCAAAGAAAGGAAGCAAGAAGCAGCCGAAGGAACCTCAGCCGGAGTAATTCAATATCCATCAATTTTTCTGTTTATCGGTCCGTTCATCAATTTGGCAATCTTTTTCGTATCGTGCACTGAAATATTACGCGCACTGTTCTGCAGGCCACAGAGGCGTCATGCACCTGTTGAAACCGTGTATCTATCAGGAATTCGATACGCAGGCACCAGATGAATCCGTATATTCAGGGTATCCTCTTCATGGCGACGTCACTTGCCATCTCCTCGTTCGTCGGCCTTGCATGCTTGAAACGGAGGGGAAGTGTCGGAGCAATAGCACTGTCTGTCTTTACCTGTGGGATTCTGATCTGGTCGCTCGGGCTTGGCATGCACATGATCTCGCCGGGTCAGGACCGGGCATCCTTCTGGACCGCCGTGACCTTCCTCGGCACTGCGATCATTCCGCCCGCATGGCTGATCTTCGCACTCCAGTATTCAGGAAAAGAATACTTTGTGACGCCGAAGACCGTGGCGCTCATCGCTGCGGTCCCTGCCGCCCTTGTCGCACTGGTCCTCACCGGTGCGGTCCCGTTTGCAGAACTCGTATCCGGGTCGGCATACCAGATTTTTCTGGGGTATGTCTACCTTATCATCATGGCGAGCATGCTCCTCCTCGTCTCCATGCTTTTCGACGCGCCGGCGGTCTATCGACAGCAGATCGGCTTTGTGCTGATGGGATCGCTCATTCCATGGATCGCCGCTCTGTTCCCGTCGGCGGAGAACGACGGTGCCTTTCCTTTCGTTATCATGCTCGCCGTCCTCGGCATCTTTGCCGGAACGTTCAGATTTCACCTCTTCGGTGACACGCCGGTGTTGAAAGAACGGTTGATGAACGGCCTCACCGACGGCCTCTTCATCCTCGATCCCGCGTACCGGATCGTCGAGGTCAACCGCAGAGGAGAGGAAATGACCGGGAAAAGCGCACCTTCGATACTGAACCAACCAACAGCAGAGGTGATCGACTGTTTTCCCGACCTGATCGCCGGTTACGAGGGGGATCAGGAAAAAACCTGCTTGAAAAGCATAAAACAGAGTGGAGAGGCCCTGCACCACTACGAACTGCGGATCTCCCCGGTCACCGATCGTCGGTCCAGGATCATCGGCCACATCCTGTCCGTCCGTGATATCTCGGGTATAAAAGAGACCGAGGACGCCCTCTTCTCTGCGCACACAAAACTTTCCATCCTCTCGGAGATCACCCAGCACGACATCAGAAACCATCTCGGCGTGATCAGAGGGTACGCCGACATGATCGCGGACATCACACCGGAGGACTCTGAGGAACGGACATATGCCGAGCGAATCATCAACGCCTCGGAAATGATTGAGGAACAGATCATCATTGCCAGGGACTATCAGAACCTCGGGGTGAACGCCCCGGTCTGGCAGGGCGTCGAGATGGTGGTGCGGCAGTCGGCGCGGATCGTCCGGTTCAACAACATCGATCTTTCTATCGACGTCGGTCGTCTGGAAGTGTACGCGGACCCACTTTTTGGAAAGGTATTCTATACTCTCTTTGAGAATGCAGTCAGACATGGCGGCGGCGTGACGTCCATCCAGGTCGGGTTTGCCGGTACCGGCGACGCCGGCATCCTCTGGATAGAGGACAACGGAACAGGTGTGGACCCGGACCTGAAAGGAAAAATATTCACCAGGAATGTCGGAAAAAATACCGGTCTCGGGCTGTTTCTTGCACACGAGATCCTTGCGATCACCGGGGTCTCCATCAGGGAAGTGGGCGAAACCGGGAAGGGCGCCAGGTTCGAGATCGTCATCCCTGTCGGAGGCTATCGGTATGGCGAGACCGGGCAATAGAGATAGATCATGCCCGGCGATCTTTCTGCAATGCGGCAGGGAGAAATGTCCGAAAATACTCGTTCGTCAGTGGATAAAAACGTCCTGAGCGAACAGACGGTCGCTGAAGCGGTCATCAAAGAACTCGCTCAATGGACAGGTGGAAGCCCAGTACACAGGACCGGGGGGATTTCAGGAAATCGACCAGGACGCTTTTTTCCGACCGGTGACGGTCTTCAACAATACCGTGCATGAAAAGACGATGGCAATCCGTCTCGTCGATATCGCCATGCGCCATGCGATCGTCCACCGCGGTGTCGCCCAGCTCTCTATTCCCAGCGATATCCAGAAAGCGCATGTCGATCCGACCTGCTGCCCGGCAGAAGGCATGCCGCCGTCATGTGAAATCGCACCGCCCAATGCCGAGATCGAACGGGCGGCCGGGATCGTGAACAGCGCAAAAACCCTGTGATCGTTGCCGGGTGGGGCGCACGCGGCGCCGTGCCGGCAGTCCGCGCAATTGCGGAACAGATCGGCGCCCCGATCCTCACCACCTTCAGAGCGAAGGGAATGTTCCCGGAGGACGATCCGTGGCACCTCGGCATCCTGGGCTCCGGAGGACCGGTGCACGCGCGGAGACGGGCTGAAGAGGCCGATCTCCTCCTCACCTTCGGCGTGGGGTTTTCAAAGCAGACGAACGTGCCGGGAACAACACCTCTCGTCCAGGTGGACCTCGATCCGATAAAATTCGGGAAACACCCGGAAACCGTCTCGTTCTGGGGGGACTGCGGCCTGGTGCTGCCCCGTCTCCTCCGGTGTCTGGAGCGGCGGGAAGATGAGATGAAGAGAGAGGCGATCGCACGGGATACAGCAGAGTGGAGGGTGCAGATCGATCGCGAGGCCGATCCCTCTGCGGCGCCTCTCAGGCCCCCGTTCATCATGAAGGTGCTCGCCGAGACCCTGCCCGGAAACACCGTCATCGTCATCGACGTCGGAGAGAACGGGTGGTGGTTCGGGCGAAACTTCAGGATGCAGACAACCCGGCGGTTCGTGATGTCGGGCTACCTTGCGACCATGGGCTTTGCCCTGCCGGCTCATTCCTGCATTGAACGCTCCCGCCTGCCCGGGCAGCGGACCACAAAAAAAATCCAGGGAGGGGCCCAACCCCCTCATAACAACAGACGTATTCGGATCTTAATCGTATTCCCGCCAGGTGTGCCCGCATTCGGTGCACCTGAAGAACCGCACCTCGGACTCATCGGCGCTCCGCAGCTGCCTGAGCCACCAGATGGCGAGGTTGTTCTCGCACTTCGGGCATTTAACCGTGATCGTCGGGAGCGTGTTCACCCTGTCGTCGTCATCGACGATGGTGATCTCTTTGGGTGTGATGGTGGTGGTAATCTTGAGATCCTCCTCCTTCTCGATCGCCTGAATGCAACCGCACCTGCGGCACTTCAACTGTCCCCCCGACGATATCATCAAACTGTTGCATTTCGGACAGAACATCATCGTCTATTCGTTGGCATGCATGCAAGATTAAGCCTTGTATCATGGACAAATACCATTGTGAGAACGCTTTTTTATCCGCGGCGAAAGAATAGGTATGTGATGGAAGAATACTTCATCTTCGCAGCGCTCGTCTCATTCGTCGCTTTTCTCCTGCCATGGCGACAATGGCGGCACCGCGCCCTCGCCGGCATTGCCGGGTGGGTTTGCATGGTCCTCTATCTCTTCGTTGAATTGCCGTACTACTTCTCGATCAACAATTTCCTCTACCCCACGCTCGCCGTCATCTCCATCCCTCTCGTCTGGATAACGGCAAAACGCCTCCTTGCGGGCGACGAAAACGTCATCTATCTCACCAGAGCGGCTGCGGCGGCCTCCCTCGTCTACATCCCCTTCGGCTACACTCCCCTCGGCGACTGGCTGATCGGCGTCGTCGTCGGGCAGATCGGGTGGTGGCTCACCGCCCTCGGCGTGAACTACACCATGTTCGACTGGAACATGTTTGCGCGAAACGGCTTCCGGGTAGAGATCATCCTCGCCTGCACCGGCATCCAGAGCATGGCGATCATGATCGGCGTCGCGGCCGCCGTGCCGACCGAACTGCGGCAGAAGATCCTCGCCTTTCTCATCATCGTGCCCGGGATCTATATCGTCAATATTTTCAGGAACGTATATGTGATCCTTGCGTACACCGGCCAGTGGTACCCGTATCTCCCTGAAATCGCAAGCAACGGCGACTATGGCTACGAAAGTTTCTTCTGGGCCCACAACGTCATCTGCGAACTCGGGGCGCTCGTGGTCCTCATCGTCATTGCGTATCTCCTCTTCACCATCATTCCTGCCCTCGGAAAAATGGTCAACGCCCTGTATGTTGCCTACCGGGACGACCTCACGAAAGCCATCTCGAGAGGTAAATGATCCGCTGGATGGCGGAGAGGTTCGTGCAGACGGCGATGACGATCACCGCAACCCACGCGTAACCGGTCGCAGCCCCGACGATCAGCACGATCAGGGTCTCGGGGCGACCGAAAAAACCGACCCCTTCGAGGGGGTCGTGGATCTTCCCGTCGACGCGGTCGGAAAAACCGACCTCGGCATAGACCACCGGTTTAATGAAGGTATTCATCATCGAACCGAAGATGGCGATGGCGACAACCGCCCAGTCCGCCGCCGGAGACAGAGGCGCGAACCTGCTGACGATTGCCACCCCGGAGAGCCCCACGCCGAGCAGGGCGAGGGCGTCGACGTACTTGTCGAAGACCCAGTCGATCACCGCCCCGAACTGGGTCTGGCAGCACTTTTTCCTGGCCACGGTTCCGTCCACGAGGTCGAGGACGGCTGAAATCAGGAGAAACAAGGCTCCGAGAAGAAAATACCGTTCGGCAAAAGCGATGGCGCAGAGTACCCCGAAGAACAGGGAGAGATAGGAGATCTGGTTCGGACTGAAGCCTGCCCTGACAAAAAAATTTGCAAGAGGCTCGAGTTGTGAAAAGAGCCTCGGCCTCAGTGCCGTAATATTCATGTCATAACTAAAGAACACCAGACGGCATAAGGATTGCTTCGTCCCCTCAATCGGCACCGTTCCCATTTTAAATTCCCGGGGTAATGTATGACTGGGATTATGTCAGATCTATTGATACGGCCACATGTGCTGCTGATGTCCGAGATCACCGTCGACGGGAAACTCACCCTGAAACGGGGGGCGTCCAGCAAGATCCTCATGAAATATATGGCGCATGAGACCGAGATCCTCCTCCACAGGACCCGGGCCGAATGCGACGCCATCATGGTCGGTTCCAACACCATCGCAATAGACAACTCGTATCTCACCGTGCGGCTCGTCCCGGGCAACAGCCCGATCAGGGTGATCCCCTCGAGTATGGCAGACATCTCGCTGAACGCCAATGTGCTCGGCACGGACGCGCCGACGGTGATCGCCGTATCAGAACGCGCGCCCGCGGAGCGTGTCGCCGCCATCCGGGCAAAGGGCGCAGATGTTGTGGTCTGTGGAGCAGAGCGCGTCGACCTCCCCGCCCTGCTGAGGACGCTCAGGGAGAAGTACGGCGTGAAGAAGATGATGATCGAGGGAGGACCGACCCTCAACTGGCATATGCTCAGGCACGGTCTCGTCGACGAGATCCGTCTCATCCACCTCCCCTTTATCGTGGGCGGCGAGGACACGCCGTCCCTCGTCGGCGGAATGCATATCGATTCCGAGGACGAGATGATCCGCCTCACCCTGTTGCGCCACTACCTCTGCGGGAACAACCTGGTGACGGAATACGCCGTCCGGTACGGGGACTGAACCATGACAGGCCTGCTGGACAGAATAGAACGGACCCAGAGACGCAGGCGGCTGGAGAGAAGGCTGCTCTATGTCTGTGTCGCTGCGCTCATCGTGATCGCCGCACTCGCCGCGGTCTATTTCTTTGCACCCGGGGCCGGGTCCGATGTCGCCGTTGTCAGGGTGGAGGGAGAGATCGCGACCGGCAACTTTGCGAACGGGGCGTACGTCGGGAGCGAGTACGTGGGCCGCGAGCTCAGGGAGGCCGCCGACGACCCCGGGATAACGGCGATCGTGCTCAGGATCGACAGTCCCGGCGGAAGCCCCGCAGCGGCGCAGGAGATCGTCCGCGACATCGAGTACGCCCGCGAGAGAAAACCGGTGGTCACCTCGATGGGCGACCTCGCCGCCTCGGCCGCCTACCTGATCGCCGCCCACACCGACCGGATATACCTCTCGCCCGACACCATGACCGGGAGCATCGGCGTGATCTGGGTCTTTACGGACGAGAGCGAGTGGATGAAAGACGAAGGGCAGGAGGTCGAGGTGGTGAAGTCAGGGGACCAGAAGGATATGACCTCGCCGTACCGCCCCCTGACCGACGAGGAGCGGGTATATGCACAGGAGATCGTGGACGCCAGCTTCGAAGACTTTATCAGCGACGTGCTCTCCCGGCGGCCGGTCGAGCGGTCGGAGATCGAGAACGCCCGGCTGATCCGGGGCGAGGAGGCGATCGCAATCGGACTCGCCGACGAGGAGGGGAACCTCTTTGACGCCATCAGCGGGGCCAGAACCCTCGCCTCATCTAGATCATCGCTTTCGGATCGGCCTTCATGAACTCCCGGCAGATGGTCGTCGCATAATGGCCGGGCGGGAGCGTGAAGGCGAGCCCGACGTCCCTGCCCGAGACGCGCGATGCAATTTCAGATTTGACGGCGATCGGCCGGAGCGTGCCGTTGTATCTGAGTCCGACGAAATCAGCCGCGCGTTTGAAATTTTCAGTGGCGATCCCGTCTTTTTCGAGGAGCTGCGCCATGCACTCATCGCTTTTTCCTTCGAGGCGAACGTCTTCGGAGCCCGGCATGAAGAGGGCGATCGCACAGCGGCCGCGGCCGAGATGAACGGAGACGACGCGGCGGTTCGTCCCCGTGACGATGTCCTCGCGGCCGTTTGCAAAGAGGAGGCGGTCGCCGGGCACGGGTTCGTCGAGCCCGACGCCGTCGGCAAGCCGCATCGAGAGCACCCGGTTGAAGAGCCACGACTGGTAGGCCGAGACGAACATGGAGAGGAGTTTTGGCGGGAGGTTTTTCAGGGCGCCGGCATGGTCTTCAGGCGCTTCGGCAAGCCGCGAGAGGATGGAGCGCTCGAAGCCGAGGGGGCGGGGGAGGGCGCGGATCGTCGCCTGTGCGTCGCGGCTCTCGCGATACGCGGCCCGTATTCCCCTGACCTCCTCGTCCTCGTCCGGGCAGGCAAGGGCGACATAGGTCATCGCCGCGGCTTCGTAGTCGCCCCGCAGGATCTCCCTGCCGACCAGGTGGGTGACCGGCCTGACGACCCCGAACCGCTGAAGCCCGAAGTAGTTCGGGAACCCGGCGGCGCCGGCGGCGGTGCAGGCATCGACGATCGCTGCGGTGTCGGCGGCGGTGCAGTCCCGGATCGTGATCGCAAAGCGGTTGCCGGCGAGCAGACCGAGGGCGAGCTGGTGCTGGCTGCGGCCGATCGGCTGGAGGGCGAGATCCCTGATCCTGAGCCCGGCGATCGCCTCCTCGTCCACGTCATAGATGGAGACGTACTGCGAGGTGACGGCGTTTTTGTCCTTGGTGCCGGCCCATGCGATGCGCCGGTGGGAGATGGCGAGGGCCGAGGCGATCGTCTTCATGGCGTGCTGGTGTTCCCAGTTTCGCTTTTCAAGGCGGCAGATGAGGTACGGCCCTGACCCGGAGGGCTCCTGCAGGGGGATCTCCTCGACGACGAAATCTTCGGGACTTTTTCTCAGCACGCCGCCGGTGCCCGGGGTGTCGGTGACGTACCAACCCATGCCGAGCGCCTCTTCAAGAGGGTAGGGCGTCGGGATCATAGGAGCTGGAGACCGCCGGTGATCCGGTCGAGCTCTTCGCTCCGTGCAGGCCCGAGCCCGACCGCCGTGACGGTGTCCGGCGGGACCTCGGTGAGGCCGGCGTCCCTGATCAGGGTGCAGGGAATGCCGGCCATCCCGGCCACCGTCTTCAGTTCGAAAAGGGCCCGTTCCCCGGCGACCTTCAATACGACCTTCTTCTGCCCCTCTGAAAGCCACGCTTTTCTCGCTTCCTTTCCCGCGTTCTCATAGGCTCCGACGGCGGCGTGAGCCGCCTGCGCACATTTCTTGCCGCAGCTCATCTTCACGTCGCTCCTGATCACCACACATTGTTTCCACCTGAACTCGGGCTCTTCGCTCATCGGTATCCTGTTGGTGCGGCGCGGCAATAAGCCATGGTCATCGAGAGATTCAAGTAGGGAGGAGAGATGATATCTTGGAAGATGTACGACGTTGCGATAGTCGGCGCAGGGCCTGCGGGAAGCGCGGCGGCCCGGGCATGCGCCGGGGCAGGGCTCTCCACTCTCTGCATTGAAGAGCACGCGTCGCCGGGACTCCCGGTCCAGTGTGCAGGTCTCCTCTCGGTGGACGCGTTCGAAGAGTGCAGGGTCTCGGAGCGCTCTGTCCTCAACCGGGTGAGAGGAGCCCGCGTGATCTCGGAATCGGGGGCTGAACTCTCGTTCGATGCCGGAACGACAAAGGGCTACATCGTCGACCGCACCGCGCTTGACGCGGAGATGGTCATGGCGGCGGCCGCGGCCGGGGCCGAGTTCAGGCTGAAGACCGCCGTGGTCGGGGTCGAGGAGGGGCGGCTCGTCACCCTGGGCGTGCGCGGACGGGAGGAGGTGGCCGCACGCATGGTGATCGCCGCAGACGGTTCGAGGAGCGGGGTTGCCCGGATGCTCGGCATGGCCCGCCCGCCGGTCTTCCTCTCGGGGATCCAGGCCGAGGTGCCGCTGGAGAGAGAGCGCCACCTCGTCGAGATCCATCCCAACGCCGCCCCGCAGTTCTTCGCCTGGGTGATCCCGGCAGGCGCAGGGCGGGCGCGGGTCGGAATGTGCGGGACTGAGAACGTACGGGAGAATTTTTTTCGCTTTGCGCGACCCTACCTCTCAAGCGTCACCCATCTTGTCACCGGCGCCATCCCGCTCGGGACGATGCCGCAGACCTATGGGCACCGCACTCTCTTCGTCGGGGACGCCGCGGGCATGGCGAAGCCCACCTCGGGAGGCGGGGTCTACACCGGCGTGCGTGCGGCCCGCCATGCGGCGGCAGTCGCCGTATCCTGCTGCGAATCCGACGATTTCTCGGACCGGGCGCTCGCCGATTACGAACGGCGCTGGAAGGAGGATTTCGGTCGGGAACTCGCGCAGGGGATGAAATTTTTCCGGTTCAGGCAGGAGATCGCACCTGCACAGGTGGATCGCCTCATCGCGGTGATGGCCGACCCGGAGATCACCGACCTGATCGTCCGCTACGGGGACATGGACAGGCCCGACGTCCTCATCCGCCATCTTCTCACAAAAAAGAAAATACTGATGTCGTTCGGCATAATAGCGGCCCCGACGGTGCGCGCATTTTTGAAAGAAATGATCCGTGACGCGAATTGATAACACTTATATCGTATAACGTGTTACTGTGATGATGATAGCATATGCACATCCCTGATGCGTTTATCCCGATCGGGCAGAGCGCCGTCTACTGGCTCATTGCCCTTGTCTTCATTGCACTGGCATTGAAATGGGCCAGAAAAGAGCTCGACGAGGAAAAAATCCCCCTTGTGGCTGTTCTTGCGGCAGGCATCTTCGCCATCCAGGCGTTCAACCTTCCTGTCGGCATGGGCACGAGCGGCCACCTCGTCGGCGGGGCGCTCGCCGCGATCCTGCTGGGATCCCCCTATGCCGCCGTATTCATCCTCACCCTCGTGCTCCTCATCCAGGGGGTCATCTTCGGTGACGGCGGGATCACGACGATGGGCGCGAACATCATCAACATGGGCGTCATCGGCGGGTTCGTCGGCTACTACACCTACACGGGGCTTCTAAGCGTCGTTAAAAACACCTACCTCTCCGCCGGCGTCGCCGCCTGGTTCGCCTGCTTCATCCCGGCCCTTGCCGCTTCGGTGGAGATGTGGATCGCCGGCACGTTCCCGCTCGTACCCGGTCTCATCGCCATGGGCACCTACCATGCGGCGATCGGGATCATCGAGGCGGTGATCACGGCCGGTGCGATCTACCTTGTCACAACGGCGCGTCCTGACCTGATGAAAACGTCAACGGAGGCGGCGACATGATGGAGACAAAGAAGTTCGTCGCCGTCGGGCTTGTCGTCGCCCTCCTCATCGGTGTTGTCGCCGTCTTCCTCGCCTCGAGCGATCCCGATGGCCTGGAGTCCACCGCTCTTGTGGTGCAGGACGAAAAGACGCTGACCGGACCGGCCCCCGAGGACGGCGACGCCGAGGCGATCGGTGCGGGCACCTTCGAATACGAGGCGCCCATGCCCGACTACAGTCTGGGCGAGAGCGGCGGCACGCCGGGTGCGATCATAGCGATCGTCATCGGCACCATTCTTGCGCTCCTCGTCGTCTTCGGGGTGGGCAAGGTGGTCACCATCTCAAAACACTGACTCTATATCCTTTTTTGGAGAAACACACTAGAATGCATATTGTCGAGACCCGCAACCTCACCTACGCGTACCCGGGTCGGCCCGCCGCCCTCACGCACGTGAACTTCATCGCTGGCAGAAAGGCGCGGATCGCCGTCATCGGAGCGAACGGCGCGGGCAAGAGCACCCTTTTCAAACACCTGAACGGGATTTTAAAACCTTCGTCCGGCGAGGTGCTCGTCCACGGCGAACCGATCACAAAGGCGAACCTCAGGGAGGTGCGCAAGATGATCGGCATCGTCTTCCAGAACCCGGACGACCAGGTCTTCTCCCCGACGG
>JASGMW010000054.1 GCA_030156225.1 Methanofollis sp.
CCGGAGGGCGGATCATGAACAGGATGGTGTTGTTCCTTACGCTCTCTTCACGCGGAGGAGAGAGAGAAATCTCGTTCAATTGCATCGTGCTGGCGACCTGTTGTTCTTGACTCGCTACTAGAAGGCGAGTGCGATGATGACCGCGGCCCTGACGATCTCGTTCGACGCACCTGCAACGTCTCCGTTCACGCCGCCGAAGAAATGGCCGGCGGTTCCCAGCAGTATCAGGACGACGATGCCGGTGGCGACGACGGCTTTTCCGAGGACGAACGGGGAGATCAGCAGAAGAAGCGGCAGGAGGGGCAGCAGCGCGAGCAGGACAAAGGACGGTCGGGAGAAACCGTGGAGATAGGAATGGATCCCGTCGTGAAAGGGGATGCCGAGGGCGGTGATCCATGCCATGGCGAGTTTTGCGCAGACCTCGGCGGTGAGGATGACGATGGGAATGCTCCACGTCCCGGTGAGACCGGCGACCGAACAGAGGGTGACGAGGATGCCGGCCGCCACTCCCCCGGCACCGATCTGTCGATCGGTCAGGGCGGCGATCCGCTTTTCCCTGCTTCCGTGCGCCATCAGGCCGTCGCCGAGATCGAGGAGTCCGTCGAAGTGATTGGCCCCCGAGATGATCACGGCGGCCGCCACCGCCGCCGCCGCCGCAAGCGCGGGACGGCCGGAGAGAAGGAGAGCGACAATCGCCGCCCCGCCGCCGGTGACCCATCCTGCCACCGGATAGAGCCACGACTGTCTGGCGAAGGCGTCGAACTCTGCAGGCCGTCCCAGGGGCAGGATCGTGGTGAACTGCAGGAGGGCCCGTATCGGATCCAGCAGCATGATACCTACTGTTTCCAGGGTCTTCTGCAATAAGGCCTGTGATCTCGGCCTGCCGCGTGCGGCTGGCCTCTCTGATGATCGGGCCCGGATAGACCGGAATTTTTTGGTCTCGACGATTTGGTATATAAAACGCACGATTTCATAATAATTAGATATTGTTTAATATCAGGTATGACGATATAGATTTCAGTATGAACGTCCGCTCCTCACGCGTCATTCTATCCGGTCTGCTTCTGGCTGTTTTTCTCCTTGTCATACCGGTATCGGCGGTCTACGACTTCGAGGGCATCCCGCTCGACGTGGTCGCCCAGGGGGAGGTGCAGGGCGACGTGCTCACCTTCGGAACCTACGGACTGACCAACCCACCGCTTGATTGTACCTTTTCTCTGCCGTCCAGACCGATCTGGGCGCGGGTCTACACCGGTGTCTGGGGCGGGACCGAGAAGTATACCGGGTGGGAAGAACTGACCGTCAACAACGGCGTCCCGTCCAGACTCAATCTCTTCGGGAGGGACGACCGGAACGAAGGTGTCTATGCCACCGGCTACGGTGTCTACTGGATCGCGCGCGACTGCACCGACGAACTCCATGGCGGAAAAAACACCGTCTCCCTGAACACCAGCAGGGGTCTGGCCGAGAGCAAGATCGACGGCCGGGTCTACGGCATCTTCGTGGTGGCCCTCGTGGAGGACGGGGACGGCCAGGCCACCAGGTACTGGATCGCCGAGGGGAACGAGAACCTCCACGGCGAGGGCTGGTCGGGCACCAATCCGACGCGCCATGAGAGTTGCGAGGTCTCCTTTGACAAGGCCGATCCTCTGACCGCTGTCGACGCGGACCTTACGGTGCTGCTCCTCGCCTCGACGAAGGGGCAGCCCGATTATGTTCAGTTCAACGGGAAGGACCTCGGCGTCCCCCCTGCCGACATGACGAATTATCCCGCGGGTGCGCTGGACATCGGCAACGAACGGTGCAATGACGCCTCTGGCGGGACAGGAACCGAGGCCAGGTACGTCGATGTCGAGACCTTCGATGTCGGCGGCCTCTTACAGGAGAACAATCTCGTCTTCTTCGAGCGCGGCAGAGACCTGGACGGCGACGGCGAGATCACCACCACCGGAGCGAAGCCCGAGGGCGAAGACTACATCCACCCCTGTATTGCCATTCTCACGGTGGACGAGTCAGGGATCGGGTCGGGCCCTGACTTTGCGGTCGATACACCGGTTGTGAAGGGGGCATATGCCGGGGAAGAGGCGAGCGTTCAGGCGACCGTGAGGAATTATGGGACGCGGCCTGCCGGCTCCGTCAGGGTGACGTTTTCGGTCGACGGCACGGCCGAACGGACGGTCGCCCTCGATCCCGCGGTTTCCGGCGTCCAGGTAGCCGTGGCGAACCTGACCCTGGCCGAAGGGCAGCGCACGGTCTCGGTCAGGGTGGATGCCGATGGAGACCTCGACCCCTCGGATAACGAAGCATCGGCATCGTTCAGGGTCGGGACGATTCCCGATCTCGGCGTGAGCATCGGAGCGCCGGCACGCGCCGGGACCGAATCGACCGAAAGCCGGCAGTCGCCGGTGCCGGTGCTCGCCGCGGTTGCCGGGATCTGCGTTGCGTTCCTCCTCTTCAGGCGCCCGCCCGGCAGGAAACTCGCAGCGCTCCTGCTCGTGTGCGCGGTGATCGCGCCCTCCGTGATGCTGATTGCGTCCCCTGCCGCTGCGGCGGGCTACGAGGACTATGTCGTGCCGGTCACGATCACGAACGGCGGCGGAAGCGATACGTCGTCCTTCGATCTCACCATCTATCTCGACGGTGCCAGGGCGGCGGTGAAACATCTCGACGGGGGGGTGAAGGCAGGTGAAACACGTACGATCGATATCCCGCTGTATACGACGCCGGGCACGCATCGGCTCAGGGTGGTTGCGGACGAACGCGGGACAGTCAGGGATGCGGACAGAGGGAACAACGCGGCGGAGGGCGATTATGTCTTCCCGTAGGGGTCTGTTGATCGCCGTCATCGTGTGTACGGCGCTCTTCCTGGTTTCGGCGGCTTCGGCCACCTATGCGGGAGACAGACCCCTCGTTACGGCGTTCCATGAGACACTCCATGGAGGGTACCTATTTTCCACGGGAAACGGCACCTACAGCGGTGCCATTGCACCCGGCGGCACGTACGCGGTCGCGTTCGATATGACGCTCCCGGCGGAGGCGACGGTCAGGTACCAGCGCTTCTATGTCTACTGGGCCTGGAGCAAACTCGACCAGAACGCGATCTACCCGTCGATCTCGGTCACGCGCACCGATACCGGTGAGCGCCTCAACATGACCGGACGATACGTCGACTCCAAGGGATTTGTGAGCACCAACGACTTTTTTACAGGGATGGACATCTTCGAAACGGCCGATCTGCAGCCCGGCAAGAATTCGTTCACCGTCGTTCTTGAGAATGCGGCCGAGGACAACCGGACCTTTGTGGTGCAGGGGATCGGGGCGCTTGCGGTCTACGAAAGTCCGGGGTCGCCTGAGGCGCACTGCTGGGTGAAGGAGGGGGCCGACCTCCTGTACAACAGCTACGGGATCACGCCCGCGATGGCGACCGGCAGGATCGATTTCGAAGGGACCGTCGACCGCTCTGAACTTTCATCGGCAGAACTCCTCATCGTCGCCCCGTCGGGGGGATATACCAGGGAAAACATCCCGGAGATCAACCGGCTCTTTGTGAACCGCGAGGGAGAGACCAGCATGCCGTCGTTCTTCGATGCACTCCTTTCTGCTCTCTTCCCGGGTTCGAACGGGAAAGAATGGGCGAATATTTTCGACGCAGACGAGTTGCGGCAGGTCGGGATCGACCGCAGGGACGTGCTGCCCTATCTGCGTTCCGAAAACAACTTCGCGGCGGTACAGGATGAAAAAGACTACCTGGTCCTGACAAACGCCGTCCTCTGGGCGGAGGTGAGGTGATCTGAATGGCGATCGTGATGGAGACGCAGGGACTGACCAAGGCATATAACGAACAGGTGATCGCCCTCGACGACGTGAACATCGCTCTTGAAAAAGGAGAGTTCGTCACGCTCCTCGGGCGCAGCGGGAGCGGCAAGAGCACCCTCCTGAACATTCTCGGTGGGCTGGACTGCCCGACCTCGGGCGAGGTCGTCATCAACGGGAGGCGCGTCGACTTTGACGACCGGGACGCGCTCATCACCCTTCGAAGAGAGGCGCTCGGCTTTATCTTCCAGAATTTCAACCTCATCCCGACGCAGACGGCACAGGAGAACGTCGGGTACCCGCTCGTGTTCAATTTCCAGAAAAAAGCGGTCAGGGAGGAACGGGCACTGGCGCTCCTGGAGCTGGTGGGCCTTGCCCGCCGGGCCGACCATTATCCCAGAGAGTTGAGCGGCGGGGAGCAGCAGCGGGTGGCGATCGCGCGGGCCCTCGTCGGGAATCCGGCGATTGTCCTCGCCGACGAACCGACCGGCAACCTGGACTCGAAGACGAGCGACGAGATCTTCGACCTGATGCGCACGGTGAACAGGGAGCGAGAAACGACGTTTCTGGTCGTGACCCATGAGCGGGAGCTCGGGAAGCGGGCCGACCGTTCGATCGAACTCCTCGATGGGAGGGTGGTGACGGCATGAAACTGGAAAAATTCATCGAATACCTGAAACTTTCGGCGCGGCAGGTGACGCGAAAGCGGATGCGCGTGCTGCTCACCGCCCTCGGCATCGCGATCGGCGTGGCTGCGGTGGTGGCGACCGTCTCTCTCGGGGAAGGGATCAGGTTCCAGGCGGTGGAGGCGATCAAGGACCAGTCCGATCTGACCCTCATCGAGGCGACGGCCGACATCCGCGGCGGGACCATCCAGTTGATCACGCCGGCAAAGATCGACGAAATCACGGCGATACCTCATATCCTGGCTTCGACGGCGGTGATACGGGAGGCGTACGCAACGAAACGGCAGACCTATCTCGGCGTCATGGGTATCGATCCGACCGGTATCGGAGATGTGATCAAGCCCAGGTACCTCAGAGGCGGGCAGATCGAACCGGGGTCCCGGCAGACGGTGCTCGGCCACGACGTCGCCGAGACGCTCCAGCGCTATGAGGGGGTCCGTCTCGGCGATACGGTACCGATCCTGATCCGGGAGTACGACGAGAACGGTCTGCCAGTCGACGAGGAGGTGGACTTCACCCTGGTGGGCGTGCTGCAGGAGCGGGACGACCAGTTCGATCAGCTGATGCTGATCGACCAGGGGGTGGCGCAGGAGCTGCGGGGCGGCGACGCGTCCTTCGACGGCGTGCTGGTCAGGGCCGATGATCCAGACAACGTCTTCACGGTCGTCGACGGGATCAAGGACCTCGGACTCACCGCCACCGGCGCCTTCCAGCAGATCGAGTCGGTCAATCGGTTGATGGACGTGGTCGTCCTGCTCCTCGCGTTCTTCTCGGGGGTGGCCCTGATCGTGGGGGCGCTGATGATCATGAACACGATGATCACTTCGATCTTCGAACGGACCCGCGAGATCGGGATCACGATGGCGATCGGCGCGTCGCCCGGCGACGTGGTCCAGCTCATCCTCTACGAGTGTCTGTTTATCGGCCTGATCGGCGGGGTGCTCGGCGATCTCTTCGGCATTGTGTGTGCCTGGGCGATCAACGTCTTCGGGAAGCCTTTCATCGTCGCCCAGCTGGGCGACACCTTCTCCACGTTTGCGGAGGGGGACATCACCCTGATCACGCCGGAGATCCTCGTGCTCGGGATTGTGATCTCCATCGTCCTCTCCCTGCTCTCCGGGTTTTACCCGGCGCTGAAGGCCGCCAGGCTCAACCCGGTGACGGCGATCCGGACGGGGGTGTGAATGGCAATGATGTCAAAAAAAGTGTTGTGTGTTGCACTGCTTCTGGTCCTGCTGCCTGCCTGTGCCGCAGCCGACCAGTACGTGGGCGGCATCCCGCTCACGACCGAGGAGAGCGGCGTCGTGTCAGGAGGGCTCTGGTACGACTCCTTTGTGGGGACGAGTCAGAGTGATATCGACATCACGAAGACGTTCACCCTGCCGGCCTATACGGAGATCAAGTGGGCCCGTCTCTATACGTCCGCCTATTGCGGGCATATGCAGAACAACTATAAACTTCGGGCGACCGTGCGGTTCGACGGGGGCAACGGGATGAAGACGCTGGGCGTCGAGGATCTCGAGGTGCCGTACTCGTTCCCGGTGAATGGGGGCGACGGGCCGGTCTGGGTGAACGATCACTGCAACCGGGTGACGAGCGATTACCTGATGTGGTACGACGTGACCGATCAGATCAAGGATGGGACCGTGACGGCGCATGTTACGACCGAAAAGGCCGAGGGGTTTACCGGAACCTTCGACGGGCGGATCAAGATCATCACGCTGGTCGTCGCCTATGACGACGGCGACGGCGACGAGGTGTATTACTGGGTGAACCAGGGACACGACGTTCACTCGTATTATGTCGAGGAGCTCCTCGGCGAGACCTTTGAGGGCGAAACCACGTTTTCAACGAACGTTCTGCCGGAGGACGACGAACGCGAGTACGCCGCGGACCTCTCGGTGGTGTATATGGCGAGCAATGTCGGAGAGTTCACGTTCAACGGCGAGTCGCTCGATGCGCACGACCCCCAGGGGGCATACTCGGGATACCAGACCTGGGATGTGACCGATGCGATCACGCCCGGCGGGGACAGCGCGCTGACCTATACCCGGGACATGAGCGTCCAGGGGAGCAGCGAGAGTTTTCTCGGGGCGTTTTTCAAGATCCCGCTTGCGCTTCTCTCGGTGAAATATCCAGAACAGGAGGTCGGGACACTCCAGGTCACGTCCTCTCCGGACGGTGCCGGGATCTACCTGGACGACGAACTTCTCCCGCAGATGACGAATACGACCCTCGGCGGCATCGTCGCGGGGGAGCACACGGTCCGGGTCGAACGCGAACGCTACCAGGTGCCTGACGATCGCTACGTCACCGTGAAGAAAGGGACCAATACCACGGTGCACTTCGATCTCCAGCCGATCACCGGGAGCATCGAGGTGACGTCCGAGCCCTCAGGGGCGTGGGTGTACCTTGACGGCGGCGACTATGAGAACGCAAATATGTCGGTCCGGACCCCCACAACCCTGAACAATCTCATCATCGGTGATTATACGGTGGAGGCGCGGCTGGACGGCTACAGCCCGGTCTATAAGACCGCAAGCGTCGAGGAGGACGGGACGACTGCGGTGAACCTGGTGTTCGGATCTTCGGGCGACGATGCCGGGGGCGACGGCTCCACGCCTGACTACGGGTATGCCGGCACGCAGCTGAAGACGTACCTGACCGGGACGCTCCACGGGAACGTCTCGTATTATGCGTTCAGCGATTATACCGGGCTGATCCATGCCGGGGAGACCAGGGAGTTCTCCATCGACGTTCCGGCCGTTCCGAACGCCACGGTCAGGATGGCCAGGCTGTACATCTATACCACCTGGGGGCATGACGACAAACTCAAGAGCGGCACCGAGGCGCGGATCGTCCTGAAGGTCGATGGGACCGAGTTCAGGAAGGACAGAGTGTACGGCGACCGGAAGAACGAGGGCGTCTACAATTATCTTCTGGAGACCCTCGCCTATAATGTCACCGATCTGAAGGGCGGCATAGAAGGAGCCCATGTGGTGACGGTGACGAACGACGGGCGGAAGGACGACGTGTTCGCAACCTACGGCGTCGGGATGCTGGTCGTCGTCGAGGACCCGGCAGCGCCAGAGATGACGTACTGGATCGACGAGGGTTCGGATACCCTGTATGCAAATCCTGATTTCGGGACGACGAGCGACGACTGCATTACGACGGCGCCGTTCGACGGCACGATCGATCCTGCAGGAGTCGGTGCCGCCCGTCTGATCCTGTTGTCCACGGCGGCGTCCGGGGTGGACGACGACGAGCACCGGATCACGTTCAACGACGGCGAGTGGTTCAACCTGCTGGTCGGCGGGTCCTCGGCGATCAGCGTCGCCGAACTGAACGTCAGGCCGTATCTGCTGACGTCCGGGAACGAGGCGGAGATCCAGAGTTACATCACCTCCACAAAGGGGGATTATATGGAGAACCGGGGTGCGATCCTGGTCGTTCAGCAGGGCGCTGCCGGCGCCGGCTCCGCGGCGGGTACTGCGGCCGGCAACGTGACCCCCGCTGTCGGACAGACACCAATCTCCGGGGGCGTCACGCGGCTGGCGCTCAATGAGTCGGACGGGCGGCTGGAGGCGACGCATGTTCTGTCGAAGGACGGCGTCCTCGAACTCTTCGTTCCTGAGGGGACCGTGATCACCGACGGCACCGGCAAACACGTGACGACGCTGACGCTGAAGACCGCCATAGCCGACGGGAACTGGACGTGTACGGTCGGCGAGGACGATCTGAAGGCCGATATTCCCATCACCATGATCGTCCATATGAACCGCCTCAACTTCACGGGCGCATACGATCTCGTCAGGTACGACGGGGCGTCGGGCGCCGGAGAGACGATCGATACGGAGGTCGACGCACAGGACGGCACGCTCACGGCCAGGATCACGCAGGGAGGAACATATGGCCTCAGGCCGGGGACGGTGCAGAGCGGGCCGACCTTCCTCGACGGGGTGATCGGTTTCTTCGGCAATGTTGCGACGGTGTTTCTCGGCATTTTCGGGTTGAATGCGCCTGAAGAAACATCTCTCTCTCCCGGAAACGTTTCCGGGATCCCGGGTGCGTCAGGCGTTTCGGTAGAGCCGACCGTCACGGCCACCACCCCGACGCCCGTCGACATCACGACGATGCAGTTCGATCTTGCGTTTCTCTCGAACCCCCCGGGCGCTCTCGTCTATCTTGACGGGGAGTACCTGGGATCGACGACGCCGGTCACCCTCCACGCGATCGCCGGAGGGAACCATACGGTGAGGATGGTGCTGGACGAGTTCGACCCGGTGGAGGAGACGGTCCGTCTGGCGCACGACGATGAGGTGTATCTCACCTTTGATACCGGTGCTTCCACATTCGGGAAGGAGATGTGCAGTGTGGGTTGCTTGCGCGCGTGGGAGGAGAACCGGTACGGCGGGGTCTATGTCGACTCGTATCCCGAAGAAGCCGACGTGTATGTGGACGGCAAAAAGATCGATCGTAAGACGCCTGAACTGGTGTACGGGCTGAAGGAGGGGATGCACACCATCAAGGTGAAGAAGAACGGCGCCGAGTTCAGGACCGATAAGCAGCGGGTCTGGATCGATCGGAACGCCGTGACCACGGTGATGTTTACGAGCGGTCCCGACGTGATCGAGCGGTCGATCAACCTGGAGTCAGGGATCTATTCGGGATGTCCGTTCTCGGTGAACGGACGGTATGCGGCCGGCACGATCCCGGATACGATCGATGTGGCCGGGATCAACGGGTATGTTACGGTGCACGTGAACGGGAGCGTTCTCTCTGAAGAGATCTCCGATTTCATCGAGACGAATGGGACGATGAAGATCCGCACGGAGATCCCCGCACCCTGTTCGGTGCTGGTCGCCTCGGAACCGGCGGGCGCCGGGATCTCTGTCGACGGGTTTTCGACCGGTGTTGCAACGCCGTATGTGATCGAGAACCTCTCGGAGGGGCGGCACCTGATATCAGTCTCGAAACCGGGATCGCTTCCTGCGGAAAAGGATATCTATCTGACGCATGCCGGCAGGAGCGGGCCGGACGCGGAGGTCGATCTGAGGATGGATCCCTATACGTTCGGGTCGATGACGGTGGAGAGCGCGCCGTCGGGTGCGAAGATCTACCTGTTCAACAGGGATACCGGAATGCGGACGCCGCATACGTTCCATTACCTCAAGATCGGTTCGTACGATGTGAAGGTGGTGGGGGAGGGCGGGTCGAAGGTGCTCGAAGACGTCGTCGTGCAGCCGTACGAGACGACCGAGTGCGAGGCCGACCTGTCGGCGTCATGATCCGCCTCCTTTTTTTGAGCATTTTTTCCCTGTGGACGTCGGGCAAAACGGATGGCGCCGTCCTGCATTCACGGTCGATGATAGACCGGTATATGCTGCCGGTATCGTGGTGAAACACCTGCCGGTCACGGTGGAAACGAACGGCAGATGCCGCGTCTGCACCGCCACTGCACGTTCCTGCCATACGCCAGGAATGACCGCCTCATCACAGGGGTTGTCATTTTTTTGCAGGGGGTGCGGCGGCCTCTTTTCCGTCGGCACCGCCGAACGATTGTGCGTCTTCGGCGACGGGACGATCAGGGGACGTGCGGTCGTTGAGGGCCTCCCGTCCGTTTTTCGATTTTGTGGAGTCAAGTAATACTATTCTGAGAAAAACGTGGTGATTTTAACAACTATTATTTATGGTGTCCGATCTAATGTGAAATATAAAACTATATGTAGTACCAGAACAAATCACCGCCTGTTGCGGAGGACCATGCCCCCCCGCAACGAACGACCCTGCATGGGAGGTAACGAATGAAAACAGGCACAATGTACATGCTGACCGGCATGCTTGCGATGCTGGCGGCGCTTGCGATGGCGGCGCCGGCGGCAGCGTGGCCGACCGGGTATGACTATGACGGTCACTCCCTTTTGACCAACGAGAGCGGCACTCTGAAAGGGTTCGTCTACATCGACGAGGGGAACCATTCAGGACTGGCGGCGCCGCCCTACGTCGTCGGCTACACCAGCATCCCGACCGGGACGGTCAGGTGGGCGCACCTGTACACCGGCGTCTGGGGCGGGACAGAGAACCATACCGGATGGGCGAACATCACCGTTACGAACTCGTCGGGCACCTACGATATGGGCCCGGCGAGGCTGAACAAAAGCGATATGGACGCCAGCACCTGTTGTTCAGGGAACGGCAAGTGGCTGATCTGCAAGGACGTGACCGATTATCTCGACAGATCGACCCTTGCGGCGACGGTGACGACGTCCGGCACGATCGACGGCCGGGTCTACGGAATTGTGCTCGTTGCGGCAATCGAGAATACGTCAGGTCATAAAATGGCGTACTGGATCAACGTGGGCAACGTGAACCTCCGTTATGATGCTGGCTACGGGGAACTCAACAACGCCCTGACCCTGATAAACGGCACAGCCTATTCCTCCGACGAGGCGAAGGTCTATGCCATGCAGTACGTGGGTACGGCCAACCAGCCCGACTATCTCTACTTCAACGCCCCGTCGGCCGCCGACTCCCCGCGCAACCTCTCCAACATTGCGTGGAACATCAGCAAGTACACGCAGTACCAGCTCGACGATGACGACGTGGCCGACTGTAGCGAGGGCAGCTACTTCGACCTCGACGTGTTCACGACCGCACACGATGGAACACCGCTGAAGGAGATCGTCAACCTGGTGGGCAACAACGAACTGGTCTTCTGGCGCGGTCACGACGACGACAACAACGGCGAGATCGATGCCTCGTGGACTGGTACCAGCTACGAGGGCGAGGCCTATGTCTCACCGATCATGGCGGCGCTGGTGCTGGACAACATCAGCCGGGTCTATGACTTCTCGAACAAGACGCCGGACTGCAATCTCTCTGCGTATTACAACACATCCTTCGACGGCACACTGAATGACATCGATCTCGTGAATACTTCATTCACGAGTTCTGCCATCGAAACCGATGATAATGTGTACTATACGACAACTGCAAGTAGCGACAGGTATGCCGCACAGAGATTCACGTTCGAAATCGACGAGGACGACAATATCCAGGATCTGAACGTCACCTGGATTGGAAAGGGCCGGGATTCGACCAACGGTGCGACGCTGTACCTCTGGAACGATCGCACCAACACGTACGACCAGGTCGACACGGAGGTGTCTACAAGTGAGATCACGCTCAATTATGCAACTGATTCACCGGCGAACTATATCGACAATAAAGTTGTCAACGTTCTTGTCGTCCAGAATGGTGTGACTCGTACAATTCCGCCACCCGGAACCACTTCAACGCTACAGACAGACTACGTCAGACTCGAGGTCGTTCCTCATGTGGCGTAATCTTACCAGAACCAGACTATTTTTTAGAGATGGAAGGGGTGCACGGCCCCCTTCTTCCGCTTCGTTCACGTCAGTTCTGAATTCTGAAAATTATATAATATGTACGATGGAGATGTTATCATGATCGGAGAAGGTTATCAGTTAAAAAGAGAGAGAATAAGAAGAATTTGTGAATTTTCAGTTATCCTGATCGCGGTATGTTTCTGTCTTGCGGTGTCCCCGGCAGGGGCCGCGACGATCGATGTGTATCCGGGAGATGCAGGTAACCTGCAGTCCATTATTAATGGTGCATCCCCGGATGATACGATCTATTTCCACAATGGGACGTACGTGCTTAGCGGCACCATTACAATCTATTATCAAGAGGGCACTGCATATCATTTAGATGGCCTCACCCTGAAAGGAGAAGATGCTTCGACAACCATTTTTAATATGTCGAATGCTGCGATTCAAGTCTATAACAAAGATGTAACTGTTGAGGGAATTACTTTTAAAGATGGTACTTCTTCGATAATTTACACCTCAGCTGCTACCGCTGAGAACAGTTCCGGATTCACCCTGAAAAATTGTAATTTTGAATCATGTACAGGCGATTATATTTTAACCACTAACGATGCCAATTCAGCGATTGAGGGAAATTACTTTAACGGGTGTTCTGGCAATTATTATCTCATAGATTCTGCAGGTGCCAATCCTACGATTGATGAGAACACATTTATAGATTGTTCGGCAGAGTATGGATTGATAGAAGAATATAATTCTGAAGGCTTGAAAGTAACGAATAACACAGTGACTGGCGGCACCGGAGGCGCATCTATTTTACTTATGGGTATGGTTGAAGATTGCGTGATTGCCTATAATCATGTTGATAGACCGGGTACTCTATTCGGGTATTATAGCATCTCAAGTGCCGCCAATTGCAATATATTCATGAACGATTTCCTGAACTATACCGACTGTGCCGAAATATTATGGTCTACGGGTCCCATCCCGTCCGACACGGTCTGGACAAGCCCGCCAATGAGTTACACGTATAACGATATCACCCACACCGGCGAGCTCGGCAACTACTGGTCCGACTACACCGGTACCGACGCGGACGGCGACGGGATCGGGGACACGCCATATGAGATCCCGGACGGCCTCGGCAACGACACCGCCCCGTTGATGGCGCCCTTTGAAGACTACTCGATCGGCAGCGGCGGCACCGCCCCGGTGGCGAACTTCACGGCGAACTTCACGGCGAACGTGACGAGCGGCACCGCCCCGCTGACGGTGCAGTTCACCGACCTCTCCGTCAGCAGCGGCAGCAGCGAGGAACGGGTGACGAACGGCGGGTTTGAAACCGGCGACGTCAGCGGGTGGACCGTTACCGGAACCGACGAATATCGAGGTGAGGCGACCGCTTCAGACCAGCATTCTGGAACATATGGGTTGTATCTCAAGGCAGGCGATCCTGAGGTGGGTACCTTCTCTGCATCCCAGACCATCGACCTGACGGATGTTGACGCCATTACGTTCTGGTCATATCTGGGGCAGAGTGCTCCTCACGTGAAGATCGACGACACCGATGTGATCACCAATATCTATGATTTATCCTGGACCGAGCACACCATCGATACCAGCAGCTATTCAGGCAATCACACGCTCACGTTCTATCTCCCTGAGTCCAGCCCGAATATCAATTTCTATGTCGATGATATCAGCGCGGTCTCGACCGGCGGCATCACCGCGTGGTCATGGGACTTCGGGGACGCCGGCACCTCTGATGAACAGCATCCGGTGCACACCTACACCGGCACCGGCACCTACTCGGTCAATCTGACGGTCACCAACGCCGGCGGCTCTGACACCGAGACAAAGACCGACTACATCACGGTCACCGGCGGCCGCCGCTTGCGGTGCAGTTCACCGATATATCTGCGAACGTCCCGACCGCGTGGCTCTGGGACTTCGGCGACGGTACGAACGCCACCGAGCAGCACCCGATCCACGTCTATGCCGGCGCCGGCACCTATAACGTGACGCTCACCGCCACGAACGCCGAGGGCAGCGACGTCGAGGTGAAGACCGACTACATCGCGGTCAGTGCGCCGTCCACTCAGGTCGACCTCACGATCACCGGCGTCGTCAACCCCATCCCTGCCAGTGCGGTCTTTGCCAGGGAGCCCAACCCGGTCAGGGTCACAAACGTCAAGAACAATGGACCCGACTCCGCCTCCAACGTCACGGTCGCCGTGTATGCGAGCGACGTCGCCAGCGGCACCGTCCCGGTCGACACCACGACCATCGCAACGCTCGCGAGCGGTGCGACGAGCACCGTCACGCTCACCGACCCGACGATCCGCAACCTTGAAGGCGGTACGGTGATCTACACTGCTGCGGTGGACCCGGACAACGCCATCGCCGAGACGGACGAGGCCAACAACAACAAGACCAGCGCTGCGAAATCCGTGAAGTACAACGGCTACAAGGGCAAGGGGATCTACTGGGAGGGCGGCAGCAACATCACCACGCAACACACCTACGATCTCCGCGGGGACGTCGTCTCCTTCACCCAGCCAGATAGCGCCTATAAGGCGGTCGGCTGGACCGACCGGACCGAGACCTGGACGACCGGCGACCTGCCCATCCCGGCCGGCGCCACCGTCGAGAAAGCCTGGCTCTTCTTCTCGTACAACTGGGACCAGACCGCCGCCGGCGTGCCGAACCTGACGGCAACCTTCAACGGCAACACCATCGCCCTCGGCACGCCGTACATGGACATGAGCAACTTCGGCGCCTATGCCGACTACGAATACGGTCTCTACCCGGCCGTCGACGTCACGAGCCACTTCGTCAGGGACGGCGACAACACCCTCGTCACGACCCCGAACGACGGCAACAGGAACGCTCTCTACCCGAGCACCCTTGCGGTCGTCTACAGCGACTCCTCCGCCACCAGAAAACAGATCTTCATCAACGAAGAGTGCGATGAACTCGGCTACTCCGCAAACAGTTACGGGACCACTATGGAGGAAGCGACCGCCTACGCACCCTTTACCGGCATGGCGATCGACACCGCCGACGTCCAGAACGCCACCCTGTACAGTTTCGTCGGCAGCGCCGGACCGGATGAAGGCAACCTCCTCTTCAACGGCAACACCGTTGCCACGAACGCCTGGCAGGGGACGGCCAGCACCGCCTCCGCCCAGACCTTCGACGTTACGAGTCTCCTCAATGCAACCGGCAACGTTGCCGGCATTCAGGGCACCACGAGCGGGGGCATGGTCGCCATCCAGCAGTTCCTGGTCGTCGAATATGCCGGCTCCTCAGGCGGCGATACCCCCGACCTGACGGTCAGCACCCTCTCTTCCAACAGGGGCGAGGTCTTCTCCCTCTCTGAAAACACCTACACCGCGAAGATCACCAACATCGGCGACGCCGATGCCAGCGCCTTCGCCGTCGGGTTCAACGTCAGCGGCGCCACCGGCACGGTCGCCGTCGCCGGCCTCGCCGTCACCGCCGATGCAGAGCACAGCATCGCCGAATCGAACGAGGACAACAACATCCGGACCCTTGATGCGACCGTCGTCGCCAACGGCTACCGCGGCAAACGCTGGACCGGGGGCGACGACCTCACGACCGCCGCTGTCTTCGACGTCCGCGGCGACCTGGTG
>JASGMW010000055.1 GCA_030156225.1 Methanofollis sp.
GGTAATTAGGCTGCTTGGAGTAATTAAATATTGCGCCGGAGGGAGCGAAAGATAGCCGGGCGGGGGAGATCAGGGATTGGGCAGCCGAAATGATGGAAGAAGAAGATAAGAAGTCAGGGGGCGACCTCCGGCAGGATGACCTGATTATGACCTTTTTCTTTGCCTCAACCGGGCTGCTCGTCGCGATCATGCCCACCAGAACGACGGCGACGGAAATGCCGGTATAGATGTTTTTGCCATGACGGCCGCTCCTCCGGAGATCAGCACCGCCAGGTTTCTGCCGGAAGACGGATCTCAAAGCATGCCCCCTTTCCAGCCTCCCCGACCTCCCTGATAGAGAGCCCGGTGATTTCGAGAATCTCTCTCACGAGATCCAGGCCGAAGCCGGCATGCGATCCATAACCCCTGGCAAATATCCGCTCTTTGAGAGCGTCGGGAATGCCGGCACCGTTGTCCCCTATGGTGAGGCACCCCTCCTCACCCTCGCTCCTGAAGGTGACGGTGATCTCGGTGAACGTGCCGGCGTGCCTGACAGTATTGTCAAACAGGCTGGAGATGGCTTTCCACAGCATCGGATCGGCATAGACCTCGAGGGTGCCGGTGGAGACGACAACGTTTGCTCCCTCCGTTTTCAGATGTCGGAGCGCATTGGCGACGATTTCCTCGATATTCTGCCACCCGGGCTCTTCCATCCCGAGACCCTCGTACTCTCTGGTGAAGGTGATCTGCTGCTCGATCTTTCTGGTTGCCGTTTCAATGATCTTCAGGACATCGAGAACCTCCTGCCGATCCTGAAGGTCATCCTGGAGGAGTTCAAGATATCCGACCAGCACCGCAACCTGATTGAGGATGTCGTGTCTGGTGACCGAGGAGAGGTGAGCCAGTTTTTTGTTGACTTTTCTGAGTGTTTGCTCCACTGTTCTCGTATGCGTAACGTCCCGCGCGATCACCAGGGTACCCTGGAATACACCGTCGAAATATACCGGAGAGTCTCTGACGTCCAGAACCGCATATGATCCGTCTTTCCTTCTGGCCCTGATCTCGCGTCCTGCATTGTGCGCCCCCTCCCGGCCCTCATCTCCGTCTCTTGTCATGCAGACGATATCGTCGTTCGATACGGCTCCCGGAAACTCTTCGGGCATGTAACCCAGTACGGCCATGGATGAAGGGGAAACATAGATGATGTGTCCATGCCAGTCGGTAACGAGAATCAGATCGGTGCAGTGTTCGGCAATACATCGGAACTGCCCGATGTTCTCCCTCTGATCCCATTTCCCTTCTCTTTTTCTGACGGCATGAGAGATTTTTTCCTGAAGATCGCAATATCCGGATTTCTGATCTCCACCTTTCCGGATATAATAATCCGCGCCGGCATTGAGAGCGTCGATCGGAAGGCTTTCGTCCCTGTTGTTTGTGAAGAAGATAAATGGGAGATGAGGTGAGATGAGGCGAACGACTCTGAGAAGAGCGACGCCGTCCATGTCGGGAGGACGGTGTTCTGCAACGACGATGTCGAAAGAGTCTTTTTTGAGCAGTTCGAGCGCTTCCTGTTCTGAGTTACAGGATACGACTGAAAAACAGTTGTTTTCCGAGAAAGACCTGATGTCCCTGGAGAGAACAGGATCGTTATCCATGTGGAGGATCCGTATCTGTCTGCAGTCCTCATCCTGATCAGGAAGCATGAATCTATTCTATTCTTTTCCGTAGGGGATAAAAGTCTATCTTCGGGATATCACACTCCTGATCCCGGCAGGAAGTGGGGAACGGCTCTCATCGTATGAGGTGGCCGGCTTCGTCGATCTCGCCCCTGATGATCCGGGTGGACGAGATCCATCGCCCGTCCTCTGCGAGCACGCAGGCGATCTGATAAATTTCCACCATCTTTTTCCCCTTCGCCCGACGGAGCCTGTTGATCTCGAGGGCGACAGGGAGGGTCTCCTCCGAGACCATCAGGATGTCGAAGTCCGCTTCGAGCGCCGAGCCGTACCGGTCGTTCAACTCCTCGATCTCCCAGCTGGCCCCGGTGGGGAGACTCCGCACGTACTTCTCCAGCGCTGCCTTCCTCTCCCGGTACGTCATCACAGGATGGGTTTTGCGCCCGGCAAAGGTGTCGGAGGAGAGACCGATCACCACCAGCCCTTCCGGGCCCGCAAGTTCGAACGACCGGGAGAGGAGTTTTTTATGGCCGGCATGCAGGGGGGAGAAGGTGCCCCCTACCATAATCTTCATTCATAGTCATGAGGTACCAATACTATTAGTATGAACCACAATCTGCGCATCGGCGAGGAGGTCTTCATTGCGGAAAACGCCGTTCTGGTTGGTGACATCACCATCGGCGACCGTTCAGGGGTCTGGTTCGGCGCCGTGCTCAGGGGCGACCGCGACCGGATCGCCATCGGCGCCGGGTCCAATATCCAGGACAACGCCACCGTCCACGGCTCCACCGGCCACCCGACAATCATCGGGGATCTGGTCTCGGTCGGACACGGGGCGATCATCCACGGCTGCACCATCTCCGACGAGGTGCTCGTCGGCATGGGAGCGATCGTGATGAACGGGGCGGTCGTCGGCGAAGGCTCGATCATCGGCGCAGGTGCCGTGGTCACCGAGGGCAGAGTCGTCCCGCCGGGATCGGTGGTGCTCGGCGTCCCGGGCAGGATCGTCAGGGAAGTCGCCCGGGAGCAGCGGGAGCAGATCAGAGAGAACGCTCGGGTCTACATCGAGATGGCCGGGAGGTACCGGCATGGCTGAGGTGGTGGTGGTCGGCGGCGGGATCACCGGTATCCAGACGGCGCTCGACCTCGCACAGCACGGCGTACGGGTCCGCCTCGTCGAGAAAGAACCGACGATCGGCGGGCACATGGCGATGCTCGACAAGACCTTCCCGACAAACGACTGCTCGATGTGCATTCTCTCCCCGAAGATGGTGGAGGTGGAGCGCCACCCCCTGATCACGGTCCACACCTGCACCGGGGTGACCGGGGTCGAGGGCGAGGTCGGGGACTTCACGGTCAGGATGCGCCGCCACCCACGCTATGTGGACGAAGAACGGTGCAACGGCTGCGGCGACTGCACCGAGGTCTGCCCGGTGGAGGTCTACAACCGGTTCGACGCCGGGATCGGAGTGAGAAAGGCGATCTATCGCCCGATGCCGCAGGCGGTCCCGAACATCACGATCCGCGATCCCGAACACTGCATCGATTGCGGGCTCTGCTACGAGGTCTGCGGCCGCGAGGCCGTCCTCCACGACGACGAGGACCGTGAAGAAGAGTTCAGCGTGAAGGCGGCGAGCGTGGTGATCGCCACCGGTTACGGCACCTTCGACCCGCAGAAGAAGGGGAACCTCAGATACCTCATGATCCCGGACGTCGTCACCAGTCTGGAGTTCGAGCGGATGATCAACGCCAGCGGCCCGACGGCCGGTGAGTTGAGGCTTCTTTCCGACGGCACCCTCCCGAAAAGCGTCGTCTTCCTCCAGTGCGTCGGCTCCAGGGACATGCAGTTCGATCGGCCGTACTGCTCCTGCGTCTGCTGCATGGCGGCGGTGAAAAACGCCATCCTGATCAAGGAGCACCACCCCGAGATCGCGGTGACGGTATTGTACATCGACATCAGGGCCTACGGCAAGGGCTATGAGGAGTACTTCAACCGCGCCGAAGAGATGGGCGTCCGCTTCCTGCGCGGGTTGCCCGGCGAGATCGCGCAGAGGGATCGCGGCATTGAGTTGCAGGTGGAGAACTCGGAGACCGGCGCGGTGGAGACCCTCAACCCCGGCCTCGTCGTCCTCTCGGTCGGGATGCAGCCTCCGGCAGAGATGGACGCGCTCGCGGAGCGTCTCGGCATCTCCCTGGAAAAGACCGGGTTCGTTCACACGCAGGACGAGAAGACAAACACCGTGGCGACGATCAGGCCGGGCATCTATGTGGCCGGCACCGCGGTGGCGCCGAAAGACATCCCCGACTGCGTGGCGATGGGCGAGGCGGCGGCAATGCGGGCGTACACCGACGCCCTGCAGGCCGGGCCATGATCCCGAGGACGATCGAACGGGCGGGCGGGACCATCCGCTTCATTGACCAGACCCTCCTGCCCGAAAGACTTGAGATCGTCGAGTGCACCGACATCGAACGTCTCGCCACGGCGATCCGACGCCTCGAAGTCAGAGGCGCCCCGGCCATCGGCATCGCCGGCGCGTACGGCGTCGCTCTTGCGGCGCTCCAGAACAGAAACAGCGATTTCGACACCTTCGTGACCGAAGTATCGGCGGCCGCGGACTACCTGCGAGGCACGCGGCCGACGGCGGTGAACCTCGGATGGGGGATCGACCGGGTGCTCGGGGCGATCGGGCGGGCCGGATCCGTCGGGTCGGCGAAGGACGCCGCGGTCGCGGCCGCCGACGCCGTCGCCAGGGAGGACGAGGAGACCTGCCGCCGGATCGGTGCGCACGGCGCCGCTCTCCTGCCGCACAACGCGCGGGTCCTCACGCACTGCAACGCTGGCGCCCTCGCCTGCGCCACCTGGGGAACGGCCCTCGGCGTGATCAGATCGGCAGTCGCAGACGGGAAGAACGTCTCGGTCACCGCCTGCGAGACCAGACCCCTGCTCCAGGGCGCACGCCTCACCGCATGGGAACTTGCAGCAGACGGCATTCCCGTGCGGGTGATCACCGACTCGACAGCGGCGTTCCTGATGCGGCGCGGCGAGATCGACTGTGTCGTCGTCGGCGCCGACCGGATCACAGACGACGCCGTCTTTAACAAGATCGGCACGTACATGCACGCCGTCTGCGCCCGCCACCATCAGATTCCCTTCTATGTGGCCGCCCCCCTCTCGACCTTCGACCCGGGACGCATCGAGAGCGAGGTTCTGATCGAGGAGCGGGACCGGGCAGAGATCGCCGCCTTCAACGGGAAGCAGACCGTACCCGTTGGGGTCAGGTGCACGAACTACGCCTTCGACACCACTCCGCTCGACCTCATATCTGGTATCATTACTGAAAATGGAGTCCTTCTGCCGCCATACGACCGCATGCCCTGACCATGATATATATATCCGTGCCCATTGAATAACACAGAAACATGTTCCTTGACTCCCCACTCTGGACACAGGCGATGATCCTCATCGGCGAGGTGACGGTCCTGCTGATCCTGGGGATGATTTTCACATCCCTCTGCCTCATCCTCATCATGATACTCTCCATCCAGAGGGGGAAGGTCTATTTTCCCAGGCTCACCAAGACCGGGATGGTCCTCCTCGAAGGAATGGTCAGGGGGCTCTGCAAGTTCTTCGGCTTCGACGACAGAGAATTCCTCCAGTTCTCGATCCGGCTGCAGAATACGATGAATATGAAGCAGTTCGAGAAGACCCCGGTCGAAAAGCGTGTCATATACCTGCCCCAGTGCCTGCGGTCGGCCGAGTGCCCGGCACATCTCACTCCCGAGGGGCTCGTCTGCCGCCGCTGCGGCAGGTGCGATATCGGCCGGGAGATCGACAGTTACGAGGCGATGGGCTACCGCGTATTCATTGCCCCGGGCTCCACCCTCATCAAGAGAATGATGAAAAAATACCGCCCTGAAGCGATCATCGGCGTCGGCTGCCTGATGGAGATCAAGGAGGGGCTCGAACTCTGCGATCGGGCCGGCGTCGTTGGGGTGGGGGTCGTTACCCTGAAGGACGGATGCGTCGAGACCCTCCTTGACTGGGGCGAACTGCGGGATATCGCGGTTATTGGTGTGCCTGATTCCCGATAACCTTTACATTTCTGCCGATGAGGCGGGTGCTCGTGATCTTGCCGTAGACATAGATCGTGGCGTCGCTCCTGACCTCGCCGACTTTGATCCCGGGGCGCAAAATGATGTCGCCTCCTGCAGAGACCGATTTTACGATGACATTGTCCGAGATGGTGACGTTCTCCCCGACCGAAAGGGCCCCTTTGATCCGGACACTCCGACCGATGACGCCGGATTTGCACCTGACATCCTTGCCGACCGTAGAGAGCATACCCAGTTCGAGACGGCCTTCGACGTCAAGCGATCCCCAGATATGGGTCTCAGGCGGGACGATAAAGTCGCCGGGTATGTGGACATTCCCGTCAAAAAAGGAACCTTTTGAGGCGATATAGGTATCTCCGCTCTGATAAACCTTCATAATATATCACTACGATCATGCACCCCCACCATTAAAATATTTAGGAAAGAAGGGCGGCGATGGTGAAGATCAGGAGAGAGAGGAACATCCCCTCCTTCAGGGTGGTGGTGACGCCAGAGAGGCGGACGCAGGCTGGAGTGGCGCATCCCCGCACCTTGAGAGAGCGGTACAGCATCCCGGCATCGAGCAGGCCGATCGCCGCAAGGTAGGGAAGACCCCACCACCTGAAGACCGGGAGCATGGAGAGGAAGACGGCGGCGAGGGTGAAGGCGAAGGCAAGAGTGACGCTCCGGGGCACACCGATGATCATCGGCAGGGTCCGAGCGCCTCCGATGCGGTCTCCTTCGATGTCTTCGGCGTCTTTGAGGATTTCCCGCGCCGTCATCGCAAGGAGAGTGACGCCCGCTACCGGGAGGTTGGAGAGAAGGCCCTCTGTCCCGGCGAACGCCCCGCCGAAGAGAAATATCGAGGCCGAAAGATAGGCGACGGCGAGGTTGCCGAAGAGCGGCGTCGCTTTCAGCCGGACGGCGTACAGGACGAGGAGAGCCGAGTTGAAGAGAGCGAACGCGAGGCAGAACGGGTTTGTGACGAGGGCGAGCAGGTTTCCGGCTACAAACAGGACTGCCGCATAGAGACGCGCCCCATGCCTTGAGACCGTGCCCGCCGGGATCGGTCTTTCCGGCCGGTTGACGGCGTCTATCCCGGCATCGCAGTAGTCGTTGACCACATTGCCGGCTGCGGTGATGAGGGCAACGATTCCGAACAGTATGATGGATTCAGGGACGATGGTGCCGGTGGCGATGAGGTAGCCGAGCACCCCGGCAAGCCCGGCGACAATTGAATTGACCGGGCGGGTAATGGCAAGATAGCCGTACATTGGAAAAAAATGCGACGGCCGGGTATTTCAAGATTGGCCGGCAGCGAGAGATGTGTAACCGTCGGTCCACCACGGACGGGCGGGCGGGTTTTCCCGGAGGCGCTCCTGCCATGCCTCGTCGGTGAGGCGGCCGGAGAGGGGTTCGGTGAACTCATAATATGAGAAGACCGGACCGGCGGCGAGAGTGACCGATCTGTCGGGTGCCGGACAGGCAATGACAACGATGCCGGTGTAGCCTACCCCTTCTTCGAGGACGAGATCATTGTACTGGTCTGAGTGAACGTCGGCCACGATCGTTGTCGTCTTTGCCCGGTCGTCGACATCTTCGAGCGCACTGTCGAGAAGATCGCCGATATTCCTGATGAAGGCGTGATCGGCGGCGGTGAGAGATTCGCCTTCCAGTTCACGCGCCGAGATATCGGCGAGCCGCCTGAGAGCCGCATCGAGTGTCTGGAGACGCCGGTCCGGGGCCGGGTCCATGGCATCGAAGGCGGTGAGCCCCTCCCGCGTCATGTTGACGAGGGCGTCGAGGCGGTTGTAGAACTCGGGCACGGGCTCAACGTAGCCCGAGACTGCCTGTTCCTGCGGTTCAACGGCGATTCTTCTCGCCGTGGGATACGTGTAACTCTGCTTGGCATAGAGGATTGTGTCGTGGCGCAGTTCGGTCCACGAAGCAAGCGAGGTGGTCAACTCCTTCTCCTGCCAGGCGGCGGTCTGCATGAAGGCGGGATAGCCGTCCCCGAAGGTGCCGAGCAAGGGGCGGAGGGAATACAGCCAGCTCCAGTAGAGGTTCCGGTTCCACCCGCTCTCGTTCACGGCGGCGAACTCACGCTCAAGCCTGCCGGAGACATCATCGTAGTGGAGATATCGGCTGTCCTCTCCCTCGTCGAGAAGGGCGGCGGCCCGGTCCGAACCCAGCAGGGCCATGACATCGAGGGCGGTCGGGATCGCCCGCTCGCCCCCCACAAGCGTAAACGGTTCGCCGGTGCCGGTGAAGGTGCCGGCGTACGGGTAGACCAGCTCCGAAAAGATGTAAGAGTCCGGGACGAACCGCTGGCCCATGAACCTGAAGCCTGCGGTGGCGTTGAGAGCCTGTTGCGCCTCCTCTCCGTCGCCGGTGCCGCCGTAGATCGCCGGAGTCCGATACGCCCGGAGAGCCTCCTGAAGAGCGGCAGTCTCGTCTGCGGTGAGGGTGCGGTTCACCCCGCCGAACGTCTTCTTCATCGCCTCGATGTACCCGGTCGGACCGAGATCGTCGGAATAACCGGCATAAAACGAGGTGACCGCGTAGATCCGCTCCCAGCGCGCCATCAGCGAGGGATCGGCGTTGAGCGTTGCAGCGATCTGCGCAGCGGCGGCCGTCTGGATCGCTGCTTCGTCCGCACCGACGAGAGAGTCCCCCTCCCCGCCGTTGAGGAGAAATGCCATTCGCCCGTGCCACATCATCGCCATGAAATAATTTTTCAGCCGTTCTGAGCGTGTATAATGGCCCCGAGGCAGATACTGCGAGTAGTCTTCCGTGTAGGTGAAGATCGGACTTTCGGCCAGACCGGCATGTGCCCGGATCAGGGCGAGTTCGTCGACAGCGGCGTCAGGAAGTGAGGATGGGGCGGTATAGCGCTTTGCATCGTCCGGGGAAAAACCCGTATCGTCCCCGCTCTGATCAGGAGACGGTGCTAAAAGAGCCTGCGCCACACTGAAGTAGGCGACGTTTCGCAGGGCTGCATCCCTGGCCTGCCCTTCGGCGGTGAGAGAGGTCCGGACTGAAGCGTTGAGCAGGGCCGCATCCAGGGCCCAGAGATCACCGTAAAACCGTTCCTCCTCAATCGTGCACATCGTTTCGTCGAACTGAATATGGTAGAGGTGAAGAACCGAGTCGGCGGTAACAAAGACCGGGACGCCGCGCTGCTTCAGAATGGTGTACGGCCGCACCATGCCGGTCTCCTGTGGGTTGAAGGGATTTTCGATCACCACGAAACCGTTCTGTTCGAGAAGGGCGGTGGCGTTCGGGTCCAGCGAGAGGAGAGAAGCCACCTGCTCCTGGTTCCAGACGCCGTTCAGGTCAAGGGGCAGGGTATAGGACGGCGAGGCCGGAGTAACGTTGAGAGCGGCGTGCCGGTAATATGCGCTCACCGCACTGCCTCCGGCCGTAAGGGGCGAGGAACTATTTTCCGGCGTGTCTTCGCCGCCACCGGTGCACCCGGCCATCAAAAAGACCGCGACAACCGCAACGGAGACCGCCAGGATCACCAGAGTCCGCTCCATACCCCCTCATAGACACGGCGGCGGATAAAGATGGGGATGACTGCGAATAATTTCGTTGCAAAAAGGAGCGGGCTTGGGGGGATTTGAACCCCCGGCGTTCAGCTTAGGAGGCTGACGCCATGTCCTGGCTAGGCCACAAGCCCAGAGACTCTAACAATGTGGTCTTCAAGAAGGTATTAAGGTTTGTGAGGGGCTATCTCTCTGGCACGATGGAGCGGATACCGGTCACCGAGGGAAAAACAACATTTTTAGTACCGGTTCAGAACGAAGAATCGACATTCCCTCCAGGATCGGCCCGGGTATTCTACAACCGGAAAATGGAGGCGAACAGGGACGGCACGGTACTGTTTCTCGCTGCCGTCCGTCCTTCTGAGTACCTTGACGCCATGGGTGCGACCGGGGTGCGGGGGCTCCGGGTCGCCAACGAGACCGGGATCGCCGTGACGATCAACGATATCGACCCATCGGCGGCGGCCGAGATCCGGGTGAATGCCGGGCGGATCGACGGGGCGATCGAGGTGACCTGCCAGGACGCCAACGCCCTGATGAGCACCCGGCGGTTCGACGCCGTGGACCTCGACCCCTTCGGGACGCCGGCGCCCTTCGTTGACGCCTCCTGCCGGAGCGCGAAACGGTATCTGTTCATCACGGCGACCGACACCGCCCCCCTCTGCGGCGCCCACCTGAAGGCCGGGATGCGCCGTTACTTCGCCCGCCCGATGAACACGGAATACCACGGCGAAGTCGGGCTGCGCATCCTCCTCGGCTTTGCGGCGCGGGAGATGATCAAATACGACCGCGGCATCGAACCGCTTTTCTGCTTTGCCCACGAGCATTTCGTCCGCCTCCACCTCAGAACGCACCCGCGGGTGAAATACGCCGACAGAACGCTCGACCGGATCGGGTATGTGATGCAGTGCACCGGCTGTTTTTACCGGGAAGAAAAGACAGGGTTCCTGTCCGAAACAGCCGTCTGCCCCTGCTGCGGTTCGGTCCTGCAGGCGATCGGCCCGCTATGGCTCGGCGCGGTGAACGATCCCGACACCCTTCTGGCAATGGAGACGTTGCTGCCTGAAATGGCGCTCGGCACCGCATCGTATCTGGCGCGGCTGCTGCCGCTCCTCAGGGAGGAACTGCCGACCTCGACCTTCTATGACTACCACCGGATCGCAAAGGCGCTCAGAACCTCGCCGCCGGCGATCGATATCGTAATGGAACGCCTCCGCAACGACGGATACCGGGCGACGAGAACGCACTACGAGGGCACCGGGATCAGGACCGACGCCCCGCTTGCAGCGATCGAAGCGGCGATCCTCGGAGGATCATCGTCTCCCTGAACGGTCCCGCTCGAACTCGCGCGTCTTTATAAACGCTTCAAATTCCGTTTTGAAGGCTGGTGAACGTTCCAGGCACTCGACCAGTTCTCTGACCCGCTCGATCGTCTCGCTGTGGAGTTCGTGCTCCATGAAACAGGCGTCCTCCTCGGCGATCCGTTCGGGGACGCCGATCAGAGAGAGAAAACCTTTCAGCGTCTCGTGCCTGTAGACGATCACTTCGGCGATCGACCGGCCCTCGGGCGTGAGGGTCACGCCCTCGTACCGCCGGTAGGTCACCAGCCCCATATGCCCGAGTTTCTGGAACATCTCGACGACGCTGGACGGGGAGACCGACAGTTCTTTTGCCACATCCGAGGTCCGGGCGTACCCTTTCTCACGCGCCACCCGAAAGATCGCCTCCAGATAGTCCTCGACCTTCCTGCTCAGCGGTCCGCGGCCGCATCGTCCTGGTGCCATAGAAATCATGTGGCGGTGCCGCAACGGCCCGCCTGTCGTATCATCGTTGCACCGCTTCCCGCATAAATGATCGGGGTGGGGGCGGCCTCTCATGCTGCATCCCTCCTGATGAGGAGCAGAGCAGTCATCCGTACCTCCCGCACCCGGCGCAGCCCGGGAGCCGGATCGAAGGATCGGGTTTTTTCCTGTCCGGGCGATCCCGGACGGCTGCGAGATCGGCGACCTGCGCCCTGTGAAGAATGCCGACGAGGTCTTTGATGCCCTTCGCACGGTTCCAGGGAGTAGGTGCCGGGCACGTCGATCACTTTTCCGTTCATACCGGTCGCCGAAAGACCGCCCTGCGTGACGTTGACGGTGGCGCTGCCGCCGGTGAGCCTGTTGAAGAGGGCGCTTTTTCTCACGTTCGGATTTCCGATGAGAGGGAGCGTCCGCCCGGCGTCGGATCCTCCGGAGCGGTGGCTGGAGAAAAGGCGGTCACGCAGGGTCATGCTGATCTTTCTCCCGGATATCGACGACGCCCGCGGCACGGTCGCAGCCTATCGCGATCTCGACGTCGCCTGCGATCACGACGACCGGGCCTTTGATTGGCTGGCGCGTGATCATTTTCACGTTTTCGCCGGATCTGATGCCAGAACAGTTCAGTTCCTGGCAGGAACTGCGGATCTCAACAACCATTCCGATTTCCCCGCAATCAAGGTCGGCAATCGTTTTTTTCATCTGAATACTTCCCAACGGCAATACGTGCGGCCATCCCGCGGCCGAGGGCAGGGATACCGCCGCCAACAGCAAGGACGAACGGACCGCGGGAGGCCGATACGACCTTACTGATTTGTCCCCGGGCAATTCCCCTCAGGCGAGCGGGTTTCAAAACCCTTCGCCCAGCATTCACGGCAATGACCCGCACGGTTTCACCGATACCACGGTCTGTCAGCCGCATGCTCTTATCCGAGAATAGGTGGCCTCTTCGGCCGGTATAAATGGGTGCCGAAAGGTATGAGGATCGGTCGGATAGACCGGAACTTATTCGGAAATATCGGTGTTTCCGAAATATGCGCGCAACGCCGATGCATCTGAAGCCATAACGCAAAAAAAACAGGATGCGGTGTACCGGCAGCAGTGCGTGAATCATTCGCCGGCCAATCCGAAGGAGTATCGAGATACTATGAATCGTGTGTGGTTACGTGTTGCACATGCCTATTGAAAGACGGAACCCCTGTTCTACATCGTATCACCTTCTTCCTGCGGCCTGTCGATTGTCCGGGGACACTCTGGTTCGAGCGCTGAGCCCGGGATCAGGTCGAAGAGACGGGCCAGTTTTTCCGGATGGCCCGCGCTTCTGATCGTCGCCCGCGTGCTCATTCTCGTACCTCTGCGCCCGAGGCTGCGACACGCCATATTTTTTCGTCTTCCGTCGTCGCCCCGGCGATCCGATCGTCGAGGACGGCCGCGACGGCATATGCCGACCCGACCCGTTGCAGGTGTTTCCTGACTCTCATGTGAACAGATATCTTCTGGCATTTCGGCATGGTTGAATCCTTCCCGAAGATTTTTGCCGAACTTCGGGGTGGCCGAAAAAGACGCGGGCGATCGCTTTTTTCCGACGTGCACGCGCAGAGATACATTCTGCAAGACCTGAGAATAGACGGTGGAGCGTTCTGGTCTTTCCTGCTTCCAGACCGGAATCCGACGTTTTGACACTAAAAAAGATCGGAGAATGCTCTTTCACGATTCCGAGGGTAGGCCACCACACCAGGGCCTCTCCCCCGTTCATGAGCAGGGTGCGGACGGTTCTGTAACGGTGCCGGCGATGGGAGTATGGGGGTCATGTTTACTCACTGCTCTGGCCGGGGAGGGAACCGGCGGATTTTATAGGCCTGTCCGTCCATGGTCACATCGACAGCGAGTGTTTCGAGTTGTTCGTCTGTACTGCTATTGGCACGTTCGATGTAGACGACGTAGAACTCTCCGGGATAATCCTTCTGTGGGTACGTCGGGGCGCTCAGGGTTCCGACTGAAATCTTGAACGATACATTTTCGATTGCTTTGATAACTTCTGGATCGGAAAAAGCAATAATGACTGCATCTGCTCGAGAGATCGGTTCTGTTAAAGAATTGTTGGTGCATTCGGACTGATTCGTCGGTTGTTCCTGAACGCATCCGGCACAGCAAATAAAAAGGACGGAGAGGATTGCCATCAATCCTCCGATCCTTCGTTCACGAGATCCATGTGTCGATTCTATATGCATTTGACCACCATGGTTTGTAGAAGTCGCCATACACCCCTTCCTCCATATCGGCGTGAAGTTCTTCTTTTCATCCGTTCTACCTCAGTATTCCCGTGAGGCGGGGGAAACATGCGTACATTCCCTTTGCCTCAGGGCGGTGGCAGGTTTCCTGTCTCCTGTGCATCAACCGGGGATGAGTGCAATGATGCCAGATTGTGTATCCCCGGTTGAGATCTCAATGCTCTTCTCTATACCTTTTCTATGACGCCTGTCATACATGTCGGGCCTATCTCTCTCATTTCACACAAATTCAACTAACTCCGCAAGGAGTCCCCGGTCTTTAGGCCGGGGAGG
>JASGMW010000056.1 GCA_030156225.1 Methanofollis sp.
GGATCCTACGACGAACTGATGGCGAAAAAACTCTACGACTTCAATATCAAGACCACCGGAGACGATTTCTACGCCTCGTTCGAGACCAGGAAGATGGCGGTCTCGGACATGGAGATCTCCTGGGAAGACAAAACGAAGACCTACCTCCGCCTCTTCCAGGTTCCCATCCTGGACGAGAACGGCGAGATCGACGTCAACTACTACATCTACCAGGACAATACCGCACTCCTCGAAAAAGAGAAAGAGACGCAGCAGCAGGCCGCTCTTCTTGCCAGGAGCGCGGAGGAGTTGAAGACCGCCATGGATGGGATGGCGAAGGGCGACCTCACCGTCCTGGTCGAGATCAGGGACGACGACCCGCTCCGCGACCTCAAACTCAATTACCGCCAGTCCCGCGAGGGCATCAAAGCGGCGCTCCTCAGGGCAGGAAGCATCGGCGAGAAGGTGAAAGGCAGTTCGGTGGAAACGAGCCGCAGCTCGGTCGACATATCCCGGGCGATCGAACAGGTCGCCTCCAAGGGCCAGGAGAGTGCAGAGGATGCGAAGCGCCAGCTCGATAACCTCGAAGAGATGGCGCGGGCGATGTCCGACCTCTCGGCATCGATCGAAGAGATCGCCAGCACCGCACAGGGCGTGCTCGAAGGAACCGCCGCAGCGGTCAGGATCGGGGACGAAGCCGAAAAGATCGGGCGGGAAGCGACCGGAAAGATGCATCAGGTAGAAACCATTACAAAGGAAGGGGTCGAGGAATTTTCACAACTCAACAAAGAAATGCAGGAGATCTCCAAGATCGTCAAACTCATCAACGACATCTCCAGCCAGACCAATCTGCTCGCACTGAACGCCGCCATCGAGGCGGCCAGGGCGGGCGAACACGGCAGAGGCTTCGCCGTGGTCGCAGGCGAGGTGCGCAACCTCGCCGGAGAATCCAAAAGCGCAACGAACAACATCGAGGAGCTCATCGGCAGCATCCAGTCCAAAAGCGAGAAAACCGGCAGGGGTCTCCAGGCGGCCATCACGGAGATCGCGGTCGGGGTCGACAGCGTCAACCATGCCATCAACACACTGAATCAGATTGTCGCCGCCACCAAGGTGGCGCACGAGAACGTCTCAGAGATTGCACGGGCGACCGAGGACCAGGCGAGCGCCACCAACCGGATGATGGAACGAATGGACGTGACGAACAGGATGACGAAAGAGACGATGGCGCGGGTCGAGGACATGGCCGCCCTCACCGAGGAAGTGGCGGCTTCGGCCCAGGAAGTCGGCAGCGCATCCGGGGAGGTCGCCGCAATGGCCGGAGAGTTGAAGGAAAGCCTGGACTCTTTCAAATTAAAGTAAGGTGAAAGGTGTGACAAACATTGAGGTAGTAGAATTCAAGGTCGCGGATGAGCGCTACGCACTCGACATCTCCCTTGCACGGGAGATCGTCGAGATGGTCCCGATCACGCCGGTGCCGAGGGCTCCCCCCCATATTGCAGGGATCATCAATCTTCGCGGCGAGATCACGACGGTCATGACCCTCTCGACGCTTCTCGGCATTCCTGAGGCCGCCGGTCAGGAGCGGCAGAAGATCATCATCCTCGTCCCGGAGGCGGCCGGGGGCTCCAACGTCGGGGTCATCGTCGACGATGTCCTCTCGGTGACGCAGGTCTCTGAGAACGATGTCGAAAAAATGGACGACACCATTACGCAGGACGCCTTCGTGAAGGGGATCATCAAGGTGAACGAGAAGTCGTCGGGGAGCGGCGACACAAAAAATCTCATCATCTGGATCGACATGCAGGAGATGCTCGAACAGATGAACGGACACATCGTCTGATCCGGGGCCACTTTTTTTCCAGAGGATCTGCGCCCGCAAACACCTTCCGTTTGTGCCGGATACGAGCGTTTGAACTGGTAATAAAGCGATTCAACGATCGGAAGAAAGAAACAGGAACATCTTCGTTTTTGTATTGTGACGTGACCGGCACCGCCCCGAACGCCACACATCGCGAGACGACGAAAAAATAAGAGGCCGTTTCGAGGCCTGAAACAATGGAGTGCGGGAAATTTACATCGGGGGCATGCCGCCCATGCCGCCGCCCATGCCGCCGCCCATCGCCGCCATTTCCTCGGGCGAGGGGCCGGCTGACTTGGAAGAGGCGATGACGTCGTCGATCCTGAGGATCATCACGGCCGCCTCGGCGGCTGAGTTGATCGCCTGGGTCTTCACGCGCAGGGGTTCGACGACGCCCTGAGTGAGCATGTCGCCGGCCTTGCCCGTGAAGACGTCAAGGCCCGCGGTCTTCTGTCCCTTCTCATGGGCCGCACGGAGGTCCACCAGGGTGTCGATCGGGTCGAGACCTGCGTTCTCCGCAAGGGTCCGCGGGATGATGTCGAGAGCGCTTGCAAAGGCCTCGATCGCAAGCTGGGCACGGCCGCCGACGCTCGATGCGTACTCGCGGAGCCGCAGGGAGAGTTCGACCTCAGGGGAACCGCCGCCGGCGACGAATTTCCTGTCGCGGAGGGCGACCTCGACGACGCGGAGGGCGTCTTCCACGGCGCGGTCAAGCTCGTCGACGACGTGCTCGGTGCCGCCCTTGATGATGATGGAGACCGCCTTGGGGTTCTTGCACTGCTCGACGAAGGTCATGTTTTCGCCGGAGACCTTCCGCTCCTCGACGATCCCGGCGAAACCGAGTTCCTCGGGGGAGATGGCGTCGATGGAGGAGACCAGAGAGCCGCCGGTGGCGCGGGCGAGTTTCTCCATGTCGCTCTTCTTCACGCGGCGGGTGGCGAAGATGCCGGCCTTGGCGAGGTAGTGCTGGGCGATGTCGTCGATGCCCTTCTGGCAGAAGATGACGGTCGCACCGGAGGCGACGATTTTGTCGACGATGTGCCGGATCATCCGCTCTTCTTCATCGAGGAAGAGCTGGAGCTGGTCCGGGCTCGTGATGTTGATCTCGGCGTCGACCTCGGTCTTCTTGAACTCGACCGCGGCGTTGAGCAGCAGGATCTTCGCGTTCTCGACCTTCTTCGGCATCGCAGGGTGGACGCGCTCCTTGTCGATGAGCATGCCCTCGACGATCCCGGAGTCCTCGATGGACCCGCCGACCTTCTTCTCGACCTTCACATAGTCGAGGTCGACGGTGCCGTCCTCGTCGGCGACCATGGTGACGGCCCTGACGATGAGGTCGCAGAGTTTGTCCTTGGCGGACTCGGCGCCCTTGCCGGTCATGGCGGTGCTCGCGATCTTCATCAGGATCCCGGTGTCGTCGGGCTTGATGTCGATGGCGAGGTCCCTGACGATCTCGATCGCCTTCTCGGCGGCCATGCGGTAGCCGTGAGCGATGACCGTCGGGTGGACGTCCTGCTCAAGGAGGTCTTCGGCCCGCTTGAGGAGTTCGCCGGCCACGACGACCGCGGTGGTGGTGCCGTCGCCGACCTCGTCGTCCTGCGTCTTCGCGACCTCGACCATCATCTTGGCGGCCGGGTGCTCGATGTCCATCTCCTTGAGAATAGTCACGCCGTCGTTCGTGATGACAACGTCGCCGATGGTGTCGACCAGCATCTTGTCCATGCCCTTCGGGCCGAGCGTGGTCCGCACGGCGGCGGCGACGGCCTTGGCGGCGGCGATGTTGACACTCTGTGCGTCGCGCCCGCGAGTGCGGGAACTTCCTTCTTTAAGAATAAGGATCGGTTGTCCTCCCATTTGCTGAGACATTACATATCACCCATGAAGTTAGCGTTCAAATGTTGGTTTGTAGTTCTATATAATAGTATTCACTGATGGTTCTGTTGCGTTGTCGGGACACGCCCCTATTTTCATCGCGGTGTTGCAGCGCGGGACTATTGCGGGTAAAACTCCACTCACGATCCACTCCATATCATCCTTGGGTTCAGTTACGTTCGCGGTTGATTCCCATTTTCTTAGTGAATGTTGCACGCGGTTGACTGTACTATTTTATTGATGGAATAGAAAATGGAATTATGTTTAAAATAGCAAATAATTAAATAAACAATACCGTAAACAATACATGAAACTATATCTTGAACAGTTTAATACAACAAACACAAAACAGGATGAAACAATGACTCTTGAAAGCAAATTAATAAACCTCCCAGAAGGATTAATAGGAAATGCGGACAAAGTTGTAAAAGCTCTTGAAAACTCGAGGTCATTACATCAAACAAGAGGTTTGAATATTACGCAAATGGCAAAAGAGACCGGGTTGAATAAGTACGCATTAGCTAAAGTACTTGGCGCACTTGAAACCGCAGGGTATGTTGAGGGTGAGAGACAAGGGCCATCAAAGGTGTATTATCTTAAAAATGGTGATTAAAATGCAGGGGTTGCTTCACTTGAAAAAAAATGAGGCCGTTGGTTTAAATTATGAGGAATTCGAGGGTGATCAGATCTCAGATTATAAACAGCAATTGCTGAAGCTGATGAAAAAAGATGCTTTAAATATTGGAGACACAGTCCTGTCATCCGGGACTAAAAGTGACTATTATATCGATGCAAAAATGGTTACGTTGTCTCCAGATGGAGCATATTTCACTGCCAAAATATTATTTAATATGCTAAAAGAAGAAAATTTTGATGCAATAGGCGGGATGACAATTGGAGCCGATCCCATTGTGGGTGCTTTTGCAGTAATTAGCCATCTTGAAAATAAACCAATCAGGACGTTTATTGTAAGGAAAGAGCCCAAACAACATGGAAAACACAAATGGATCGAAGGGCCTATTCATAATGATGATAAGATCGTTGTCATTGATGATGTTACAACAAGCGGCTCATCATTACTAAAAGCAATCAACATTATCAAAGAGCAAACAAATTGCGAGATCATTAAAACAATAACGCTTGTTGATCGTTTACAAAACGGGAAAGAAAATTTGCGTAAAGAAGGGTACGATCTCATCTCCATATTCAGTAGGGATGATTTATTTAGAGAGTGAAAAAATGGATGACATTAAGAATTTAAAAGAATTGCTTGAAAAAGGTCTATATTTTAATAATTTGAAGGAGTTAGAAGAATTCTGTAACTCAAAAGTATTAGCACAGGAAAGAAATCTTGTTTCCTGGTATATATTAGAGGATATTTTTCATCAGTTGCGTGAGTTATGGCGTGCCCATGAGCCCGTAGCAGCAACGGAGGAAACTCGCATCAACTCAGTGCTATTAGAGCCAATAAATGAACTAATTGATTTGATAACAGAAGGATCAGTGAATGACAATAATATCAAATTAGAGGTTATTATTAAAAAATATCTCGAACTATCCCGAACATTGAGGTAATAGTCAATAGGGATGTTTGTCATCTTGCACCCGGGTCATTCCCCCTTATCCCCTAACGCAAAAAGATCGTGAGTACACATCCACGCAACAGAACCTCACTGGTTGATCATCTCAATGAGGTCTGAACCATCTTCGAGGCCCTTCAAATGCTCTTCCCCGACGACAAGCGTCGTTCCAATCCTCTTTTTCTTTTTATAGTCCGAAACGACGCACATTGCGTGGGTCCGCGCAACCTGCGAGATATTGCCGATGAGGGCAGCGCGCTTGATCATGCGCTGCGCCGTTCCGTAGCAGGTGAGGATCGTCTCTTTCTCCACCATTGCGAGCACCTGGAAGGGGGCCCGGCGCATCTGGTAGATCTCGACACCCATGCGCCGGAAGTCGGGCAGGATGTCCTGGGAGACCGCCTCGTCGCCCGGGACGCCGGTCGGAGACGTATAGGAGAGCAGGTCGATCGATTCGACGACCGCCTCATCGAAGATCTCTTCGAGATGGATGGCGACTTCCAGCGTGGTGCTCATCCCGTCCTCGTACTTGGAGATCGTCCGCCGCGAGACGCCGAGGTAGCGGGCGAGGTCGCCGAGGGAGAGCTGGTTCCGTTCCCTGAGATCTTTGAGCACGTTGCCATTGATGTTCACGTACAGCCCGCCCGGATGGGCATAGATGAGCGGCGGGACGTTCTCGACCAGAAAGTCGTACAGGGTCGCCGGGGAGATCGCGTAGATGCCGTAGCGCACGTAGACGGTGCCGCGTTCGAGATCGGCGTCGCGGGCCCGCTCGCCGATGATCAGAGGCGAGGCGTCGAGGTGGCGGGCGATGGCATCCATGTCCCGCGAAATTTCTTCGGAGACCGAGTCGATGTGGGAGACCACCTTGACGACGAGAAGGATCTCGTCTTTCCCGGCGAGCAGGTCGAAAGAGCGAGGGCGCAGGCTGCACCGTTCAGAAACGTCATAACCGGCGGTCAACATAACGCTGATCACCATATCGAGGAGACGCTCCTGTGACATAGACATTCGTTAAAGGTGGATATAGTACGACACACTAATAAATAATCGCTTCATGATCATCGGAATCGACGACACCGATTCGCCCGCGGGGATGTGCACGACATACCTCGGGGCTGTGCTGATCGGACGCCTCGGCCAGGCGGGAATACCTGTCGGCGAGGCAAGGCTCGTCAGACTCAACCCGAACGCCCCCTTCAAGACGAGAGGCAACGCGGCGATCTGCATCGAGGCGGAGGGAAACCCGGCACGCGCGTTCTCCATTGCAGCGGCGCTGATCGACGAACTCGCCGATCTCTCCTGCGAAAACACCAACCCCGGCCTCGTCGTGACGACGGAGCGGCCCGATCCCACGTTCTACCGGGAATGCGTCCGCGACTTCTGCACGATCGACGGGGCAGAGGCACTCCTCCGGGAGAACCGCGCGCTGTATCGCGGCTGGAAAAACGGGCGGGGATTGATCGGAGCCACCGCGGCGACGGCGAGCGTTCTGCCGGACCGGACCTTCGAACTCCTCGCCTATCGGCGGCGCGAGGCGTGGGGGACGCCGCGGTCGGTCGACCGGCCCTCGATCTTCGCTGCCGAGGCGGCGACCTATCCCCATACCTGGGACTCGGTGGACCGTGAAAACGGCGTCGTGGTCTGTGTGCCCCACACCCCGGACCCGGTGCTCTTCGGGGTCCGTGGGGAGAGCGAGGCCTGGGTCAGAGAGGCCCGCGCCGTCATCAGGGCCGAGGAGACCGGGATCGAACAGGTCTGGGTCACCAACCAGGGGACCGACGCCCATCTGAAGAACGGGACGATCGGCCGTCTTCTCGAAGGCCGGTCGTACCGCGTCCCCGGCACCGTGGACGGCCGGGCGGCGACCGGGACCGGCGGGCACGTGCGCCTCGCCCTCCTCGGCACGGACGGCGAAATGCTGCGCTGCATGGCGTACGAACCCACGAAAGGCTTCCGGGATATCGTGCGGGCGCTCCTGCCCGGCGACGAGGTGCTCGCCGTCGGGAGTTACAAGAACGGGAGCCTCAACCTGGAGAAACTGCGGGCGGATCGCCTGGCCGAGGACAGGGTCCTGCGCCCGCCCCTCTGCCCTGACTGCGGGAGACGGATGACCTCGGCAGGACGCGGGAAGGGGTACAAGTGCCGGGACTGCGGCCGGCGGACGAAGGACCCGCAGGTCGTCGTCACCCCCAGATCGATCCGCACGGGCTGGCACGAGGTGCCGCCGGTGGCGCGGCGGCATCTCTCGAAGCCGCTGGTCAGGGACAGGACGCCGTAGACGGGCTGGAGCCGGGGAAAAACGGCAATGTCTATATCCCGGCCGGACCAGCATAATGTATGAAAATCGGCATTGTGGGAGGGACCGGCGATATCGGGGAGGGGATGGCTCTCAGACTCTCCACCCGGCACGAGGTGATCATCGGTTCCCGGGAAGAAACGAAGGCAAGAGCCGTTTCCACGACCTGCCGCCTGCGGCTCGACGAGATGGGAAAGGCCTGCTGCCTCTCCGGGGTCAGCAACCAGGCGGCGGTCGACGAGGCCGAGATCGTTGTCCTTGGTCTGCCGTACGAACATCTCGTCTCGACCATCAGGTCTCTCACCGGTTTCGAAGGGAAGATCGTGGTCAGTCCGGTCAACCCGATGACGTTCGGCGAGACGGTCTCGTACGTCCCGCCGCCCGAGGGGTCGGCCGGGCTGCTCCTGAAGAGACTTCTCCCGGAGAGCGCCAGGATCGTCGTCGCCTTCAACAACATCGCGGCCCACCGCTGGCAGATGATCCGGGAGGAGCTCGACTATTCGGTCGCCGTATGCAGCGACGACGAGGAGGCGAAACGGACCGTCATGGCCCTCGTCGATACGATCTCGAACCTCACGTCGCTGGACGCCGGACCCCTGAAAAACGCCGTTCTCGTCGAAAGCCTCACCCCGCTGATCCTGAACATCTCGAAGTACAACAGGATGAAAGACGTCGGCGTGTACTTCAGGTGAGGGGCGCGGCCCCGGAGTTTCCTCTTCGAAGGGGGGCGGGTCGCCCGAAGAAATCCCGGCCATGCAGCAGGAAGAGGTGTCCCTGATGGTGTGCGCGGCCGGCGGGTCAGCCCGACCCTGCCGGAGACCCGTCACCGCGAGATACCGTTTCTGGTGTGCCGTTGTTCAGGGTCTCCAGGGCCTTTTTTGCTTCCGGCGTAAGCCGATACGTTTTCATCTTTCCGGGTCTGCCGGACAGGACGACCCCGTCGACGACGAGCCTCTTCATGTGCCATGAGATGCTGGAACTTGTGGCGCCGATCGCCGCCATCAGGTCCTGATGCGATTCGACACCGTCGGGTCCGGCAAGCAGGTCGATGATATGACGGTCGTTTTCGTTGTGAAGGTGCGCGAGGAGGGGGTGCTCGGATCGACCGTACGTTTCATCGTTGACATAGTATCGCCTGGAGCCGTACCGGCAATGAGATGCGATCAGACCGTGACGTATCAGCAGTCCGATATGGTAACGAGCCGTTCCCGCATTCATGCCTGCCCTCTCCCGGAGAGCGCAAAAACAGATGCCCGGGTCATCTTCGATCGTCTTGTAGAGCACGCGCCTCTGTTCGTGGTCGAGGCAGTTCTGCCGCGTAACCCGGCGAAAACTGAGAAATGAGATGAAAAACAGCGAATAGAGCAGTTCTGCCGGGAAAAGAAGGGCCGGTGAAAGGAAAAGAGCCAGTTCTATGAGCATCATCCGGGGAGACTCTTCAAAGAAGGAGATCTCCTCGAAGTCATGATATTCCTGGCCTGGGACATCTGTGGCCGGGGTAATGGTGTATCCCCCGAGTGCGGCGACCGGAGAGACGGTCAGAACCCCGGCGAGGGTAAGGATGCAGATGGAAAAAAGGAGTCGCCGATCCATGAGATCCCGATGGGAAGATACTACCATAAAGTCATCGATTTAACTGCAGTCAAATGTGTAATTCTCTTCTTCTGACAGCCTTCCCTCAGAACCACCCGCGAAAATCCCGCCTGTGCGGCATGGGTTCTGTCTCGATCGTAACGAGGAAGACGATCCTTTCATGGTGGGATACACATCCCTCGGCTCATGAAAAGAGGAATGAACAGGGGTGAATGTTGATTCGGTGTTTGTCCCATAAAACTCATATGATACGGGATTGTAATTCTTCGCTATGGTCCCTACGAGAAGGATATGCATGATTTTTGCCCTGCTGCTGGTCGTCGCCTTTCTTGCCGTGCCTCCTGTGTCGGCAAAGGATGGTGCCGGATACACGGTTCGACCTTCGGTCTCTGATGCTCCGGAGGTGGTTCAAAGACTGGCCGACACAATCGCCCAGGGTGAAACCGACAGACATCAGTTTTACGTCGGGAGCGGAGTCGCGTACCTTGAAGTGTACCTTGCCTGGCACTCAACCTCCGATGCTCTGGCGTTGACGGTGTACTCTCCTTCATGGAGTTGTATCGGTACGTATCATGACAACGACGACGGGATTGAAGATGGTAATATTCATATAGACATCGTCCCAGATAGCAGTCCTGTCGAACAGGGGACCTGGACTTTCAATGTCTATGGTGAAAAGGTATCATCTCCAAGAACATACAGCTTCAATCTTTATGAGCACTAAGTCAGATGACCTGTTGAAGGTATTCGTACTCGCGATCCTTTTTTCGGTGTTTCTGGTATCAATTGCCGGAGCTTCGGGATACACAGTTCGGCCTTCTCAAAACATTGGGAAAGATCCGGGGTCCCCAATTGCAGGGGAACCCGTTCATGAAGTCGATCCAGTCTCGCTGTGGCTTTCTCTGCTCCTGTGCGTATTTCCGCAATTAACGGCGACTCCGATTGAAGTACTTATTTCTCTGAAAGCCTCTCTCTATCTCGGATATAGAAAGATATGTACGAAGAATGTCCTTGACAGTCCGATGAGATCTGAGATCTTTCATTTCATTGAAGAAAATCCAGGTGTACATTTCAGAGAAATGCAGAGGTCTCTGTCCATAACGATGGGGACGCTTGGATATCATATTCACATAATGGAAGAAGAAGGCCTGTTGCGGACGATGCAGAGACGTGGTAAGAGGCACTATTTTGTCGCCTGTTCTCCGTACAGGGTCGAGGAGGAGATCTTCATTACGGCGTTGCGAAACGATAGCCTGAGAAGAATAATAACCCATGTCCAGGCAAATCACGGTGCACATCTTAAAAAAATCGCGGAGGATGTCGGTCTGTCCAGAGGCACGGTCCATACGGACCTGAAATATTTAGTCGAACTTGGTATTGTGCAAAAAGAAAAGGATGGACGATCTATAGTGTATACTCTTTCCGAAGACTATTCTCACGTACTGATGAAATACGTGAACTGCTATCCCAAACCTCTCTCAATACCGGCCGACCATACCGGATGAATCAACCGCCTTTGAAAAAGACCCATCTGATTGGAGTCCTGAGTGGACCGAACGCCCCACAATGCGACACTCACACGCCCTCAGGATTGCATCAGTCTGAACATGACTTATGTCCCCTTCGATGACGACGTGCACTCTCCGCCTTCACTCGATATGTTGCCGGGCTGTCCGGGCACCAATAAGAATACAGAACCATATCCTTTTTTCCGGTGGGGATCCTCTATGCCCTGATGATTCGGTGATTGTCCTAGAAAACACTTATGGAAGAAGAGCGTAGTCTCTCCCGGTGGCGCCGCGTGCGGTGTCCCGCGGGAGGCCAGGCCAGTTCGTTCTGCATGCACGGCCAGGCCCCTCACGTACCCGGAGGCGATCGGGTTGTTGGCTGTCATCAGATATAGCCATTGCGGTCCGGTGCTCTTCCGGGATATGAAGACAAGAGGTGTTGAACATGAAACAAAACGCAAGTATTGGTTTTGTGCTGGCGGCACTGCTGGTTGCAAGCCTTGTTTTCGTTCCTGCGAGTGCGAACGATGGGACTCTTCCCTCAGATTCCATACTCTCTGCCGGGAGCGATAGAAGCGGCGATGAGTTCCTCAACTGTTATGCGTACCTCTCCGGTGAACCGAACTGGATCCGGTATGGGGGATGGGGAAGAGCATCGGACAATGCTTATTTCATGGAAGTCGTGGTCAAACTGATAGACCGGGATACGGGTCAAAAAATAGGGCATACCGCATATAATGGGTATGACACAGATTACATCGAGCCACAGGAAAACCTCGAACTCCACCCTCCAAGCGGTCGATACTATGCTCGTGCCGAGGCCGCCACCATCAGTCCCGACCATGAGGCGAACTACGATAGCAATGTCATCAACTATTGATCGGTGCGAAGAATCGCTGCCTGATGATGGAGAATTCATGGATGGAATAAAAAGAAACGTGCATCAGTTGCCTGAACCCATTTTAATTTCTCTATTTTTTGAAAATACAGGAGAACAGGGGAGTATTACAGGAGTGAAAATGAAATGAGCAAAAAAATTATGGGTCTGGTTCTGATCCTCTGTGCAGTGCTTGCCCTTCTCTTTATCGGGATTCCCGGCCTTTCCGGCATGGTGGGGACGGAAGACCCCGTACCGCCTTCGATCCCGCCCACACGCTCGCCAGGCATCACCGACGTACCGGAGACCCCGGTATCGCCCCCCACAAATGCAACCGGGATCACCGAAGAACAGGCGAAGGCGATTGCCATCGACGCCTTCCCCGAGATCATCGGGACGGACACGGCAGAGGTCAGACTTATCGACCAGCCGTATTCCCGGCGTTCCTGGGAGGTCGACGACTTCAGCGCCGATACCGATGTGCCGGGCGCAAGAACCGCTCAGGCCTGGATCGATATCGGGACCGGCGAGATCTATCAATTTGCCGTTCATGCCGGAAAAAAAGGGAGACCGGTCGACCCGGCCATCACGATGGAAGAGGCATGCGCGATTGCAGACAGGTATGTCGAGAACTGGAGCGGCGGGGAACCGCTTGAACTGCTGGTGAAAAGGTATGACGACGAGGAGTCGGCGCTCTCCGGAACAGTGGCAGGGGCATACTCCATTCGGTACGGACGTCTCATTCGCGGCGTACCCTGTACAGAGGACGGGCCTGCCGTCGAGGTCGATGCCGTCACCGGCGAGATCTGCCGGTACGACTCAGTCCGGGAGACCGACGAGACGGAGTGTCGTGTCGCCGCAGACCCGTCGATATCGTCTACCCGGGCCGAAGAAATACTGAAAACGCATCTCCAGGAGACCTATGGGGATCTTCCCGGTCTGATCATTCACTCAACCGTCCTCAGGTGGGCCATCCCGAGGGCGTATCCCGACTACCCGGATGGCGTTCCGCTGGTCTGGCGGATCTATTTCGACGACGACCACTACCGGTCTCTCACCTGCCCGCAGACCACGGTTGCAGAGATCGACGCCCATACCGGAGAGGTACTTGCCTGTTATTACCAACCGGACGCAACCTGAGGTGACAGGATGGAGAGAAGACAGATATTTATCATCGCAGAGAAGGAATTTACCGAAAATCTCAGAGGAAAGCGTTTTCTTCTCGTCCTGTCCTTGTTTCTCATCATCGCCTTCATCGGCGCTCTGCAGGGCATCCAGGACTACACCGTCGCACTTGACCGCTACACAGAAACGCTGACTCTCGGTACCGATGTCTCTCCCTTATGGCAGGTGAAACCGACTGTTCTCGACGTATTTTTCCGGATGGGCGAGACGATGTCCATTCTTGGCGCGGTGCTCGGCATTGCAACCGGCTTTGACCTCTTTTCCCGCGAGAAGGAAGACCGGTCTCTGAAGGTGCTCCTCTCCCATCCCGTCTACCGGGACGAGGTGATCACCGGCAAGGTTCTCGGCGGTGTGATCACGCTGACTCTCGCTACCGTGCTTGCTATCGGCATCACTCTCGCCCTTCTCCTCATCTCCGGCTATCTGCCCCTCGCCGGAGAGTGCGGGATGATCCTCGTCTTCGGGGCGGTGACACTCCTCTATCTCGTCGGGTGCTTTGCAATCGCACTCGCCATGTCGGTTGTCGCCGACCGGAGCGGGGAGGCGCTGATGTATGCGCTCGTCTTCTTCTTCTTTCTCTCCCTTGTCCTGCCCGCCGTAGGGACCGTCGTCGCCGACGCAATCACAGGCGACAGACCGGAAAAGCCGGTCATTGCCGACGAC
>JASGMW010000057.1 GCA_030156225.1 Methanofollis sp.
TCGTAGAGATACTCCTGGCCGTTGATGATCTTCGTCCGGATGGTGGAACCCATGATGAATGGTAATTAGGCTGCTTGGAGTAATTAAATATTGCGCCGGTGGGAGCGAAAGATAGCCGGGCGGGGGAGATCAGGGATTGGGCAGCCTAAATGATGGAAGGAGAGGATCGTATGGCTGCAGAACCCGTCGCATTCTGCCCAGTTGGAGATGTATGTCTCGATCCATCGCCTGAATACGGCAATGTCTTCGCGTTCGTACCGATCTTTCATCAGGCGCGTCCATGTCGAGGCAACGAATGCCTCCTCCATATAACCGGAGCGGTACAACTCCTCGCAAAGAGCGTATATCTCCTTTTTATCCCGCCCTTTAATCTCCTTCCAGTATTTTTTTGCGATGGCGGCGACGGTTGCGGTCTTCAGGCCGTAACAGACGATAACCTCCTTAAAAAAAGTCTTGAAGTCTTTTGAATCTCGGGGTCCGCCCGTTCCTGCAGTTCTTTGCGGATGCGTGCGACGACCGGTATCATGATGAATGACGGCGGACGAAAAAAATAAGGGTTGGGAAGGTTCCGTCAGGCCGGCGCTGTTTTTTTCGAACCGTTTGCGATCTTCGTCTGCGCCCGCCTCTCGCCTCCCCGGTAAAAAAAGAATGCTGTTCAGTTCCCTTTCTGTATCTTTTTTGACCGTTCTTTGGAGGTGTATCCGGTGACCGCATCCAGGTATTTCCTGAACCGGCGGTTCGTGTCCAGGATCGTCTCGTCGTCGGCCGAGAGGTCGGACTCCGTGTCAATGAGAACGGTATTCCCCTTCGGGCCGATCCAGACCTCGAGGCGCTTGAGGGCACCGAACGAAATGATGTAGCGGCCGTCTCGCTCCTCTGGCTCCACCCCGAAAAATTCGGTGAGGGAGGTGATCATCCGTTCTTCCAGTCCGTTTTTTAATCCCCGTTTGATCTGATACTCCTGCATGTTCTCTTCTTTGTCGCCGCCTGCATAAATTTGTGCATGCCCGCCCCCGCCCTGACCGGGGTCCCACCGTCGGGTGCACCGTTCATATTCATATAGCAGCGTCCCGCTCCTGACGGACCGCGCCTGTGCAGACCTCTTCGGGGGTCAGGGGTGAAGAACGTTTTTATTATCCGCTGTCTATTGTAACATAATGACGGTCGAACCTGAAATAAAAATCACTTCTAAGTCTCTCAGTGGGGAAAATCCCACGGTTCTGATGGGTTTTCCCGGGAGTGGCCTTGTCGGGAGCATCGCCCTCCAGTACCTCGTGGAGCAGATGGAGTTCAATCAGATCGGGAATATCACCAGCAAGTATTTCCCACCCGTCGCCATGATGACGAAGGGCGTCATCAACGTCCCGGTCAGGATCTATGAGAAAGAAGAGACTGTGGCGATCATTGCCGATATCCCGATCCATCAGATGATCTGTTACGAGGTCGCAAATGGCATCATCGACTGGCTCTCCGGATTCCCGGTGAAAGAGGTGGTCACCATCGCCGGCATCGTCACCAACGAACCGGAAAAACGTGTCTTCGGGGTTGCCACGCAGGAGGCGATGCTGGAACGGATCACGGAGCAGACGGTGATCCTCCCGATGGGGAGCATCTCGGGCATCGCGGGAAGCATTCTCACCGAGTGCAAGATCCGTAATATTCCGGGCTATGGCTTCCTCGGCGAGACGGTCGCCACCCCTGACCCCAGATCGGCGGCGGCCGCCCTGAACGTGCTCAAGGTCATCTACGGACTCGATATCGATATCGATCCCCTGCTCGAACAGGCGGAAGAGATCGAGGCGACGATGCACAATCTCGCAGAGGATGTCCAGAGCACGGAACCGGTGCAGAAGAAAGAGAACCTGCCGATGTATGGGTGATCGGAAATGAAGATTACTGCATTAACAGGAATTGCCGGTGCCGTCATCGCTGAGATAAAGATGGGAAAACCCCGGACCATCGAGTTGCAGAGCGCAAACAACGTCATTGCGGTCGCTTCCCTTGAACCCGGGCCCGACACTCACCTCTTTCTTACGAGCATCGATCTCGAGGACCTTTCGCCGGGCGATATGGGCATTATCGTGAAGGTGCTCTCGGTCAACATCAATATGAAGCGGATGATCGATATCATCCACCCGGTATATTACGAGGAGCGGGAGCGACTTTCGGCCAGAATTCAGATCAGATATTGTGGGAGTTCGATGGTGAAGTCGGTGAGTGCCGGTTCTCTCTGCCATCCGACCGAGGTCGATATTGTCATGGCGGCGCATTACCGCGCTGTCTGATCTTTTTCTCAATACTTTAATTATCCTGGAGATCGATAGTTATGGGTCAGTTGGGCCTGTGGCTTAGCCAGGACATAGCGCCGGGCTTCTAACCCGGACGCCGGGGGTTCGAATCCCTCCAGGCCCGTTCGATTTTCTAAAATTATATACCATTGGTGGACAGAACATCATGGTGAAATCACCGCAGGCAATCGCTCTCCTCGTCTGTTTCATCTCAACGGTCATTTTGCTCGGCTATCCGCTGATCATCGACATTGCCGGACCCCGGGACGCCGCGTTCAGGGAGGCGACGGCCGTTGCGGTGGGGGGCACAGACACCCCGGCGATCCGGATCACCGGCACCTGCGCGGATGTCGGCAATGCAACGGTATATCTGGTCGATCCCGTCGGCGTGTACCACCTCGTCGGAAAAGGGATCCTCGAATCTTCGGGGAGCAGAGACTGGTATATCTTCCATTATCACCGCCCTGAGGCAGGCACGCCCGAATACTGGATCACCGACGATCCTGATATGGTCTTTACCCGGAAATATGTCGAGAGCGTCGAACCTTTTGAGCCTCAGGGCATATGGGTGGTCGAGATTGTGCCGGCCGGCTATGGTGCGGACACCGTGGAACTTCGCGTGGCGCTGTAGGGAGGGGGTGCGGCCACACGTGACATCTCAACTCTTCTCAGAAGGCCTATCCCCCATCATCTCCTCCATTCTCATCATGTGTGGGGATCTCTGATCCGCCCGATCCCATGTGTCCCGGAACGTCCGGGAGTCTGGGATCGTTGGTATAAAACTGATCGCGTTGGCGATATTCACAGGATGGCATTTCAACTCAATTCTGATAGGGGCGGCATCTTTCGCCATCCAGATCTTCCTCTGGAGGTATCCACCTGTCACTATCGTAGCGGCTTCGTCCTCACCGCAGCATGGGCTTACATGGGGTGGGTCGTCGGGTCGGCGTCGCCCTACGGGCTGGATGCAGGGATCGTCGTGGGTGCCATAAGGCTCCTGATCAGGTCTGTGATCCATCTCCCGGGGCCCCGGCCTCATCCGAGGGGTCTCCTGAACACAGATATTTTCACACCGCACACACGGCTGAGGGAGTACCCTATTCCAGATCATGCCGAGCGTATATTATACAGCCTGCGGCATGAAAAACCCTGGAATGCCCCCTGTCACCGGCGTGCCGATCCTTTAGTTGCCCGAACCTCTGAGCCGTTCACTCGAATGGAGAGAATATGTGCGAATAGAGGCTCATCCTCTTCCTGATCTGCCATGTGGCGGCATCATGGATGCCCATACCCACAAGGGATGAGTTATAAAAAAAGAGGATTATCTGATCTTCGTTCCGGGCGCCACGTCCCGGCAGGGAATCAGCAGGGAGGCCTCGTCGCCTGCGGCCAGGATCATGCCCCTGCTCTCGATCCCGAAGATCTTTGCCGGCTTGAGGTTTGCGATCAGGACCACCGATGTTCCGACGAGTTCTTCAGGGGTGTAGAACTGGGCGATGCCCGAGACCACCTGACGCTCTTCGTCGCCGATGTCGACCATGATCTTCAGGAGTTTTCTGGAGCCTTTGACGGTTTCGGCGCTGGTCACGCGGGCGACCCGCAGGTCCATCGCCGCAAAGTCGTCGATCGAGATCTCCTTCGTCTCTTCTTCGGTTTTTGTCTCTCTCATTCTTGCTTCACGCACGCGTTTCTGGAGAAGTTCTTCGAGCGCCGCCACGCGGTCGTCTTCGAGTTTTTCAAACAGAGGTTCGGGTTTTGGGAGGGGGCCGGCTGCGAGCGGTGCGGTCGCTTCGCCGATGCTGTGAGTCGAAACGGCATCGTTCTGGCCGAGCATTGCCCAGGCCCGTTCGGCGGCGTCGGGCATCACCGGCTCGATGAGGAGAACAAGGGCCTTTACGATCTGGAGGGCGTCTGCGATCACCTGTGCGGCGGCGGTGCGATCGGTCTTGACGAGTTTCCAGGGTGCGGTGTTCTGGAGATAGGTGTTGCCGTACGCCGCGAGTGCCATGACGGCATCGACGGCGCTCTTGAACTCGTAGGTGCGGACGGCCGCGTCGACGTCGCCCATGCACCGGTCGATCGCGGCGATCGTCTCCTCGCCGGGCTGTGTTTCGGGCACGCCGTCGAAAAATTTGTGGGCGAAGTGGAGGGTGCGGTACAGGAAATTCCCGAGGGTGTTGACGATCTCGGCGTTCGCCCGCTCCTGGAAGACCTTCCAGGAGAAGTTCAACTCTTTGGTGTGGCTGGTATAGGCGAGGAGGTAATAGCGGAGGTAGTCTGCCGGGAGACCATGGTCGAGGTAGTCTTCGTTCGTCCAGACGACGTAGCCTCTCGACTTCGAAAATTTCTGGTCGTCGATCTTCACCATGCCTGAGGCGACGATCGCATGGGGTGCGCCGTAGCCTGCGCCTTTGAGCAGGGCCGGCCAGAAGATGCAGTGGTGATAGATGATGTCGCTCCCGATGAAGTGGGTGATCTCGCCGTCTCCGCACCAGTAGCGTTTCCAGTCGTTCCCGGTCTCTTCGGCCCATTCCTCGGTGAAAGAGATGTAGCCGATGGGTGCGTCCACCCAGACGTAGACCACAAGGTCGGTCCTGCCCGGGAACTTCACGCCCCAGTCGAGGGTGCGGGTGATGCACCAGTCGTGGAGTTCATCTTTTACCCAGCCGATGGCATAGTTCCGGGCGTTTGATGTGCCAGAGAGCCCTTCGAGATAGTCCAGCAGGTACTGCCTGAACTCGCTGAGCCTGAAGAAGAAATGTTCCTGCTCGCGCATCTCGGCCGGAGAGCCGCAAACCTTGCAGACCGGGTTTTTGATCTCGCCGGGTTCGAGGTGCCGGCCGCACCCGCGGTCGCACTCGTCGCCCCGCGCGCCGGCCCCGCAGTACGGACAGATCCCCTCGACGTACCGGTCAGGGAGGAAGCGTTTGCATTTCTGGCAGTAACTCTGCTGGATCTTCTCGGCGTAGACATATCCGTTGTCGATGAGGGCCCTGACCATCGACTGCGTCCGGCGGTGGTTGGTCTGATCGTCGGTCATCCCGAAGTGATCGAAGGTGATTCCCATCCGTTTGAAGGTCCGATCGAAGTGGTCGTGGTAGCGCACGGCGAGTTCCCTGGGGGCCACGCCTTCCTGCTCGGCGCTGATCACGATCGGCGTCCCATGGTTGTCGGACCCGCAGATAAAAACCACGTCTTCGCCACAGCGACGGAGGTACCTGACGTAGAAATCGGCCGGGATATAGGTCCGCAGATGCCCGAGGTGACAGGGGCCGTTCGTATAGGGGAGGCCGCACGTCACCAGCAACGGTTTGCCACTCATTCGTATCCTCTTGGCGGTGAAGATATACATAGATTATTTTAACCGAGTTCGAAGGTGGTCGCCCCGAACACCCGTTCGAGAGGGACGACGGGCGCCCCTCCCGGGCAGATCCTCGCCGTTTCGAATGCCGTCTCCATTTTCCGTTCCACGGCGAGGGCGACCGCGGCGGCGTTGGGCTCGGGCACGTCGAAAAAGTACGTCTCGCCGGGAACCGTAACGGCGAGGCCGTCGGTTTTTCGGCGAAGATCGGGCCGATTTTATGCCCGTCGAAGCATGTTCTGATGACGCCGTAGCCCCTGATCTCTGGTGGAGGCGAGAGCGACGGTGTCCTTCCAGGAGAGCCATGGCCTGAGGAAGCGGGGTCCTGGGTGCCGGGAAGATCGAGGCGTCATAGGTACAGAGATTGCTGAACGTGATGTCGGATGCCGGGACGAGTCCGTCCGGTGTGTTTTCCCGCCGGTGCCCCTGTAGCGGATGTTCCGGTAGAGGATCTCAAAACCGGGGCGGTCGCGGTACTTCGGCTGCATGGCGACGACGCCGACGATCCGGTCGCCCGCGTGATCGAGGGCGGTTTTTGAGACGGCAAACCCGTAGCCGCGCCCCGCGGCAATCGGGCCTGACGATCAGGAGGCCCCAGAAGGCGAAGGTGCCGCTATAACGCACCATGGACGTGCAGGCGACCGGTTCCCCGTCGACCTCACCGATGAAAAACCGTCCGGGTCCCGGGCATAAAATGCGTCGGCGTCATGGATGCCCGGGTTCCAGCACTCGTTCCGAGCAAGGTTGATAGAAAAATCGACGTCTTCGCGCTCCATTCTCCTGATGGAACAGTTCTCTTCCATGATCACCGCGGGGTCGCCTTTTTTCATCTGCCTTTCCATTCATCATCTCTATATGGATCCGGGGCCATTCTTTTTCCATGAAAAAAATCCCGGTCAGAACCAGATCTTTCGGTGCGGAAGCCGGGGTGCCTGAAGCCGACGACCTTGCCGGCATGATGTCGGCCCGCCGCGGCATCGGCGGCGACCTCCTCTCGTTTCAGATCGAGCGCTCGCTCGCCTTTCAGGAGGGGGTCGATCTACCCTGTGCGGGCGGAATCTTCTGTGGCGAACGGCTGCTCGAATGCCTGACCGGCGTCGAAGGGAGGCGGGTGATCGGCGAGATCGGGGTCGATCCTTCAGCCGTGCTGGAAGACGTCGGACTTCTGGCGCGGCAGCGCAGAGGCGTCTGGTTCGCCCTTCCCGCTCCTTCTCTTCTCGGACTCGAAGACGCCTGCTACGGCGATCCCGACGAGATGGAGGAGGGCGTTATCCGGGCCTTCCGTCTGCTGATCAGGGAGATGCGGGACGCGGGTGCCGGGGGTCACGTGCTGATCTCGGAGAGCGCCGTCGATGCCGAACTGGAGGGTCTGGCCGGGAAAAAAGTCGTATTTTTCCCGACGGTGCGGGACGCCCCCTGTCTCGAAGCCATCCTTGAGTGTCAGGATATCCTTCCCCTCGACCCTGAGGCTCTTTCCCGTCTGGAGACGCTTACAGACAGCTACGAGGTGCGGGAACTCTCCCTCATGCATCCGACCCACGGGGATCTGGCGGCCGCCGCCGCGTATTTCGACCCCGAAGAGATCACCGCCGGGGGCTATACCGCAGAGGGGGAGGAGGACCGCTGGCCCCTGCTCCGCGCCGAGGCCTATATCCTCAGATAGCCTCGGCGATCCTGACCAGATCGTTGAAATGGCGGTTTCGTTTGAGGAGCCAGAAGAAAAACCGGTCGATCAGATTGAAGGAGAAATTTCCCCCGGCAGCGTTCGGGTGTCCGCCGCCGCCGTAGTGTCGCGCGATGAGGTGGCTGACCGGCGGGACCGATCGGATCGAGAACCGGCCGTTCTGAGAGACGATCACCTCGATGTCGGTATTCATGGCGTCCCTGATCGCGTGCGCCGTCTCGCTCGGGTAGCCGTGGAGCGGTGCGAAGGCGATCCGGTATTTTTTCCCGTAGATCTGTGTCTGGCTGATGCTCGCCCCGATGTCGGCATCCATCCCGGCGCGGATCTCGGCATAGATCCCTTCCACGCGCCGGTCGGTGACCTTCCCCTGCGCGAGGAGGTTCCTGACGTAGGTGAGATGCTGGCGACGCTGGGTGACCTGTCCGAGAATGTCGGCCCGTGGATCTTCTTTTTTCCAGAGGTCGTAGTCGCAGACGACGCGGGCGACCGTGGCGGCCTTTGCGTCGCCGGGCATCAGATCGCGGGCGACGATGGCGGTGGCGCAGACCGCGGTGTCGAGGTGGAGGAGAGCGCAGTGCGGCCTGACGAGGTCGGCCTCCGCGTCGGTCCAGCGGTGATGGTCTCGCCACTCGACCTTCCAGCCGTTTTTCGCCGCCGCCTCAACTATTTCCTCGATGCCTTTTCGGTACCCGAGGTCGGAGATGGAGAGGACATCCCCTTTTCCGGGCAGGGCGGCGATCAGCCCGAAGATTGCGGCGTACCGGCCGACCGAGGAGAAGATCGTCGTGTTCGTCCCGTACTTCATGCGATGGACGGCGTCGGCGCCGGCTGCGTCGAGATCGTTGTGGGTGAGGTGGATGATCCCTGTCTTTCTTCCGGTGACGGCGCCGGTGAGATCTTCGTCGGTGGTCTTCCGTCCGTCAATGACACTTACCATTATCTACATTCTGGGGGCGGGGGCGTAATAAGGGCGGCGGTAGGAACCGCACGGTTTATTAACCGGAAATGACAACATGTACAGGTCGCCCTAGTAGCTCAGACTGGGAGAGCGCCAGACTGAAGATCTGGTTGTCCCCGGTTCAAATCCGGGCTGGGGCACTCCAGACAACTTTCCTGATGCCTTTTTTTAAAATACGCTTCATGCCCCCTTCATCTCTGTGAGTTTTTCGACATTCGAGATCGCCATTTTGCCCACCGGATATCGATAGGCGATAGTGGCCTTCTTTCAAAATAAGCCTTTTGCTTTGATTCTCAAAGGCCACAGATTGCCTCACCTTCCCGGGCGGCGAATCCACGGGGAGCGGGCGTTCGGCGCGCCAGCGTCATCCCGGCGCGGCGGAGAGAAAAGAGAGAGTGGCGGGGGGGGTGCGGATCAATCTGTCCAGATCCAGCCGTCCGGGGTCCGGCGCACCACGCACGTTTTGGCCGGGGTGCCTGTTTTCAGGGCGGCCTTTTCAGTGACCATAATCCCGATGTCCCCGGCGATCGGCACGACTCCCCCGACCGTGAGTCTGTCGGCGGCCCACTGCGACTGCGCATGATGGGCAAGGGCCTTCAAGGCTTCATCCGGCGATGTGCCGAAACTGGCAGGAGTGTTGTCCTGTGTCCTGTCTTTGGGGCAGGCGTGGTAGATCGGTCGGAAGTGCGTAATATGTGGTACAGTCCTCCCTCCATCCATGCGGAAGGATGCCGTTATCTGTGGCAATCAGACTCACGCTGAACGCAAAGCGTATTTCAGAGGGCAAAAAAGGTGTTAGGTATAGTGTTGCCGGGCCTCGTTCATCCCGTCGAAGATCCACACAGCCCGGGATGGTGCGCCATCGAGAAGAAAAGAGTCAGTGTTCCTTGTCCTCATCAAAAACAGACAGGGGGGGACCATGCCCTTCTCGGTTTCCTGATAGGACCGATAGAAGTCATGAGAGAGAGGGATCGTATCCTTCTTCTTTTCCACTATGGCCCTCTGAAAACCGTATTTCAGGGAGAACCCCTCTGAGTTTGGTTTGGAGTCGACCGTGATCATGCGGCATCCCACATACCGTGAGAGCCTCATGGCGATGGCCACCGTCTTCAGCAACATGATCACGGGTGCTTGACATGTGGGTACACCTCGCATTCTAAGTCAGGAGATCTTGACATATGAGGAAGAGATGACGAGCGAGCGGGCAGGGACATTCGTCCCGAAACCGCTGCCGCCAGGAGATCTGGTTCTCGACGAGGGCCTGCTCCTCCTGCTCTCGAAGGCAGACACCGCCCTGGCGCGGCTCGACGGCGTTATCCAGGTGCTCCCGAACCCGGACCTCTTTGTAACGATGTATATCCAGAAAGAAGCCCTGCTCAGTTCGCAGATCGAGGGTACGCAGGCCTCGTTGCGGGGGGTGTTGGAGTTTGAAGCCGACCTGGAGCCGGGAGAGGATATCAACGAGGTCCGCGAGGTCGTCAACTACATCAAGGCAATGGGGCACGGGATGGAAAAACTTGAGTTCTCAGAGTTTTCCATCAATCTTCTCAACGAAATTCATCGGTTCCTGATCCAGGGATCGAGAGGTGGCTCCAGAAAGCCCGGCACGATCAGAACCGAGCAGAACTGGATCGGCGTCGCGGGAACACCCATCCAGGACGCACTGTACGTCCCTCCCCCTCCCGAGAAGGTGCCTGAACTGATGCAGAATCTCGAAGAGTTCATTCAGCAATCGGACAAAATTCCCCTGCTCATAAAAGCATCCCTGATCCACGCACAGTTTGAGTCCATCCACCCCTATGTCGATGGAAACGGACGGATGGGAAGACTTCTGATCACCTTCTTTCTCTATTACAAGGGTATGCTTCTAAAACCGCTCCTTTACCCGAGTTTCTACCTGAAAAAGCACCAGCAGGAATACTACCAGATCCTCAACGACGTCAGGTACGACGGGAACTGGGAGAAATGGATCGCGTTTTTCCTCACCGGGGTGATAGAGACATCCACCGACTCCGTCGAAACGGCGAAAAAGATCATTGATCTCAGATCAGGCCTTGTAAAAACTCTCCTGGAAAAGAACATCGGCGGTGTGATCGCCCTTAAATTCATCGACGTGCTCTTTGAAACACCGCTGATTACCGTTTCACGGGCCGCCGATACCCTCGGTGTCAGCCGTCAGACTGCAAACGCGCTGGTAAAAAAATTTGAAAACGCCAGGATCATCGCTGAGATCACGGGGAACAAGAGATATAAAAGGTATGTATTCAGTGAGTATCTCCGCATCATTCAGGAAGGCACATACAGGTAGGTCCGAACAGCATCTGTCGAGCGAGACCCCCCGTTGTCCTCGGTCTGGACCACAGAATGCTTCCTGTTCGGTATACGCCTGCGCCCCGTTGGGATCCAATCCGCCGCCGATCCAATCCGCCGCCGAGAGTCTCTCACTTCCCCATGTACGGGTTAACAAACTTGTCCTTTTCGGTCTTCCCGGCTGTCCGGCACCCCCACGCTGAAGATGATATCGTTCCACCGCATCGCCGCCACCTTGCGTATCCGGAATCCTCCTCATACAGGACCCCGAGAAGGGCCCGGTGGGAGGTACTGGACGGCGTTCACCAGATTGCAGGCAAGTTTGAATTTCCGTTGCGGTGACAGGTCGCCGGTCGAGTCCGCTTCGGCAAGAAACATTTTGATAAATTCGAGATCTTCAGAGGCGACCTTCCCCTCTGAAATCGCCTTCTCGATGCTTCTTTTTTCGTATGTACGGTATTGTTCTGCCTCAGAATGGTACGCCGTCCCCATACACTACTGGGGCATCTCTTTATTCTTGAAAAATTCTGGATAATCCACTTCATTTCGGTTCAGGCATTTTCGATTACAGATCAATGGATCAAGACGCGTTCGCGACAGGTCCATGGCCGTTCGATGAGGGGAGACCCGCGTGATCTGCAGCGCGGGGTCTGTCCAGGTTCACCGTCCTTCGAAGAACCCGTCCAGCACTGTTTTCAGTTCTGGCAGGGAGACCGGTTTTTCCAGCACCCCGACCACGCGTGATCCGTAGCGTGCATATTCTTCCGGCAGGAGGTAGCGGGCGGTGAAAAGCATCACCGGGATATCGACTGCCGGCTTCTCCCGGAACAGTGCGTCGAGAAATCCCCATCCGTCCACCGGCGTCATCTGCAGGTCGAGGAGAATGAGGTCTGGTCTGTCGTTCCTGATAATTTCCAGGGCATCGGGGATGGTGTACGAGGTGCACGGCTCGTATCCGATCTTCTGCAGGATCAGGTCCATCATTTCGAGGGTGACCCGGTCATCATCCATGACAAGGACTTTATATGTCATCTCCTCGCCTCTTCTGGAGCTGCACGGTGAACGTGCTGCCCTGACCGGCTACGCTCTCCACGGTGATCGTTCCGCCGTTCAGGTGGACATATCGTTCGGCGATCGGGAGACCCAGGCCCATGCGGTTGTAGTCGCGGCTGAGATCCTGTTCGTCAGCAAGATAAAACGGTTTGAAGATCGCCTGCAATTTTTCAGGCTCGATCCCGATGCCGTTGTCCCTCACGACGACGGACTGACGATCGCCGTTTTCCCGGTAGGCGATCTCGATCACGCGCGGCGGTTCGTTGTACTGAACGGCGTTGAGTATCAGGCTTTCCAGGACAAGGAAAAACTGTTCCCTGTTCACCATGATGCAGGACTCGTCCGGGATGTCGATATGCACCTCTGCGGTGCGATCGATGTCGTGATGTGCGAGCACCTCGCAGACCAGGTCGCGCAGGCGCACCCGTTCCGGGGCACAGGATATCTTTCCACTGTCGAGAAGAGAGAGTTCGAGCATTCTATTCACAATGACGCGCTCGCGGTGGACATTGTCCAGACAGATCTTCAGGATCCGGCCTGCCTCGTCGTTGATGCCGTAACGTTCGTGATCTTCGAGGAGGAGATGGAGATAGCCGAGGACCGGTTGAAGGGGCGTCCTCAGTTCGTGTGCGGCCGTGGTGACGAAATCCTGTCTCCATGCCTCTTCGGCGGCGATCTTCCGGTTCGCTTCCTCTTCGCCGCTTCGTACGGTCCTGTACGAGGTGAGCGAGGTGAGATCAAGCACCGAGCAGAAATGCTCCATCTGGCCCGCCCTCCCGGAAAGGAGTACCGGGACGGCATTTCCCGTCGCGTCGGCAAGGGTGGTCTCGAAGTTCGTCACGTTGACGCCTCTGCCGAGCATGCTGCAGAACGCCTGCCTGTCCTTGGTGGAGGTCCAGATCCGGCCGAGATCGATCCCCTGCAGATCCTTGCTGGTGGAGCCGAGAAGAGCCGCGAAGGCGGGTGTTGCACTGGTGATCAGAAGAGAGGTGCGGTCAAGCGTAAACGCCAGGCGGTCACCGTCGTCTTTCCCCTTTTCTGCGAGCCCCCGCGGCTGGAACAGGACGACCGCCGTCATGCCCCAGAGATAGAGGAGGGTAAAGAGAAAGATCAGGACCGGGTCGAGCGTATAGTCGCCGAATGCGAGGTACAGCGTCACCGCGGCGTACGCCAGGGAGAGCGCGGCCGCCGTCCAGATCGAACGGTTCGAATACCAGACAGCGATCATGACGAGGGGGATGTAATAGAGGTGTGAAAAGGCGATGCCTGCGCTGAAAAGGATAGAATATATCAGGATTATACCTATAATGGCTATAAATGCGCCGTTGATTCCAATTCTGTAAAATCTGGAACCATACGGAAGAAAAGACGTATGTTCTGGACTGAATCTCTGTTCGGCCATTGGAATGATGAGGTGTTGGTTATGGCGTTATTTATGCACTTTCATTTGACCCGGCTCTCTGCGGTGGCGTGCAACGTGAACTACCACGCGCCTGTGTGGGCGTGGCTTCCTGCTTCATTCTCCCTCTCCTGAGGCGAGTCCACAGGCCCGACGGCGCGTTCCGCACCTGATA
>JASGMW010000003.1 GCA_030156225.1 Methanofollis sp.
GCGAGGTAGGCCGGGAAGGCCTGGATGCGGTGGGTGAACTTCCCGGTGACCAGGGCGATGGCGCTCGTCCGGGCGGCGCCGGCGTGCATCCGGGCGATCGCCCCGAGTTTGCGGTTGCCGAGCGGCACGCCCGACCTGGCGCAGGAGCCTGAAAAATAAGCGAGCGACGCCACGATCAGGGCGGCGTTCGCGGGTTCGGCCCCGGCGTTCATGGCGGCGCGGACGGCCTTCTCGATCACCGTGTCGAGCGGGAGGTCGGGAGCGGCGGCGTCCACCACCGTCATCCTCCCCATGAGGCTCATCTCCTCCCCGCCGATCGGGCAGAAGATATCTCCGGCAAGGGAGTTCGCCGCGGCGAAGACCGGGATCACCATGGACCCGTGCCCCTTCGTCGCCGCTTCGAGCTTGTCGTTGGTCATCAGGTCGGGTTCGAACGTCGCCGCCATCGTGGCGGCAAAGATTACCTTGTCTTTCTCGTGTTTATCAGGCATGCTCTATCCCTCTGTTTCAATGATCCAGACTGGATACCTTCCGGTACATATAGGTTGGTATCGGGGACCGGGCCCCGTTTTCAACAGGAAATAGAGGTTTTGATCTATGCGGTCTTTTTTGCCGCGGTGTACGCGTCGTACATCGAGGAGAGCCGCACCGGCAGATAGAACGGGATGCTGATCACGAAGGCCGCCGAATATCACCGCAAGCACGAAGAGTACGACGGCCTTGACCGGTGTAGAACTGACCGGGGCCGGGGATGAAGAACAAGAGAACGACGGCGACAGGGGGGATACCAGATCCATCCCGGTTTTGGTGTGCAAAAAATATTCACCCCCCTGTCTGGCGGCATGCCTCCAATCGGAAACCTGAACTACTCCGGCGAGCATCATTTTCTGATGCAGGAACGCACCGCCATCTGTGCACGGGGCCTGACGAAGCGTTTCGGCGGTTTCGAGGCGGTCGGGGCGATCGACTTCGACGTCGCCGAAGGAGAGGCCTTCGGCTTTCTCGGTCCCAACGGTGCAGGAAAGACCACGACGATGCGGATGATCCAGTGCGCCTCGCCCCGGAGCGGCGGCGACCTCCGGGTCTTCGGGCTGGACCCCGCAACCAGCCCGCGGGAGATCAAGGCCCTCCTCGGCATCGTGCCCCAGGAGAACAACCTCGATACCGACCTCACCGGCCGCGAGAACCTCGTCTCCTATGCCAGATACTTCGACATCCCGAAGGCCAGGGCCGAAGACCGGGTGGAAGACCTCCTCGGATTCATGCAGGTACGCGAAAAGGCCGACGTGGTCATCGAGAGCCTCTCCGGCGGGATGCGGCGGCGTTTGATCCTGGCCCGCGCCCTGGTCAACGACCCGCGGATCCTGATCCTCGACGAGCCCACCACCGGCCTCGACCCGCAGGCCCGTCACCAGATCTGGGACCGGTTGCGCACGCTCCAGGCGGAGGGGCGGACGATCGTGCTCACCAGCCACTACATGGAGGAGGCCGAACGCCTCTGCGACCGTCTGGTCATCATGGACGGCGGCCGGATCCTGGCCAGAGGCGCGCCCGCCGACCTGGTCAGGTCGCGGATCGGCCGGTACGTGATCGAGACCGAACAGACCGACGCCGTCCGCGCCTGCCTGGATAGGCACGGCATCGGGTACGAGGAGGGGGGCGAGAGCCTTCACGTCCCGGTCGACGACCCGGCGCCGGTCTCGAAGACGCTTCTCGACGAGTGCGGGGCGATCCGCCTCTCCACCCGGCCTGCAACGCTGGAAGACGTGTTTCTCTCCTTCACGGGACGGAGGCTGCGGGAATGAGCGGCGAGAACCTGGGCCGCCGCGCATGGATCGTCTGGCGCCGCAACCTCGACGTGTTCCTCAAGACCTGGCGGGTGAACCTGCTCATGCCGGCGATCGAGCCGGTCCTCTACCTTCTCGCCTTCGGTCTGGGCGTCGGAGCGTACATCAGCGATATCGACGGCGTCCCGTACATCCGCTTCATCGCGCCGGCCCTTGTCGCCATCTCGGTGATGAACGCCTCCTTCTTCGAGTGCACCTACGGGAGTTACGTGCGGATGTACTACCAGAAGACCTTCGACGCCATCGTCGCCACGCCCGTGTCGATCGACGAGGTGATCGCCGGCGAGATCCTGTGGGGCGCGACCAGAAGCCTCATCTCCGCATCCCTGATGCTCCTGGTTCTCGTCCTCTTCGGTGTCGTCGCCCTCCCCTCGTCCCTCCTTCTCATCCCCTTCGCCTTTGCGGCCGGCCTGCTCTTCGCCTCGATCGGGATGTGCTTCACCTCGATCATCCCGAACATCGAGGCGATCAACTATCCGTCTTTCCTGTTCATCACTCCGATGCTCCTCTTTTCAGGCACGTTTTTTCCCCTCGATGTCCTGCCCGGCGTCCTGCAGACCTTCGTCCTTGCGGTGCTGCCGCTGGCGCACGTCGTCAACGTCTGCCGGGCCCTCACCCTGATGAGCGGGTGGGAACTCATGGTCCTCGGCCTCGCCTGGATTGCCGTCGTCACCCCGCCCGTCTTTGCGATCGCACTGCGTTTGATGCGCCGGCGTCTTGTCGTCTGAACGAGGGCGCCCACCTCTTTTTTTCGGTGCGGATCGATCCGGAGATGGTATCAGGGCGCCCTGAAGAAGCAGATCGAGCTGCGATGGAACGCGGAGACCGGCACCCGGACAGCATCGGATTTTCAACGTCCGGGTTCGAGGCGTTGACCGGCGGCATATGTGCGATCGCCATGACGCTTCTCGTCCTCGGGCTTGCGGTTCCGGCCGGAGAACGCGTGAACCTGCGTGCAGGACGGTTCCCGGACGTAATCCATGATGCGATCGCTTTTTTCATCCTTCACGGGATGGGGGTCTCCCACCAGATATCGACCGCCGGTTTCTGAACCGAACCTCTGGCTGCCGATGATCATCCGCCTCATCCCTTCCACCACCTCGTTTTCAGGGGATGGCCATTTTCAGCCGGTGCGGCAGCGTCGTTTCTCCCGCCGGAACGATTGCGCGGGCGAGGCTGTAGCGGTTTGCACACCCGGCATGTTGCGCAGGGTGGAGGAGTTCGCAGAGGAGTTGTCCCCAGCCCTGGCATACGGTCCGTTTCTGATCTCCCTGATCAGCATCTCCGCGTCTGTTTCTCGCCGATGCATGCATATACCCCCACCGGACCGATCATATAGAGGACGTCCTGTGCATTCGGTCGGGTTCTGCGGGACCGAACGGACGATTCGATTGGATTCTCCAATCCGGAGAGGAAACGCCCGTCTGCATTTCAGAATAGAGGGGTATAGAACACCCGGTGAAGCGACAATAACCCCTTTCTTTCCACTGGAGCCGGCGGGTGCGGTGCGGGCCGGTCGGATTTCCAGGGTTTATAGAACATTTCGTCCGTGAAACCCGTGTATCGTCGGAATATGCACGGGGCAGCATAAAAGAGGCGGGGCGTCGCGCCCCAATATCTCCGATATTCCGGATATGGTCCTATAGGGAGGGCGGATGGCGGTACATAACCCCATGATTTCCACTGGAGCGGTCGGGTCGGGGCCACCCGTATCGGCATTGCGGCTCGAAATTTCGATCATGTTCCTGCCGGGGCGTACCTCCCCGTCACCGAACGCCACGCCCACGAGCACGATCACCCTCACCCGGCGGGCACGCCGCTGCCCGATCAGAAGGCGAGCACTCCCATCCCCATACCCGCGAGGCGTTCAGGCACGAGCATCCGCACGTCCCCGACACCCCTCACCGTCACCGGCATGAGCGAGGCTGATCACCGCTTTGCCGTCCGATTTTTGCATTCCGGGCCGGTTCCCGCCTTTTCGTCCGGGATACATACCATTATATTCTCTGAGCAGAAAAGGGTGCAGAAGAATATACAATGGCGTGGAGCTGATTGCCTGACAAGTTATGGGAGAAAAAACGATAAAGGACCTGGAGAGGAGATCGTACGGGTGCGCCTGCCGAACAAGCGCAACAAAGAGATGTTTGCGAGCGCCGACCTGATGCTCGGTGCGAATCATATCCGCGTCCGCTGCTTTGACGGGGAGACCAGGGTCGGCAGGATCAAGGGGAAGATTAAAAAGCGGGTCTGGATCCGGGAGGGCGACGTCCTGATCGTGGTCCCGTGGGATTTCCAGAAGGAGAAGTGCGATATTATCTACCGTTATACCCGTCCCCAGGTGGACTGGCTCCGCGGCCACGGCTATCTCTAAAAGAATACCTTTTTTTCGGTGCTCAGAGAGAGAGCACCTGGATCTCGTATTTTTTGATGATCAGATGGTTTACACCGGTGAGGGTGTAGGTATCTCCGCTCTGTGTCATTCCGAGGGTTCCGGTGAGGTAGTTCTCCCATGCCTTCGAGAAGTTGCCGGCCGGGTCCGCCGGGGTGTAGACGACCACAACTGTCTCGCCCGGCAGGTTCTCGATGTGCGGCGGGTCCGTGGGCATGAGTTTCAGCCTGACCTCCCCCATCCCGCTCCTGGCCATGGACCCGGTGCTGTTCAGGTTGATGAGGTTGATCACCAGCGTTTTTCCGCTGTCGTCATCGGTGTACCACCGCGGTTCGGCGAGCATCGTGGAGCCGCCGGCCTGCGCCCTGATCACCGCGCCGTTCTCCATGGCGACGACGGCGTCCTGGTCGTCCGCGGTGTACACGAGCATGCCCGGCGAGAAGGGGGAGAGTCCTGCATCTATGATTGCATTTGTAGCTGTGTTGTTGATGGTTCCACCGGATTTTATTACACTGATGTTGAACCGTTCCCCGGTCGGGTCGGCGCTCTCCACCGCGAGCACGCCGCCGCCCACCTGGAGCGACGTCTCCTTGTAGGGCACGTTCTTGTAGCAGAGGGCCTTCACGTCATTCTGGAGCACGACCATCGTCTGCTCCATGTTCCGCACGTCTGCGTTGCTCTGCTGCTGCAGGAGCATCGGATACCCGTACAGGGTGATGATGGCGATGCCGGCCATCACGATCCCGAAGATGATGATGAACCCGATCGCCTCGGATACGCCTTCTTCGTCGGTTCTTGCAGGAATTTTCATATTACGACACTCCGCTTGAGTTGTAGACGAGCCGGTTGATCCCGCTCCCGGTCGTGTTGCCGGTCACGCCCATCGTCGCCCCGATCCCGGCGATGGCGATCCTGTTCGTGGTGGTGCCCCGGGAGATCACTATCACCTGGTCCCCTCCCCTCTCATCATCCATCTCGACGGCATAGTCCTGGCCGGCCACGTCGTCAGGGATGTCGAACTTCGTCTCGATCGCCCCGTTGCCCGGCGCGATCACGTAGATGTCCACGATGCGGGTGGAGAGGCCGTTGCCGATGTCCACGAAGGCGTGGTAGGTGAGCTTGTTCGCCGGGCCCTCCATGAAGACAGCGTTCACGGAGAACATCGTGATCACCAGGAGGACCAGCAGGACGCCGGTGATAATGAGGTACTCCACAAGGTTCTCGACCCCGTCTTCATCAGTAATGGACCGTCGCGTCATAGACTGTCACCCCGTTGTTGAAATGGTAGATCGTTTCGTTGTACGTTTTCCCGGATATGTCGACCTGCTGCACCGAGTAGTTCACGATGGTATTTTTTCTGGCCTCTTCGAGGGCGATGATGTCCCGCCGCAGGGTCTCGTTGATGGTGGAGTTATACACGTCTCCGGTGTCGACCAGGGTGTGGACCTCTTCGGTGAAGTCCCTGATATCGCTCTTCGGGAATTCGAGCACGCCCTCGGCGGTCGTCTGGCCCACCAGGGTCGCCTGGTTGATGACGAGCGCCAGGAAGAAGATGGAGACCGCCACCAGAAAGCCCATCATCACGATCCACTGTCCGTCGTCGTCTAACCGCGCCATATCAGCACCTCCACCATCACGACCTGTTTTATCTCTCTGAAATCGCCCGGCGTTTCGGGCGGCCTGCCGGGGATGGTCACGAGTCTCGTCACCCGCACCGCCTGTTCGTAGCCGGTTCTTCCGCCGTCGGATCCGAACGGCGTCGTATTGATCGTGCCGGCGGTGGTGTTGTACGAGACGAACGCCGCGAACCGGAGGGTGTCGTCGGGCCCGTCGGTTGTCCTGCTCCTCAGCAGCGATGTAAAGTTTCTTTCAAAATCCGTTGCGTTCCAGGTTCTGAGATAGAGCGTGAGATTGCTTTCCTTCATCTCTTCCGTCGGCGTGTCCATCACCAGAAGAACGTCGTTGCCGAGCACCTCCAGCTGCATGTCGGAGATGTGGGAGTCGCCGGGCGTGTAGATGCTCGTCGTGCCGGCGACGAGGTACACGGTCATCAGGATCACGAACGCCGCCGCGATCCCCTCCATCGTGTAGAGCTGGGCGTCGTCGCCTACCATACCGCCACCTCCAGCACGGCGGGTTTGAGGGCAGGGACGGTGACGTTGCTGTCCGAGGGTGTGTAGTCGAAGGTGCCCTTGATCGTCGTGTTCGTCGCCGGGTACCCGTTGTTGTCGAACGTGAACCTCAGGTCCATCACGCTGGTCTCCGCCGCCTTCCCGGTGAAAAAGCCCGGTTCGAGCACCAGGGTGAGGTTCTGCGTCACATTGACCGGCAGGGTGCATTCGTTCGGATATCCGTCCACGTAAAGATGTGAACTGGCATCGGGAGGATCTGGATAAACGTGCGATGGCATAGAACTGGTCGAACTCCACCTCCAGAGGGTGACGCTGTTCAAATTAGCTTTTGGTGTTGTAGTTCCATTGAAGGTCTTGCTCAGGTCTACCAGAGTTATGGTGATCTCTTCCCCAAAGGGATCGATCCGGTATGCCGGCGGCCGGTCCAGCAGCTCTGAGAAGTTCAGGCTGACGTTGAACGTCGACGTCGAGCCCGGCGCCGTCGTCGGGTCAGCATAATCACCCAGCACGTCGTCCCTGGAAAAGTTCAGCGTCGCGAAACTGGCGTTCTTCACCAGCACCGCCCTCCTGATGTACCCGTACTCCCCGGCCGGCGTCCTGTCGCCGAGAGTGCAATTGAAATCGTCCTCCGCCTTCAGGGTGATATTGAAGGAGTACGGCATATCTGAGAAGAAGAGCCTGTCCCGGTAGAATGCGGGATCCTTCGTCCGGTTGAAAAACCGCGTGATCTTCGCACTCGAAAGAATATCCGGCGTATCCTTCGAGACCGCAAGCCCCATCCGCTGTATCGCATCGTCCGGCCTGCTCTCCCACCGGGAGCCCGTCCCTCCACTGGCATCCTCGAACCATCCCGGATCCTCGGCCAGGATCACCGAGGTGCGGTAGGCGACCCCGTCGTAATCGATCGTGGCGCTCTGGAGTTTGGCCAGCATCCCTGGCACCATCCCGGCTGCGACGATGAGGGCGAGACAGAAGATCGTGAAGCCCACCAGAAAATCTATGGACGTCAGCCCTTCATCGTTCGCGGGCGTCATGCGATCCGCTCTCCGGTTCGCGCATCGAACGTCACGGCATCTGGGCGGTCGCCGTGCGACCTGACGACATACGTGCCGTTTTCAAGCAGGAGATCGGTCTCCTGGCCGAGCCCTTCGATCGTCGCCGCATGACGGCGGTACAGGTCGCCGGGCATCACGATCTCGTCGAAGGAAACGGCGTCGTCCGGCAGGGAGCCGTTCCATCCAAGCCTCGACCAGGACCCGCGCGCATACACGAGCAGGTGCGGCGCACCGTCCTGGCGCACGCCCAGCACCCACGTGCTCGCGTTCGCGGTCGGGTTCGCCGCAGTCCCGCTCACCATGACGACCTCCATGCCGGTGACGTTTGCCATGCCCTCCCCTGCGAGCACGTCGAGTTCTTCGAGCGCCGTCCCCAGGTCAGTCCGCGTATCCCCGACCGGCCGGGTGATCTCCTGGATGCCGGCACTGTGCCGGGCAGGCGTCGAGGTGCAGCCGCAGACGCCGGAAAATGCGAGGATACAGCAGATCGCCAGAAGTACCGGGAGAAGGGGCTTCATATCAATCATCTTCTTTAGGAAGATTCCTATATATAACGATCCATTTTCTATTTCCGGGTCTTCGCCGTTAGAATGGCGTTTTATCTATCTATCGCCGAATCCATGCCGCCGATCCGATCGCACCGGTACGGGTGCCGCCGCACCGGCGATCCCCGCGTGCCTGTGCCGCGAGGGTAACACTTTTTTCATATCGGGTATCACCATACCGCATGCAACACCCATCGTACGAGGATGCCATCCGCTTCCACGGGCATCTCTGTCCGGGCATCACCTTCGGGTACCGTGCCGCCGGGATCGCCATGGACAGGACCGGGTCCGTGCGGGCGCCGGACGAAGAACTGATCACCATCGTCGAGAACGACGCCTGCGGCGTGGACGCCTTCCAGGTCGTCACCGGCTGCACCGTCGGGAAGGGAAACCTCATCCTCCGCGACCTCGGCAAGAACGCCTGGACCCTCATCAACCGCACCACCGGAAAGGCCGTCAGGATCACGACGCGGCCGGCCTTCTCCATCGACGCGATCGACCCGGATTTCCTGCCGCTGCGGGAGCGGGCGCACGGCGACGACGCGACCCCGGAGGACAGAACCGCCTACGAAGAGCATCTCCACGCCGTCTGCAACGAGATCCTGACCAGACCGGCCGACGAGATCTTTTCGATCAGTGAGGTGCAGCCCGCGGTTCCGGAGAAGGCGCGGATCTTCAGGTCCCGGATCTGCGCCATCTGCGGCGAGGCGGTCGCCGAGTCCAGAGTGCGCATGAAAGACGGCCGGATCGTCTGCATCCCCTGTGCAGGAGAATATACGCGGGGCTGGTGACGGGTCCTCTCCGTCTCCTGAATGCTGTTCTCGAAAAAAAGTTATTCCTTTTTCCCCTCGCCGAGGGTATGTATCACAAGCCCGGACAGGAGTTTCGGCTCGAACCAGGTCGACTTCGGGGGCATGACTCCGCCCTCGTCGGCGATGCCCATCACCGTCTCCACGTCGACGGGCTGCATCGAAAACGCCACGGCGAACTCCCCGGAGTCCACCCTCTTCTCCAGATCGGCAAGAGGCCTCGCCCCGCCGAGATACTGGAGACGCACGTCGCCGCGCGGATCGGTGATCCCGAGCATCCCTTCGAGCACCGTTTTCTGGAGGAACGAGACGTCCAGGGAACCGATGACGTCTCCGGGGTCCTCGACCCGGGAAGAGAGTTCGTACCACGCCCCGCCGAGGTACATGTGGACGACATGCAGACCCCCGGCCTCCCTGAGGGGCGGCACCCTGAAGACCGTATCGTCGATCTCGCCGTACGGCCTGACGTCGAAACGCTCCCTCAGGGCCGCGAGGAACGACGCCGCGGTATACGCACCGAGATCGGCGACGAGGCGGGAATACCCGTGGATCTTCACCCGTTTGTGGGCGAAGAGGATCGCCATGAACCGGCCGTCCTCCGGTTCGTAGGTCCCGGCCTTCCGCCGCTCCCCGGCGATCGTGACCGCGGACTTCGCACGATGATGGCCGTCGGCGATGTACGCCGCCGGCACCCTGGCGAAGAGCGCCTCGATGTGGGCGAGGCGGACCCGGTCGGTGATCCTGAACAGTTCGTGGACGTCGCCCTGCCCGGTCTTGACCACCGCGTCGGGCTCGCCTTCCGGAAGGATCGACTCGATGTAGCCGAAGATGTCGCCCTCGTCCGGATACAGCACGACCACCAGTCCGGTGTTGGCGTTCGTAGCCTCGATGTGCCTGGTCCGGTCCCGCTCCTTGTCGTAACGGGTGTGCTCGTGCTTCCTGACGACATCGTCGATGTAGTCGTCCACGTCCAGGCAGGCGACGAGGCCGAGGTAAAGGCTGCCCCCCTGCTTCACCCGGTAGAGGTACATCGACGGGGCGTCGTCGCGCCGCAGGATCCCCTGCTCCTGCATCTCCTGAAAGTGCTCCCGCGCCTGCACGTAGATCTGCTCGTCGTCCGCGGGAAGGTCCGGCAGCAGCGCATCGGTACGGCTGACCCGAAGAAACGAAAGCGGATTCTGTCTGATGATTTCCGCCGCCTCGTCTGCCGTCACCACGTCGTACGGCACCGAGGCGATCCGCGCGGCATAGGCGCGTTCAGGCCTGAGCCCTGTAAACCGGTATATCTTCACCATGAGGATCACATACCATGTATGCGGGTAGTAGTTTCGTCGGAGTCAATATATGATCTCCCGCGGAAATAGATGAGAAGAGATGGCAGAGCCGGGGTTTTTGCTTCGAAAGGCGATGGCGGAAGATGTTCCGGCGATCGCCGCCATCGAGAAGGAGTCCTTCGTCGACCCCTGGAACGAGGAGATCTTTCAGCAGGCACTCGATTACTGGGCCGACTCGTTCTTTGTTGCGATTGTCGACGGCAGGGTCGCCGGGTTCATCGTTGGCGGGCTTGAAAATACGGGCGAGGCGATCTACGGACATATCTGCAATTTCGCGGTCGGAAAAGCGTTTCGGAAGCGGGGCATCGGGATGCTCCTCGTCCGCCGGGCCGAGCAGCAGTTCGCCATCCACCTTGCCGAAGGGGTGCAGCTCGAGGTCAGGGTCTCCAACACGCCTGCGCAGGCGTTCTACCGGAAAAAAGGTTATGAACCGGTCTTCACCGTCGGCGGCTACTATGCCAACGGCGAGGACGCCCTGGTGATGATGAAGTGGTTCAGGTTCTAACCCCTGCCGAGTTCTTTGTGGGCCCGGGCGAGGTGGTGTGCGGCGAGGGCGCCGAGCAGGGAGAGCTCGCCGGCGAGCACCCCGGCCGCGACGATCTCGGCGAAGGCCTTTGCGTTCGCCCCTTCGGGCTCGCCGCCGCCGGCGACGCCGAGGAGGGAGAGGCAGGCCGCCTGCGTGTCGATCACGGTGCCGGCGCCGACGGTGCCGACCTGCACCGCTGGAAGGGTGACGGCGACATATGCGCCGCCGTCGTCCGTCGCCTCGATGGTGGTGATGCAGCTGCTCCCCTCGACGACGTGGGCGATGTCCTGTCCGCAGGCGAGGTACAGGGCGGCAATGATGTTTGCGGCGTGGGCATTGGAGCCGAGGGCGCCGGCCCGCACTGATCCGATCAGGTTTTTGCGGTAGTTGACCTCGGCGAGGGTTCTGGCGTCGGTCTTGAGGACCGTCTCTATCAGGTCGTTGCTCAGATGCACCCCGGCGACGACGCTCCTGCCCCTGCCCTCGATCATGTTGATGGCGGCGGGCTTTTTGTCGGTGCACATGTTGCCGGAGAGGGCGATGAACCGCGCCCCGGTCACCGCTTCGACGAGGTTGGCGATCTCGGCGGTGGCGATCGTCACCATGTTCATGCCCATGGCGTCTTTGGTGTCATAGGCGCAGCGGAGGAAGACGTTCGTCCCGACGATATAGGGGGTGATCGAGAGCAGTTTTCCCCGGGAGGTGGTCAGTTCGGCCGCTGCGGCGAGTTTTGCCGTGTTGGCGACGGCCCAGTCGGCGATCTCCCGGGCGTGCACGATGTCCCGGGCGGCGAAGACCGGGGCGCGGGTCATGCCGTCCTTGATGATCCTGACGTCGGCCCCGCCGGCCTTCGTGATCGCCGAGCAGCCGCGGTTGGCCGAGGCCACGAGCGCTCCTTCGGTCGTTGCGAGCGGGAGCCAGTACGTCCCCCGTGCGTATTCGCCCTTCACCGCCAGGGGGCCGGCGACCCCGACCGGCACCTGGACGGCGCCGATCATGTTCTCGATGTTCCGTTTCACCACCCGGTCGATCCCGATGGAGTAGGTCCCGAGGGCTGCAAGGTCGGCGCCGGTCTCCCCCTCGACGTACGCACGCCTGACCCGGACCGCCTCGTCGGGCGGCATCTCCTTTTCCAGGTCATAGAGTTTGAGGGTGCCATTTTTTAGTTTTGCGAGTGGATCATCCATGAGAATACTGGTGGGAGAACCGGGATAAAGATGCATGGTGAAGGCGACGAACGCTGGGCGCTCAGGGTGGACCGGAGGCGTGCTGAGGAGACGAGGCAGGCTCTGATCGGCCGCGGCCTGCTGGACAGGGAGCACCGGCCGCGGTCCGAGGGGGAGAGCCTGCTCCTGCCGCTGACCGCCGAGGTCCCCGGGGCGGAGCCGGCAATTTTTGTCCCGTTTCCGCAGCGGGATGACCTGGCGCGCCACGAACTCGTGGGAGGGATCGCGATCATGCAGGAGGAGGACCGGGCCGCCGCCGAAACGATCCTGGCGTCCCGCCCGTCCCTTCATACAGTGGTGTTCCCGACCGGGCCGGTGGCGGGGGAGTTTCGGACCCGCGAGTTCCGCGTCCTCGCCGGGGAGCCGACCACCCGGACGGTCGTCACCGAGCATGGCCACCGGTTTGCGGTCGATCTTGCGCACGCATATTTTTCCGCCCGCCTCTCCACCGAGCGGCAGCGGGTGCGTTCGATGATGGCTGCGGGGGAGCGGGTTTGCGACATGTTCGCAGGGGTGGGGCCGTTTGCGATCTCCCTTGCCGGCGGCGCTTCTCTCGTCGTCGCCGCCGATCTCAATCCGGCGGCGGTGTCGCTGATGTGCGAGAACATCCGGATGAACCGGTGCAGGAACGTCCTGCCCGTCCTCGCCGACGCGGCCCATCTGCCGGGCGTCTTCTCCCGCACCTTCGACCGGGTGGTGATGAACCTGCCGATGGAGTCGGCGCATTTTCTTCGGGCGGCGTTCGCCCTCTGCCGCCCGGGCGGGACGATCCACTATTACGCCCTCCAGGAGGATGAAGGGGCGTATCTGGATCTCATCGGGACGTTTCCGGCGGCGGCGGTCGCCGAGCGGCGGGTGCGGAGTTATTCGCCGGGCGAGTGGCACGCGGTGTACGATATCGCGGTGGGGGAGTGAGGGGCCTCGGGGCGGTCTGAGTTGAGATCCCCTGTGGTGACGACGATGAAACAGATTTTCTGTCTTGTGGTTGTGTGCGTGCCGGTAGCGATGGTGCCGTCGGCGGCGGTGGATGCAGATTTCACCGGATCGGCCCCTCATGGCGTTGCTGCATCAGCCGCACCACCCCCGTACCCGGCTGCATTCCAACCGCACGCTCAAATAAAAACATTTTAATACCTCTCTTCTGTTTATCTTTCGCATGAATACGTCATTGTCCAGGAAACATTCTGCTCATACGGGAATCTTTCTGGTTCTGGTTATTTTTCTTTTATCTGCACCGGTATCTGCGTGCACGATCTTTGCGGTGACGCCCGGCGCCTCGGCGGACGGTACGATGTACGTCGGCCACACCAACGACGGCGTCGGTATGGACTGGCGGCACATCGACGATATTACCGTGACCTACATCCCCGCGGCAGACCACGCCCCTGGCGAGAAGAGGCCGATCTTCTTCGACCCCAACAGCGGATCTGACGCTGCTGGAAACAAGAGCGGAAACACTTCCGAATGGGTCATCGGGTATATCGATCAGGTGCCGCACACGTACGGCTACTACACCTCTTCCTACGGCATGATGAACGAGCACCAGCTGTTAAGCGCCGAGTGCACCGACTACGCCAAAATCGAACTCGACGCAGAGGAGGGAACAAGGATCTTCTACTCGTCTGAACTATCAAATGTAGCGCTCGAACGCTGCAAAACCGCACGGGAAGCCGTTGAACTGGTCGGCAACCTCATCGAAACCCATGGCTACTACGGAACCGGTGAAACGCTCATTTTCGCCGATCCTGAGGAAGCATGGGTCATCGAGATGTGCTCCAGCCCGGCAGGCGTCGGCGGTCTCTGGGCCGCGCAGAAGATACCGGACGGCGGGGTTTTCGTTGCCGGAAACGAGTTCAGGATCCGCAACGTCCCGGAGGGAGACACCGACATGCTGTACGCGAGCGATCTCTTCAACATCGCAGAGGACTACGGGCTCTGGTCCCCCTCCGAAGGAACCTTCGACTGGCTGGAGGCGACAAGCTACGGCGAATACTCCCATCCCTACTACTCGATCATGAGGGTCTGGAGCATCCAGAACAGACTTGCCCCCTCGCTTGAACTGAGCCCGTACGTTGCGGATTCGTATACGCGCGATCTGCCGTTCACGATCAAGCCCGACGAAAAGGTCAATCTCACCACCGCATTGTCTCTCTTCAGAGACCACTATGAGGGAACGGCATTCGATCTAACCGCAGGCATCGCTGCCGGTCCGTTCGGCAATCCGTACCGTGATCTCGGGCCGGCCGATGCGCACACCGATTTCCAGAACGAATCGCTCATCGAAGTGCGTGCAGGCGCAAACCCGCGGCCGGTCTCCGCGATATTCTGCAGTTACAGTTATGTCGCAGAGGCGCGATCCGATCTCCCTGACCCGGTCGGCGGCGTGCTCTGGTTCGGTCCTGCGGTGGCGTATGAAACGGTGTACGCACCGATCTACGCCGGGTCAGAGAATATTTCGAACTCCTACACGATCGGCAGGAGAACGGTGTACGACCCGGATGCCGCCTACTGGACATTTGATTTCGTCACGAACTGGGCGATGCTCCGCTACGATACGATGATCGAGGACATTCGGGCGAAGCAGGTCGAGCTGGAATCAGGCTCGATTGCGCAGGTGCAGCAGGTCGACGCAACGGCGGCCGGCCTCATTGCACAGGGAGATGAAGCCGGTGCACGACGTCTTCTTACCAGCTTCACTGTTGCGAGGGGCGACGAGATCATCGACGAATGGCACGATCTGGCAGGGATGCTTGTTGTGAAGTATTCGAACGGCATGATCACCGATCCTGAAACAGAGGACGTGGATGAGAAAGGCTATCCTGGATGGTGGTATCAGGCGGCCGATTATCAATATGGTCCGAGGGTCTATGCACTCGATCAGCTCCGCGCGACAGAAGGCCTGAACTACACGGGCAAAAATGTGTGGGTGCCGATAAACGCCTCGTTTGAAGAAATTCTGGAACTGATCTGAATTATTATTTTTTTGTTCTGTCGAACTCTGGTTCAGGTCAGGTCGGCGATCAGATATGACGCGTCTTTTTCCCCCCTGAGAGAGGGAGGGGTTAATCCCCCCTCAGTTCAGGGCCGCGATCTGCCGCACGGCGGTCCTGGTGCTGCTGGTCTCGACAACGTCTGCCATGGTGTGTTTCTGCCCGCATGCTCCCGGGCACATGAACGGACACACGCTCCTATTGCTCCGGGAGCCCTCAGCCTGCCTTAACCGCGGGTTCGTTGCCGTCGCACGGCCAGGGCCGGACATTCAGTCGCATTTTCCGGTACCCGGTGTGTGCATAAGGCGTGCGCGTCCCGCACCGCCGGCGGCACAGACACTACCATAAGAAATGTTCGGCCCCGTCCAGGGCCATCTTCCGGCTGAACCCACCCGGGATCTCTCCCCCCTCGCAGGGGATCGAGATAGTATTCTACGGCCCGGACAGAAGGGCTAATCCCCGCGGCCGCACATAACATACTGGAGTTTTTATGCCCGATGTTGCAGTCATCACAGGTTCGGCTTCCGACAGCGCGATTGCGGAAAAAGCCGTGAAAGTGCTCGCAGAGTACCGTCTCTCCTGCGACCTGCAGGTGATCTCGGCCCACCGCGATCCCGATCGCCTCGACGAGTACGTCAGAGCATCCGACGCGAAGGTCTTCATCGCCATCGCCGGCATGTCCGCGGCCCTCCCGGGCGTCGTCGCCTCGAAAACGAAACGGCCGGTCATCGGGGTGCCGGTCTCCGGCAAACTGATGGGCGGGCTCGACGCCCTCCTCTCCATCGTCCAGATGCCCGGGGGCGTGCCGGTCGCCTGCGTCGCCGTGGACGGGGGAGAGAACGCAGCGCACCTTGCCGCCCGCATCCTCGGCGTCGCATGACAACCCAGCCGACCCTCAGGAGCGGACCCGTGCTCCTCGCCCCCCTGCGTCCCGAAGATGCCGGGCGCATCCGTCTCCTTGCAGGAGACACCGCCGTCGCCGATACGGCGGTGCTGATGCCCCACCCCTATCCGGAAGGGGCGGCAAAGAGATGGATCGCAGAGAGCACGGCCGGATGGGCGGCCGGATGGGGCGCGGTCTGGAAGATCGTGAAGATCGACGACGACCTCCTCGTAGGAGAGGTCGGGATCACGATGGACCTGGAGAATCGGAGCGCCGAACTCGGCTACTGGATCGGGAAGGACTACTGGGGCAACGGCTATGCCACGGCAGGGGCGCGGGCGGCGGTGCGGTTCGGTTTCGACGAAATGGGAGTCCATCGGATTCACGCCTCCTGCCTCCGGCGCAACCCGGGTTCGGCGCGGGTGCTGGAGCGGGTCGGGCTGCGGTACGAGGGGTGCCTGCGGGAGCACCTCTTCCACCGGGGGCGGTTCGAGGACCTGCTGCTCTTCGGGGCGGCAAAGGGCGAGGCCCCGAACCATCGAGAGATCCGTGCTGCCGGGAGGCGCGGACGATGAGACGCCCGTCGCCGATACCGCAAAACGTTCCAGAGCCTGAAAACACCGGTCCTGCCGGGGCGGCATAAAAAAGATCGAGAACAGGGCGTGCTCGCACTATTTTTCCTGTTCCCCGAGGATATCCCGCACCATCTTCACGGCGCACAGGTCGCCGCACATCGAGCAGGTCTCCAGGGCGCCGTCGCGCTCATGAATTTTCCGGGCGTGCTCGCCGTACATCGCCGCACCGAACTGCTCGTTCCAGTTGAGCCGCCGGCGGGCCTCGGCCATCTTCAGGTCGGCCCTGGCGTGGGCGCCCTCGCCGAGGCGGGCGATGTCGCCCACATGGGCGGCGATTTTCGCCACCCGCGTCCCCTCGACGATATCGTCGAGATCCGGCAGGGCGAGATGCTCGGCCGGCGAGACCATGCAGAAGAAATCGGCGCCGTGCATGGCGGCGACCGCAAAGCCCATCGCCCCGACGACGTGGTCGTAGCCCGGGGCGACGTCGGTCACCAGCGGGCCGAGGAGATAGAGGGGCGCCCCGTCGGAGAGCTCTTTGACCATCTGCACATTGTAGCCCACCTGGTCGATGGGCATGTGTCCCGGCCCCTCGATAAAGCGCTGGACCCCCGCCGCGAGGGCACGCTTCGAAAGGTTCCCGAGCGTCACGTACTCGGTCGCCTTCGCAAGCCGTTCGGCGTCGTACAGGCATCCCGGCCGCATCCCGTCCCCGAGCGAGACGACCGCGTCGTTCTCCGAGAGGATTTCAAGGAGGTAATCGTACTCGGCGTACAGCGGGTTTTCCTCTCCGGTCGCCGCCATCATCGCCACATGGAACGCCCCGCCCCGCGAGACGACGCCCATGACCCGCGGGTCGAAGCGGAGGGCCGAGAAGGCGGCCAGGTTCACGCCGCAGTGGAGGGTGAGAAAATCGACCCCCTGCCTGCAATGCTCCCTGATCACCGTAAAGAGGAGATCCGGCGTGACGTCCGCCGCATTCCCGGCCCGCCGCACGGCCTCGTAGATCGGGACCGTGCCCACCGGGGCGTCAAGGGCGAGGATCTCCTTCCGGATCGCCGCCAGGTCGCCCCCGGTGGAGAGATCCATCAGGGTGTCGGCACCGTTCTCAAGGGCCGCCCTCGCCTTCCTGATCTCGAAGGGGGGATCGCAGCGCTCGCCCGAGGTGCCGACATTCACGTTCACCTTGATCCGACAGCCCTCGCCGACGGCGCAGAGGCGGTGCGGGCGACGGGGATTGGCCGCGACCGTGATCCGCCCCCTCGTGATCGCACGGGCGACCTGACGCGGCGAGAGCCCTTCGTCCTTCGCCACCGCCCCCACCTCCGGAGGGACGCCTTTGAGGCACTCCTTGATCAGGGTTTGCATAACACTCATCTATCGGGAATCCTTATTATTCTGCATGCCAGTCGTGTGGTTGCCTGGAGAAGGAAATTTCGCGAACAGTTACATCTTCGGCGGGGTGCTCGTCGATGCCGGGGTAACGCCGCTGGCGCTGGCCCGGCACGCAGACCGGATCGAGACGATCGTGATCACCCACACGCACTACGATCACATCGCATACCTGAACGAGATCAAAGCGCTCACGCAGGCCGGGGTCTGCGTCCACGCCTTCGACGCCGACGGACTTTCCGGGGACAAAACCAGCCTCGCGCCCATCTTCGGCGCACGTCCCCCCATGGCCGTCCCCGACCGCATCCTCAACGGTGGTGAGCGGATCGGCGGCCTGACGGTGATCCATACCCCGGGCCACACCCCGGGCGGCATTTCCCTCTACAGCCCCGATGAAAAAGTGCTCTTCTGCGGCGACACCGTTTTTCCCGGTGGATCCTTCGGACGGTTTGATTTTCCGGGCGGCGACGTGAAGGCGCTCACGGATTCGATCGACCGTCTCGCCGCCCTCGACGTGGAGGCGCTCTATCCCGGACACGGCGAGCCGGTCAGGTCCGGCGGGAACCGCCACATCAGGGCGGCGGCCCTCGCCGTACGAGAAATGTCATGAAAGGAATCTACTGCCTCGTCCTCGAAAACGACGGGTGCGACCTTGAAGTGGGACGGCTCGGACCGGTCCGCTTCAACGCGGGCCGACACCTCTACGTGGGGTCAGCCCTCGGCCCGGGCGGGCTGCCTGCCCGCGTCGGAAGGCATTTCAGACTGGCCGCCGCAAAAGACCGGCGACCGCGCTGGCATATCGACCGCCTCCTCCTCTCGCCGGCATTCGCCCTCGAAGGGGCGGTATGCGGAGCAACCGAAAAGAGACTCGAGTGCCGGCTCGCCAACGCAATCGGCGGAAAGAGGGTGTCGGGCTTCGGGTGCACCGACTGCACCTGCGATTCGCACCTTTTTTACCGGCAGGACGACCCGTTCGAGGAGATCGCACAGGCATTCGACGCCATCGGCATCTCTGCCGTTACCAGAAAGACCAATAAGGGGGAGGGCGATCTCTTCGTATGAATGTGCTCGGCATTTCCGGGAGCATGAGGAAAGACGGCAACACCGCTCATCTTGTGGGGTATATCCTCGAAAAAGTGCAGATGGCCGGCATCGAGACCGAATTCATCTCCCTTGCAGACAAAGAGATCAAACCATGCACCGGCTGTGAAAAGTGCAAGGAAACAAAATGGTGCGTGATCGAGGGGGACGACTGGAACGCGATCGCCACCAGGATGCTCGAGGCCGAAGTGGTCATCCTGGGTTCTCCGACCTATTACTACGACATCAACGGCCAGCTGAAGAACCTCATCGACCGGATGTATTCCTTCTACCACGACAGGAAACTTGCAGGCAGAAACGCCGTCGCAGTGACGGTCTGCGCCGACAGAGGCTGCGAACGATCGCTCGAAACGATCGAGGGCTTCCTGAACACCCACCAGTACTCATATCTCGGGCATGTCTGCGGCAAGGCATGTCTCCCCGGCGAGATCATGACCGACACCCGGGCGGTCAAGAAGGCCGAAGCGGTCGCCCGGAAGATCGTCAACCTCCTGCAGCCCCACGACTGAAAGGCGGTGCGGGGACGCACCCCTTGATAGGGGTCAAACGCCCACCAAAAGATATGGAAACTCTCAGGGTTCCCCTCCGGAAAAAAGAGGCCGAAGGCTTCGTCATCCCTCTCGGCCCTGCAAACCTCGTTCTGGCGAAGACCGATCTCGGACTCGTCGGCTGCGGCGCCGTCGACGTTGCAGCGCTGGAAAAATTCGGTTATCCGGCCGCAAAGGTCAGACCGGCAGACGGGCCGTCTATCCGGGACGTCGACGACCTGCTCGCCGGCACCGTCGTCGCGGCGAACGGGCCGGCATCGAAGCGGGGCATCGTTCCGGGAATGACCGGGAAAGAGGCGCTCGAACTGCTCTGAATCTTTTTTTTTATCGGAAACTCTTCGGCGCCCGCGAAACAGAACCGATCACAGTCTCACGGCACGGTCCCGTAGAGGGTCGTCCGCTGTCTGAGCGGGCGGCCGATGTCCCCGGCGATCCGCCGCATCTCGGCGGGGTCGAGATAATCGGTCCCGGTCGCACCGGCCCCCTTTGAAATGCTCTCCTCGAACATCGTGCCGCCGAGATCGTCGGCGCCGGCCATGAGCGCGATCTGCGCCATTTTCGTCCCGACCTTCACCCACGACGCCTGAATATGGGCGACGTTGTCGAGGAACAGACGGGAGACGGCGTACATCAGCAGATCCTCGCGCCCGGTCGCACCGGCCCGCGCCCGGCCGGAGGCATAGATGGGAGTGGTCCACGGAATAAAGGAGAGCGGGACGAACTCGGTGAACCCCCGGGTATCGTCCTGTATCCCCCTCAGTATCGCAAGGTGGCGGGCTCGGTCGGCTGCGGTCTCGATATGGCCGTACATGATCGTCGCCGTCGTCGGGATGCCCATGCGGTGCGCCTCCGTGATGATCCTGACCCATTCCTCCGTCCTGATCTTGCCCGGACAGATCTCCTGCCGCACATCGTCCACCAGGATCTCGGCGGCGGTGCCGCAGAGCGATCCGAGGCCAGCGTCCTTCATGCGGCCGAGCACCTCTCCGGTCGTCGTCCCGCTCTGCCTGGCGGCATAGGCCACCTCCTGGGGATTCGAGGCGTGGATATGCGCGTCCGGCGCCTCCTCCCTGATCATCCGTATCAGACCGATATAATCATCGGCCGTAAAATCGGGATGGAGTCCGCTCACCGTGCAGATCTCGGTGACGCCCCGGTCGCGGGCGGCCTGCAGGCGGGCGATCACCGTTGTGGGATCATGAAAGTACGCCTCCGGATCCCCGGTCTTCCGGCAGAACCCGCAGAAGCCGCAGGCGTTTATGCAGATGTTCGTCACGTTCAGGTTCTGGTTGCGCACGTAGGTGACCGCATCCCCGGCCCGCTCCTCCCGCGCCCTGTCGGCCGCGGCGGCGATCGCCCACACCTCGCGGCCCCTGGCGGAGAGAAGGGTCGCCGCCTCCCCCTCGGTCATCCGGTGACCGGCAAGAATATCGTCGAGCAGCGCCTGCACCATTGAGCAGATCTTTCGACACTCATACTATAAAGAAAGACGCACCGGGAATCCACAATCGAAAACACGCTGAAAACCGGCGCCTGCCAGAAACGTTCGACCTTCATTCCGACCCCCTCCGCACATATGAAACAGCAGGCCGGACCAGCGCAGAAAAAAAGAGAAAACGACTCAGACCCGACCGTACGAGGTCGTCCGTTGCACGAGCGGGCGGCCGATATCCTCTGCGATCCGCCGCATCTCCGCCGGGTCGAGATAGTCGGCGTCGCCGGCGCCGGCACAGACCGTGACCGCATCGGCAAACATCGTGCCGCCGAGGTCGTTCGCACCGGCAAGCAGACAGGCCTGCGCCATCTTCGTCCCGACCTTTCCCCACGATGCCTGAATGTTCGGGAAATTGTCCAGAAACAAACGGGCGACGGCAATGAGCAGGATATCTTCCCGCCCGGTCGGGCCCGCCCTGGCGATCCCGGCCCGATAGAGCGGGGTGTTCTGGTGGATATAGGGCAGGGTGACCAGTTCGGTGAAGCCCCGGGTCTCGTCCTGGATCTTCCTGAGGATCCCGAGATGGCGGGCGCGGTCGGCTGCGGTTTCGATATGGCCGTACATGATCGTGCCGGACGAGCGGATCCCCATCCGATGCGCCTCCAGAATGATCCTGACCCAGTCGGCCGTCCGCACCTTTCTCGGGCAGATCACGTCGCGCACCCCGTCCACCAGGATCTCGGCGGCCGTTCCCTGAAGTGTCCCGATCCCGGCGGCCCGCAGACGTTCCAGAACCTCGACCGTCGAAATGCCGCTCCGTTTTGCAGCAAAGAGCACCTCCTCAGGGCTGCAGCTGTGGATGTCCACATCAGGAAGGATCTCCCTGACCCAGCCGATCATCTCCTCGTAGGATTCCGTGGTGAAGGCCGGGTGGACACCCGAAAGGAAACAGACCTCCGTAACCCCGCGCTCGGCCGCGTGCCGCGCCTGCTCCTGCACCCCGTCTTTGCCGAGGAGGTAGGCGTCCGGGTCCGTCGCCTTGCGGCCGAACCCGCAGAAGCCGCAGAGGTTCTTGCAGACGTTGGTGATATGGAGATTCTGGTTCAGCACAAAGGTGACCGCCTCGCCGGCCCTCAGTTCCCGCAGCTCGTCGGCCGCGGCGGCGATCTCCCATACGCGGCGGTCCTGTACACCGAGAAGAGCGACCGCCTCCTCCTCGGTCATCCGGTGGCCGGCAAAAACGTCGGCAAGCAATGTCCGTATCCTGTCTTTCAGAGTCATCTCCTCCTGATACAATTGCGTTATTTCTCTTTCTTCCGTCTCTCGCTCAGGTAGTCCCAGAGGAACATCAGGGCGATCAGCGCGATCGCCACCTCGACGAGATGGAGCGGGAGGTAGCCGACCAGAGGGATGGCGAACAGGGCCTTGCCCACGATCCACCCCTTCTTCACCGGCTGGATCTGCCCGAGGCCCTGATAGGTCGCCAGTTGATCTGGAACCCTGTTATTGTCGCCCCACGTGATATACCCCCCATGGGGCGCCGTATAATTGACCGTACCTCCTTCGAGCGATATCTGAACCGTCTTGTTTGCCTCGACCCACATCATCGCGCGGTGGATGATCGGATGGACGGAATCGACTCCGTTCGGCCGGTAGATGATCACGTCTCCGTACTCGTTGTATTTCATATAGCCGGACGCCTGCCCGTCCTCAAAGGTCTGCAGAGCGCCAAAGCGATCGGGCGTCACGACGAAGACCAGGTCGCCGACATGCATGTTCGGGACCATGCTCTCGGACTCGATCGCCACCACCGCAGGCCAGGTGCCGGAAACAAGGAAGAGCACCAGGGCGATCGCACCGACGACCACCACCGCCCACAGGATATCCCTGGCAATGGAAACCACGGGGTTCTGGCTCTCTCTGAAGCGACAGATCACATTTTTATCGCTTTTCCGAACCTTATTTTTCACCATCTCTAACGAGATCATGGGTCGAACTGATATAATTAGTTTCAGTGACCGGGAGGGGTGCGGATCACACCGCCAGAGCACCGGTGCGATTGCGTCGCACCACCATCACCGCCCCATAGACGGCGGCGCTGACCAGGATGATCGTCGCCCCGGACGGGACGTTGAGAAGATACGAGAGGACGATCCCGCTCATGGTGAAGGCCATCCCGAGGGCGACCGCAAGGACCATCATCCGCCCGAGGCGGGAGGTGAACTCCCGCGCGATCGCCGCCGGGATCGTCAGCAGCGCGATCACCAGAATGATCCCGACCACCTGGATGAGCATCACCACGGTCAGGGCCACGAGGACCAGGAGGAGAAGCGAGATCCGCTCCACCGGCAGGTTCATCACCCTGGCGTACTCCTCGTCGAAGGTGACCGCGAAGAAGTCCCGGAAAAAAAGGGAGACCACGACGAGGATTACGATCACGAGGGCGCCCATCAGCAGGAGATCCGACCGCGGCACGAGAAGGATGTTCCCGAAGAGATACCCGAGGAGATCAGGTGCGAAGCCGGGCGAAAGGTAGATAAAAAGGATGCCGAGCGCCATCCCGGTTGCCCACATCGCTCCGATCACCGTTTCGAGATTTTGCCGCCGTCGCAAGGAAAGTTCCCCCATGCCGAGGGCGACGGCGACGGTGAAGACGGTCGCCGAGAGGAGGGGATCGAGGCCCAGATAGTAGCCGATCCCGATCCCGCCGAAGGCGGCGTGCGATATACCGCCGGAGAGCGAGACCATCCGCCTGACCACGACATAGGTGCCGATCACCCCGCAGGCGACGCTTGCGAGCAGTCCGGCAACGAGGGCGTTTCTGAAAAACTCGAGGGCGAAGATCGAGATCATGGCCGTTCCTTCTCTTCGTGCTCTCCCAGCACGCGGTGCGGGAGACCGTGGGCGATCAGGTCCACCGGACAGTGGTACGCACCTTCGAGCATGTCGCCGGTGATCTCCGCCGTCTCGTGGGTGAAGATGCGGCGGTTCAGACAGGCGACCTTTGTCACGCGCGACGAAAGGACGCCGATGTCGTGGGTGACCAGAAGGACGGTCATCTGCCTGCAAAGCCCGGTGAGCAAATTCAGGAAGTGCTCGCCGGTTGGCGTGTCGACGTACACCATGGGTTCGTCCAGGATCAGCACCTCAGGATCGCCCACAAGGGCGCGGGCGATGATCGCCCGCTGCTGCTGCCCGCCGGAGAGCGCGCAGATCTCCTGTCCGGCCAGATCGGCGATGCCCATCGTCTCCATCGCCCGGTCGGCCGCGGCCAGGTCTTCCTCCCGATACCGGCGGGGAAAACCCCTGATATGACCGAGGCGGCCTGAAAGAACCATCTCGCCGACCGTGACCGGGTACGAGAAGTCGAAGGTGCGGTACTGCGGGACATAGCCGATGAGGTGGCGCCGTTCGAAGGGCGTCCCGCCGAGCACCCTGACCGTCCCTTCGGAGGGGCGGATCAGCCCCAGGATCACCTTCAGGAGGGTGCTCTTCCCGCCGCCGTTCGGACCGATGACCGCATAAAAATCGCCTTTTTCAACCCTGAGATCGACGTTTTCCAGCGCAGGGCGGCGGCCGAAGGCCACCGAGACGCCCCGCACGTCAATGACCGGGTCCCCGCTCATGCAGCCCCGCCAAACGCCGCGGCGACATGCTTCATATTCTCCGTATAGTTCGCCTCAAGCGGACTCACCAGCGCGACGCGGCCGCCGATCGCATCGGCGATCACCCGGGCGCTTTTCGTGGAATACTCGGGCGAGGCAAAGACGACGGTGATATTGTCCGCCTCCGCCTGCATGATCAGCCGCTCGATCCCCTGCGGGCCCGGCTCTTTGCCCTCGTCCTCGATCGGGATCTGGACGAGCCCGTAATCCCTGGCAAAATACGCCCAGGAGGGATGATACACCATGATCCGCTCCCCTTTGCGGTCTTCGAGAGAAGCGGCGATCCCGGTGTCGAGGGTCCGGAGGTCGTCGAGATACCGGTCGCGGTTCGCCTCAAAATACGCGGCGTCGTCGGGATCGATCTCCACAAGGCCGGCACAGATGTTTTCGACCATGACCTCCGCGTTCCGCACCGACAGCCAGACGTGCGGGTCGGTGCCGCCCTCCTCATCCTCGTCGCCGGTCAGGAAGGTGAGACCGGCCGAACAGTTGACCAGAAGCATCCCCGGGTTCACCCCGACGATCTTATCCATCCACGCGCGCTCGAACTCGATACCCGAGCCCACGGCGGCATACATCCGCACGCTTCCGAGGGCCGTGAGCTGCCCGGGCGTCAGTTCGTAGGTATGCGGGCTTGCCCCGGGCGGCACGAGCACCATCACGTCCACCTTATCCCCGCCGATCTCCCTGACGAATTCCTCCTGAGGCGGTATCGTCACGGCGACGGATATCCGACCGTCGTCGGCCGGGATCGCATCATCGCCGAGGCAGCCTGCCATCAGCACAATACAAAACAGGCCGGCCGCGGGCAACAGCCATTGCATCATTCGCATCATCTCTCACCCATAATTTGGTACACATCTAAATTATTTCTCCAGGCGGCGCATGGGCACTCATGCCCATCATCAGGCGGCATCCGGACAACAGGAGACGTCGTGCTCGATCGGGCCGCAGACGCTCTGGACCGGGTGCCCGAAGGACGCGCAGATCTGATCGACGAGGTGCTTCGAGACGCGCCCTTCCAGAACGTTCGCCTCTCTGCACGCCTCCGCAGGCGTCAGCCCGAAACGGCTCAGGGCCAGCGAGACGACACGATGGCGGCGGACAAGGAACCTGGCATATCTTTCCCCTTTTTCGGTGAGCACAACGCCGTAATAGGGCGTATGCTCCAGATACCCCTCGCCCGCGAGGGCAAGAAGCGTCTTCGTGGCCGTCGACGGGGCGACGCCGACACGCCGCGAGATCTCGGTCGTCCGGGCGCACCCTCCCATGATGCCGACGATCTTCAGGTATTCGGCCTTCCGGTCGGGGAGTTCGAAACCGTTGATCTCCTCCATACTGTATACTGTGCCGCGCTGCCGGTTAAATTTTACCACACCCCAAACCAGGCCGTCGCCATCCGTAAAGATCAAGAGCCGCGACCGCCAACAGATCACCAATGCTCTGCGAGGATGAGATCGTCTCACGGTTCTTTGCCACGCGGCTGTTCGTCTCTCCCGAGGTGGTGGCCTACATCAGGGAGCAGGACGACCCCGGACTCATCGACCGGATCATCGCGGAGACGCCCAGGGGCACCGTCGTCGTCTCGCCCGCCTGCATTCCCGCCCTCAAGAAAGTCAGAGACGGCACCCGTTTTCTCGCGGACCCGACCTGCGAGGTGCTCCAGGGGATGGAAAACTCCGCCGAGAGCATCAGGGACTTCGAGGAATACGTCTCCTATTTTCGCAACCGGTTCACCCGCCTCTCCACGTTCATGCGGGGGCGGATCCAGCCGGTCCCCATCGAAGCGCTGGTCCGGACCGGACGCTACCAGGAAGAGGCGGTCTCCTTCATCGGGATGGTCTCGACCGTGCGGAGCACGGCCAACGGGAACAAGATGGTGGAGATGGAAGACACCACCGGCACGATGCGCGTGCTCTTCAACAAGTCCAGGGAGGGTTTCGCCGAGGCCGAGAAGATCCTGCCTGACGAGGTGATCGGGGTCAGGGGCAAACTCTCGCAGGACGGAAACATCTTTTTTGCCGACACGCTGGTCCGCCCTGATATCCCGCTCTCGAACGCGCCGTACCGCTCCGACCGCCCGGGCAGGGCGGTGCTGATCTCAGACATCCACATCGGCTCCAACACCTTCCTCGAAGACGAATGGCGCCGCTTCGTCGACTGGCTCTCCGCACGGGAAGATATCGGCTACCTGCTCATCGCCGGCGACCTCGTGGACGGGATCGGGATCTATCCGGGTCAGGACAAAGAGCTCGTGATCAAGAACATTTATCGGCAGTACGAAACGCTCGGCGAAATGCTCTCGGCACTCCCGGACCGGCTGAAGATCGTCATCTCCCCGGGCAACCACGACGTGGTGCGGGGTGCCGAACCCCAGCCGGCCATCCCGCCGGCGTTTCGAAACGGATATCCAGAAAACTGTATCTGGGTCGAGAACCCTGCGCTCGTCTCCCTGCAGGGGGTGCGGGTGCTGATGTACCACGGCCGCTCTTTCGACGACATGATCGGCATGATCCCGGGCGCCTCGTACCGCCACCCCGAAGAGATCATGGAAGAGATGCTGAAGCGCCGCCATCTCGCCCCTACGTTCGGGTTGCGAACACCGATCGCACCGGGAAAAAAAGACCCCCTCATTATCGACCCGGTCCCGGAGGTGCTCCTCACCGGCCACGTCCACATCACCGGGATCAAGCGCTACCGGGGCGTGCTGATGATCAATGCCGGGACCTGGCAGTCGCAGACCGCTTTCCAGAAGCAGATGAATACCGTGCCGACACCCGCACAGGCAGTCGTCCTCGATCTCCAGAGCCTTGAAGCCGAGATCGTCGATTTTTTGAAGCCCGAAGCCTGAACAGGCAGCGCCCGCCCGCTCCTACCCGGGCGAGGAGGGAGATGCCGACCGGTTCATGCAAATCGCTCTATTTTTATTATTGAAGCGGCACATAGATAGAGAATTAAAAAGTCGGGATCTGGTGTTGTCAATCAATTCCCGGAGGAAAGAAAAAACATGGATGTAATCGTCTATCTGGCACCTCTATGTGCACTCTTAGGCCTTCTCTTTGCAGGATACTCCTTCATAACAATCAAAAGAGAAGGCGAGGGCACCGAGGTCATGAAAAAGATCACCGCGGCGATCCACAATGGCGCCATGGTCTACCTGAACAGGCAGTACCGTGCCATCGCGCTCTTCGTCGTGGTGCTGGCCATCGTCATCGCAGCCGTCCTGCCAAACGGTATCCTTACTGCAGGCTGTTTCGTGCTCGGCGCCGTCCTCTCGGCCACCGCAGGCTATATCGGCATGTTCACCGCCACGAGCGCAAACGGTCGGACCACCAACGCCGCACGCCGCGGCATCACCGAGGCCTTCAGGATCTCCTTCGCAAGCGGCTCGGTCATGGGCATGTCCGTCGTCGGCCTCGGGCTGTTCGGGCTTTCCATTGCCTTCATAGGACTCTCAAACTTCCTTCCGGGCGTGGATGATTACACGATCGTGAACATTCTCGCTGGCTTCTCCCTCGGCGCCTCTTCGATCGCGCTCTTCGCCCGTGTAGGCGGCGGCATCTTCACCAAGGCCGCAGACGTCGGTGCCGATCTCGTCGGCAAGGTCGAGGCAGGCATCCCTGAGGACGACCCGAGAAACCCGGCCGTCATCGCGGACAACGTCGGCGACAACGTCGGCGACATCGCCGGCATGGGCGCGGACCTCTACGAGAGCTATGTCGGCTCGATCATCGCCACCATGCTCCTCGGCGCCTCGACCGCAGCGGTTTTCTTCCCGAACGTCCCCATGATGAACCTCATTCTGCTCCCGATCATCATCGCCGCGCTCGGCATCATCGCATCCATCATCGGCTCCCTCTTCGTCAGGACAAACAAGGCAGAGTCCAGCGCCATCCACATGGCCTTCAACAGGGGTCTGCTCGTGGCGCTCGTCCTGGTGGTCATCGCCACCTATTTCGTGACGAACATCATGCTCGGCGAGTACGGTTTCGGGGTCTTCGTGGCCACCGTCGGCGGTCTCGTCGCCGGTTTCCTCATCGGCCAGATCACCGAATATTACACTTCCTTCGAGCGCAAACCGACCCTTGAGATCGCGAAGTCCTGCCAGACCGGGGCCGCCACCAACATCATCACCGGATTCGCCAAGGGCATGGAGTCGACGGTCTTCCCGGTCATCATCATTGCCGTCGCCATCTGGATCGCATTCACCTTCGCCGGGCTCTACGGCATCGCGATTGCGGCCGTCGGCATGCTCGCAACCCTCGGCATCTCCCTTGCCGTCGACGCCTACGGGCCTGTCGCCGACAACGCCGGCGGTATCGCCGAGATGTCCCATCAGGACCCCCATGTCCGCGAGATCACCGACACCCTCGATGCCGTCGGCAACACCACCGCCGCCATCGGCAAGGGCTTTGCCATCGGTTCCGCGGCGCTCACCGCGCTGGCGCTCTTCTCCGCGTATGCCTACGCCATCGGCGAGGGCGGGGAATCCATCGTCATGGACATCCTCAACACACCGGTCTTCATCGGCCTTCTGATCGGTGCCATGCTTCCCTTCCTCTTCTCCTCCATGACCATGTCGGCGGTCGGCAGGGCGGCATACGAGATCGTCGTCGAAGTCCGCCGTCAGTTCAGGGAGATCACGGGCCTGATGGAGGGGAAGGCAGACCCGGACTACGAGACCTGCATCGCCATCTCCACCAGATCGGCACTGAAAGAGATGGTCGCACCCGGCCTCCTCGCCATCCTCGCTCCGCTCGTTGTCGGGCTGGTGCTGGGCAAGGAAGCGCTCGGCGGCCTGCTCGCAGGTTCCCTGGTATCAGGCTTCATGCTCGCCATCACCATGGCGAACGCGGGCGGGGCCTGGGACAACGCAAAGAAGTACATCGAACAGGGCCACTACGGCGGCAAGGGCTCAGACGCCCACAAGGCCAGCGTCACCGGCGATACTGTCGGCGACCCGTTCAAGGACACCTCAGGGCCTGCCATCAACATCCTCCTGAAGTTGATGTCCATTGTAGCGGTCGTTTTCGCTCCCCTGTTCCTCTAATTTTTTTTTTGGTACGCTCGAGCCCATGTAGCATCGGGTACCAGAAACAGGTACGAATGCCACATTCCGAAACTTTCGCACTCCAGGGTCTGTAAAAATCCTGTTCTGGAGGGGCGGCGGGGCAGAACCCTCCATCATCAAGAGAGAGGAGGAGAGATCAGAATCCCTCATCATGCTCTTATCTTCCCTTCCCGGACCAATCATTGCGCGGGGGTCCGGGGGCTGAAGTATAATGGGGAAGGCAGGTGTGTCCTGGCGCAGCTCACAGGATCATGAAGATAGATCAACCGTCGTATGAGGGTTTCAACAAAGCCCACTCCAGATAAAACGGCGCGCTGCTCCGATAGGAACCTGTGCCGGAATATCCGGCGGTTTCTGGATAAGTCAGAGGGTTAATAAACTTTTTTTGTCATAAATCAGATAATGCAGCAACTTGCCCTCTTCCTCACAGGCGGAACCCTGATCGGGATCGGCATCCTGGCGATGAAATCCGGCCTCGGATGCGGTCTTTCTGGCCTGAACCACAGAGAGATGATCGGATTCGCCGCAATATACGGCATCGTCGCCTTTATCGTCGGTCTGATTGCAGCCGCCATCTCGCCCGAAGTGACCGACATGGTGATCGGCGCCGGTCTTTTCATGCATCTGATCATTGCGGCGGGGCTGGTATATTTCGGGATACAAACACGCAAGGCATGGTTGTCAGGGAAAGAAGACATCTCCCGGCGAACATACCTCTGGTTTTCCGTCCCCTGTCCGGCATGCATGACAGCCACCTTTCTCGCCTGTATCGTCCTCACCGATGCCTCCGGGATCTCCGGCATCGCCGTCAGCGGAATCGTAGCCCTGCTCCTTTTTGCCGGCATCACAATCTCGGCTCTCGGCATCTCATGGGCCGGAACAAGGAGCGGATGGAAAAATCCATCCACCCTCGGGAGCGCCATGATCATGCTCGGCCTCTTCTACATGCTCTGTCCCCTCTTCATCCCGGCATACATCGAAGCGCAACAGATTGAAGGCGAGATTACCATGGCATCCCCGGCAAACACATGGGTCGGACTGCTGGCCCTCTGCATCCCGGTCGGTGCAGGCTTCCTGATCAACAGACTGACCCGGGCGCGGACAGGGGGGATGAGGTGATGGAGGTCGCCGCATCCATCATGGAGATGTTGTTCGTCCTCTCCGAAGCGCTCCTGTATCCGGCCATCCTGATCCTGATCGCCCTTGTCGTATGGGTGCTGTTGATGCTTGGCCAGGCAATCTCTGAATATTCCGGCAGGATCAGAGATTTCAACCAGATCAGGGAGGCGGCCGCACAGGCCCATCACCTGATAGCGACCAATAACCCGGCCGGTGCCGCAGAGGCGTTTGGCGCAGTTCCCCTGAACGTGATGGTCAGGCATTTCATCACCGACATCAGCGCGTTCTTCGGGGACACCAGGTTTTCTCTCGAAGCAGAAAAACTGCTTCAGGACTATGAACTTATCATCGGAAAAGAACTCGACTGCCTGAAGATTCTTACCAAGACCGCACCGATGCTCGGTCTGATGGGAACGCTCATACCGCTCGGGCCGGGACTGATGGGGCTTTCCGAAGGCAATATCCAGGCACTGGCATCCAACCTTGTCGTCGCATTCAGCACCACCGTGCTGGGACTGCTGGTGGGTGGGATCTCCTATGCCGTCATGGTGATCCGGCGCCGCTGGTATTACCAGGACTTCTCGGATATGGAATACATCGTAGAGGCGGTTGAATGAAAGAGAGACGGCGACTGTATCTCTCCACAGAGGACGACGACGACCCTCTTGCAGGCATGGCCAATCTTTTCGACGTTGCAATGGTCTTTGCCGTCGCCCTCCTCGTCGCGTTGGTGCTCTCCTTCAATGTGCCCGAGATGCTTGACGATCAATCCAGCGTCACACTCGTGAAAAACCCCGGCGCGCCCGACATGCAGATCATCGTCAAAGACCGGTACGAGATCAAGGTGTTGAATATGACCGAACAGGTGGCCGGCGGACAGGGCAAGAAACTGGGCACCGCCTATCGGCTGGAAAACGGGCAGGTCATCTATGTGCCCAACGACAATAGATCCATAGAGTCTGAGGGAGAGGGCAGGCCCACCCAATAAAAAACGCCACAAATCGTGAAAATTCGAGATATCTCCAACAATAACGTCATTATAGCCCAAAAAAACCCTTTTTTCTCAATAAGGACATTATATTCGCTTCAATTCGGAATCCTTATATTAAAACAATAAAAAGTGATATAGTTAAAAATTAGTTTATTAGCCGGCCCGCCCGGACGGGCACCCCCGGCCAGAGAGGCAGATAAATGGAAAAAAACCGATTGAAGCGGCTTTATGCCCTGACAATCGTCGTCGTCCTGTGCGTCATGCCGGCGGCGGCGATCGATTCGAGCACGAACATCACAACAGAAAACCAGACGGCACCGGAAGACGCACCGGAAATTATACCGGAAGACGCACCGGTCGCCGTCATAGATGAGGAAACGCCGCACACATCGCCCGACACAAACGCGACGGAACGCCATCGGCTCGCGATCGTGGCCGGGGGGCCGTGCAACCTGAGCGAACTGAACGAGGCCGCCCTGGACGCACCGGTGGACGTCACGGTGCTGAACGGAACCGAAGCGCTCCTCTACAACTTTTCCGCGGAACGCCTCATCTTCGCGGCGTCCGTGAACGACGCGGTGATCAAACAGATCGCGGCCACGATGGACCCGACAGCGCCCCTGGTGGTGTACGACACTCCTGCCGGCACCGAACTCGGAACCCTGGCAGATACATCAACCGCAGCCCGCTGGACAGAAGGCGGCACAGAAAACTTCCGCGCCCTGATGATCTATCTGGACACAACCTCTGCCGGGAACGCCACGCAGACAGAGTGCCCGGACAACCGCACCCTTGCGATCGTCACCGGCGACACGGCCCGGCAGGCAGCGGTTGCCAACGTCAGTGCAACGGCCTCTCTGAAGATCGCACTTTTCAACGAGACAGAGGCACAACAACACGATTTCGCCGAGGATAGCCTGATCTTTGCAGCATCGGACGACGACACCCTTGAACAGATCGCCGACACGGTCGCCGACAACGCCACCCTTCTGGTCTGCGAACAGGAAGGTGACTCAACGGTCGGCACACCTGCCGGCGACCTTCTGGAAAAATATTGGCTGTACGGCGGCGAAGAAAACCTGTTCAACATGGTTCTGGCACTGGAAAACGAATATTATGGCACAAACCACACGCTTGCCGATCCCCTCCCGCCGGGAGAGCGGCCGAAGATCGCCTATGTCTTCTCCCGGACCTCCGAGTTCTCAAGCATGCGCGCCATCGCCGAAGAGAAAGACGTTCAGGCCCGGATGAACGTCACCGTGTACCTCGGCAGGTCCAATGAAAACCTCTCCTTCGACCTCTCGGCTCAGGACGTCGTCCTGCTCTCAAATATCGATGCCGGCGTCATTGAGGATCTCTCGAACACTGTCGAGGCGGCCAGAGACAACGGCGCGACGATCATCTCGATGGGACCGCTGGCCCAGAGTTACAACCTCCACACTCTCTCCCCGGAGAGCAATGAGAGCAAAAAAATTGAAGAATACCTGGAATACCCCTCCGAACACAACCACCGAAGCCTCGCCCTCTACATGGGGGCGACCTTCTGCAACCTCACCTGCGAGGCAGAAGATCCCGAAACCCGCCCGGTCTACGGGATATACCACCCAGCCGCTCCGGAGATCTTCTCCAGCGTGACCGCATATCTCGACTGGTACGCCGGCACCGGCAGATACGACCCGGCCAATCCGACCGTCGGGATCATGACCGGCGACTACAAGTACTTCGCCAGGGACGGCCCGATGCTTGACGCCCTCATCGATTCCTTCGAGAACAGGAGTGTCAACGTCATCCTCGGCACCTACCACTACAAGGATCCGGTCAATATCGGCTATTTCATGCAAAACGGGACGGTGCTGATCGACACGGCAATCGTCATATCCAAGGGAAGCAGGCTCGATTATTCAGATCCAGACCGCGGTATCGAGAACCTGAAGACCCTCGACGTCCCGGTGCTGAACGCCGTCAGGCTCTTCTACGACGTCAACGAGACGACATGGCGCCAGAGCCCCCACGGTGTCGGCCCCGAGCAGACCTACCAGCTCGCCGCCGCCGAACTCGACGGGATCATCGAGCCGATCGTATTCGCCGGAAAAGAACCGGATCCGGTGACCGGCGAGCTCTGCTACAAGCCCTTCGAGGACCAGACGGCATGGCTCACCGATCGGGCGATCGGCTGGATGAACCTCCACCGCACTGCCAATGCCGACAAAAAGGTGATCATCCCCTATTACTGTTCTGAAGCAGGGAAGGCCTTCATCGGTGCAGATATCGATTATTACCTCGACGCCCAGGCAAGCCTCGCAAATCTCCTTGCAGGAATGAAAGAACGGGGATACGACCTCGGCGGCAGGGCGGTGCCGGACGCGGACGAGCTGGCAGATCTGATGGTCGAGTACGGCCACAACTACGGAAAGTGGGCCTCTGATGAACTGGAGGAGTGCGTGCAGAACGGCGACGCCATCCTCATCCCGGAAGCGCAGTATCTTGCCTGGTTCAACGAACTTCCGGCAGATAAAAAGGCCGAGGTGCGGGACGTATGGGGCGAACCTCCCGGCGACATTATGGTGTACGAAAACGGAGGCGAAAAATTCCTGGTGATCCCGACAATCCGTTTCGGCAACGTCATGCTCGCCCCGGACCCGATGTCGGGCCTGGACCAGGACGTCGACGTGATGTACAGGGATTCGTCGATCCCGCCGACACACCAGTGCATCGCCTTCTATCTGTACATGGACCGCGTCTACAACGCCGACGCGATCTTCTCGATCTTCAGCGCCATCCCGACAATGCCGGGAAAGGAGTGCGGCCTCGCCTGTACCGACTGGGGAGCGATCCTGAGCGGGGATATGCCGCACATCCATGTCCTGCCGATGGATGCCGAGGGCATATTCGACCACAGGAGAGCGAACATGGCCATCGTCGACTTCATGACGCCGACGATCGTTCCCTCGGGCTTATATGGTGATTTTGCAGATCTCGAAGACGCCATCGACAATTATCAGACGGTCGTGGATGAGGCCGTGAAAGCGCAATATAAATCCCAGATCATTGTCAGCGTGAAGAATCTCAGCCTCGACAGCGCACTGGATGTCAATGCGTCCGTTTTCGTCGAGGACGATGACGCATTCGAGGCCTTCCTGCCAGATCTCGAATCGTATCTCACCTCCATGAAGACGTCCTGCATGCCCTATGGATCGCACACGCTCGGCGAAGTGCCCGAAGGCGAGCCCCTTGCCGCCATGCTCAAAGGGATGATCGATCCCGACTACAGCGAACACGTGGCAGCAGCCGGTGGCGACGATGAGAGCGGGCTTGAAATCCTCTGTCTCGTCGTCAACGGAACGGCTCCGGCAGACGCACAGGCAGATGTGCTCGGCACGACGACGGCCGATATCTCTAACGATCTCGCCCTCGGCCTGGACTACCTCGACCGGATCAACGGCTGCACGGTCGAGATCCCGCGTATCCTTGACGCACTTGAGGCCAGGTACATTCCGCCCGGGCCGAACGGCGACCCCATACGCAACCCGGACGCCCTTCCCACGGGACGGAACCTCCACACCTTCGACGACCGGGAGATCCCCACCGCCGCCGCCTGGAACGTGGGCACGGATCTGGGAGACGAACTGATCGCCCGGTATATCGAGGATCACGGCGAGTATCCCGGAAAGATTTCTTTCCTCCTCTGGTCGATCGAGACCTCCAGACATCAGGGAACAATGGAGTCGGAGATCTTCTGGATGCTCGGTGTCAGGCCGGTCTGGGACAGTCGCAACCGCGTCAAAGACGTCGAGCTGATCCCGTCTTCAGAGCTCGGCCGCCCGCGGGTCGATGTGCTGGTGGTCTGTTCTGGGAGTTACCGGGACATGTATGCCAGCAGACTCGAACTGATCGACAAAGCCGTCAGGCTTGCGGCAGAGGCCGACGACGGTGCAATGCCGAATTACGTGAAGATCAACACAGAGGACACCTACCAGAGCCTGATCGCATCTGGTTACGATGAGGAAACAGCGCGGACCCTCTCCCTCGCCCGCATCTTCTGTCCGCCGCCGGGTTCGTACTCGCCAGGAATCGAGCACGCCATCGGCGCTTCTGATACCTGGGACAACACCTCAGCCATCGCCGATTACTATATCGACCGGATGGGCTACATCTACAGCGGGGGCATCTGGGGCGAACAGTACGCCGACGTCTTCAGAGATAACCTGGAAGACGTGAGCGCATGCGTATTTTCCAGAACGTCAAACGTCTACGGCTGTCTCGAACACCCGATGGTCGCCGCGTACTTCGGCGGGCTGAACCTGGCGATCAAGGAGGTCACCGGTCGGAGCGTGGACATGTACATCAACAATCTCAGGTCCGCACAGGACCAGAAACTGGAGACCCTGGGCGAATTTCTGAGCAAAGACCTCTACTCCCGCTATCTGAACCCCACATGGATAGAAGGCATGATGGGGCACGGGTATGACGGCAGCAGGTACTTCGTCTCTCTTGTCGAAAACACCTGGATCTGGGATGTGACCATGCCCGATCTGATCAGCGAAGGAATGTGGGACGATATCTACGAGACCTATGTTCTTGATTCCAACAACCTCGGGCTCTCTGAATTTTTCGACGAACAGAACCCCTATGCCCTCCAGTCGATCGAAGCGCGGCTGCTCGACGCCGCCAGAAAGGGCTACTGGAATCCGGATGACGGGGCGTTACAGCAGCTCGCAGACGATTTTCAGCGATCCGTCGATATCAACGGCGTGACCTGCTGCCACCACACCTGCGGCAACCTCGACCTTTCGAACTACATTCAGGGCATGATGAAGACCGCGGCCCCGGACGGTTCGGATGATAGCGGGGGTGAACCGCCGGCGCAGGTCGTGAGCGAATCCGCGGCGAAGACACCATCGGCATCTGAAGACGGACCGAGCGGCGACCATGCCGCCGCCAATTCAACGGCCACGAGTGGATACGGCCAGAACCAACAGATGCCGGCCGCTCCGCAGATTGCCCCCCCCGATGCCGGCGTCTCCGGACACGTGATGGAGGAGATGAACTATGAGAACCAGGAAAGCGGCGCGACCACCATCCCCATTATTCCGATCCTGATCGTGGCAATCGTGATCGGCGCAGTTTTCGCCGGGATCTGGTGGAAGAGGACGTAGGGGCCATCCCCTATCATTTTTTATTCTCACCCGCAGCCGTCCCGTACTCCCCACAGCCCAGGGTCATCATATTCATGTGGGATCAGCGCCGATCTATCCATCGCAGGACAAAACCTGTGGAGATGCGGAACCATGCTGAAGATTTTCAAAACCCGACAGAATGAAGCGGGGGCATTTATCGAGGAACTCGACACGGTCGAACCCGGGGCATGGATCGTCTGCACCGCGCCGGACGAGGCCGAGATCGGCCGTGCCGCCGGGATCATCGGGATCGTCCCGGAGGACCTGCGGGCGGCCCTCGACGAGGAGGAGCGTCCGCGTATGGAGACGGAAGAGGGAAGAACCCTTATCCTGATCGACGTCCCCATCAGGATCGCGGGAGAACCCGCGGGAACCTACTCGACGATCCCGCTCGGGATTGCAATCAGCGACGACTATATCCTCACCATCTGCCTCCAGGAAAGCCTGATCCTGCAGGACTTCATCGCCGGCAAGGTGAAGACCTTTTACACCTTTAAAAAGACGCGGTTCCTCTTCCAGATACTCTATCGAAACGCTTCCTATTACCTGAACTTCCTCAGACAGATCGACAAACGATCGACCGAGATCGAAAAGCAGCTCCACCTTTCCCTGCGAAACGAGGAGTTGATCCTCCTCCTCAACCTGGATAAGTCGCTGGTCTATTTTTCGACCTCGCTGAAGAGCAACGAGGTGGTGCTTGAGAAGATCCTCAGGTTCAAGCCCGTCCGGATGTTTCCGGAGGACGAGGATCTCCTCGAAGACGTCATCATCGAGAACAAACAGGCGATCGAGATGGCGAACATCTACTCGAACATTCTTTCCGGCACGATGAACGCCTTCGCCTCGATCATCTCGAACAACCTGAACATCGTGATGAAGTTCCTCGCCTCGGTGACGATCGTGCTCGCCGTGCCGACGATGATCGCGAGTTTTTTCGGGATGAACGTGGGCATCCCGCTCAGCGACAATCCGATCGCCTTTGCAATCATCGTCGGGATTTCGATGGTGATTTCCGTCGTCCTCGTGCTGGTCCTGATGAAAAAAAGGATGCTGTGAATTGACGTTGACCATATCTTACATGCACAACAGACCTCATCTCACGCGTTCAGTTTTTACCGGGGCCTCTGACCCGCGGGATCGGATTCATCCTCATACTCTTCGTTGCGGATTGTCCCATCCCTGCTCCCAATCGTGTTTGCGGGGGGTCAGGAGGCAGGCGCTCACTGTTCCCCGGCAAGGGCGCACCTGACCGCGTGGAGGAGTTCGGCGCATTCGGCAGGAGTACACCCACCTTTTCCGACATAAAAACCCGACGACCGGCGCGGCCGGCGGCAGGGAGAGGGGCACCCGGGTTTCTTCGGCCCCATCGAGGCTTGTGGGGAGGGGGGGCCTTGAAAGATATATCTCCACACCGTGTCTACAGGGCAATATGCAGGACCTGCTGGCATCCCTCCTCTACGCCTTCACCACGCTCTTTGTCATCCTCGACCCGCTGCTCTCGGTCCCGATCTTCGTATCGCTCACGGCCGGCAGCCTGCCAGAGGAGAAGGCGAGACAGGCCGGGATCGCCGTCGCCGTAGCAGCGGCCCTCCTGTACCTCTTCCTGATCTTCGGACTGTTCATCTTCGATCTCCTGGGAATCACGCTCGCGAGTTTCGAGGTGGCGGGAGGCATCCTCCTCTTCATCCTCGGCCTCCAGGAGTCCCTCGGGATCGAGTTCGGACACGAGGACAGAGAGCGGCGGTCGATGGCCGGGGTGGTCATCGGCACCCCTCTCCTCTGCGGGCCAGGAGCGATCACAACGGTCGTCCTCCTTTCCACGAAGATCGGGGTGGTCATCACCGGCGTCGCCATCGGGCTCTGCCTCGGCGTGACCTGGCTCATCCTCAGATACGCCGCTCAGATCCAGCGGCTCCTTGGAGAGACGGTCACCGACATCATGGGCAAGGTGCTCGGGATGCTGCTCGCGGCGATCGCCGTGAAGATCATCGCGGACGGGATCGTGGGGTTGTTCTGAAAGAGGATTCCCTGAAACCCCTGAGGCGGTCGGAAACCATCGTCTGTGGTCCGGACCGTCAGTCACAGATTCGGAACCTCTTTTTACTCGTTCACCGGGTGTTCACTTCCTGCTCCGGATCGATCGGATCTGCAAAAGTGCGCGATTCCTATTCGTTTCCATCGCCGCACGGGGGAGAGACCGGGAGGGCGCGACCCTGCCGGTACAGGCTTTCAACAAAGCAGAATATTTCTTCCTATTATAAGACACCAATAATATAATAGACATAAATATTCCAACAAATAGATCAAAATCGGAAATATAAAATCGAAACCCATATATCATAATACTGCATGATCGATCGTAGATACAATGTCGGGAACCTCCTGGCCATCCGTTGTCTCTTCGGTCTCCGGCGTGGCGCATAAAACCAGGCGCTCGCCGTCAAAGACACCAGGGGAACCAGATGATATCGACATTCCTATCGAGAGATGTAAATCATGAAAGCAAAAGATATGCCGTTTGGCGGAAACACAGATGAATACGCAGAATCGAAAGAGAGAACATGTTTTTCTGAGATCGTGGTGCAGGGCATCGACTGCATACCCATTCCCATCCAGATCATCGATCCCGGGTACCGGGTTCTCTACATGAACAGGGCCGCAGCAGAGTTGTTCGGTAAAAGCGAGGAAGAATGCCTTGGAAAGCATTGCTATGATCTGTATAACACCGGGACCTGCAGATCAGGAAGCTGTCCCTGTAGAACGGCGATAGAGACAGGAAGTACCGGCAATGCCGATCTCGTCCTCGGAAACGGCAGGACGGTCAACGCCACGAGCGTGGCCTTCAGGAATGCAAACGGAGAGATCGCCGGTGCGGTCGAGTACTTTTTGAATCGTACCGATCAAAACGTTCAGAACCTCCTTCAGGAGTGCAACGCCGTCCTCCAGAGGACCGCACAGAACGACTATACGAAACGAGTCGAAGGGCACTGCGAAGAGGGGATCTACGCCGGGATCGCGGCGGCGATCAACACCGTTCAGGACCGTCTCTTCCACGTCGAGAGCATCGCAATCAATATCGGGAGAGGCGACCTCTCCGAGCTGAAGGATCTCAAGGCCCTCGGAAAACGTTCGGAAAACGACCATCTGGTCCCGGCCTTCGTCGCGATGATGGAGGCGATCCAGAGACTCGTGAGCGATGCAGAGTTGCTTGCAGAGGCCGGCAGGGACGGAAACCTCTCTGTCCGCACCGACGCCTCGAAGCATAACGGCGAGTTCGCAAAGGTCGTGGAAGGCATCGACCGGTTGATGGACGCGGTGGTCGGCCCCATCGAGGAGGCGATGCGGGTCTCAGGCCAGTTCGCCGCGGGCAACTACACCGTCAGGTTTTCCGACGAAATCGCCGTCGCAGGCAGTTTCCTGAAATTCAAGGAGTCTTTGAACGAAATGGCAGAGAAGACGTCTGCCGTCATCACGCAGATCAAGCACGCCGCGGACCAGGTGCAGTCGGGCGTCTTCGACGCCAGCAAGGGGTCGGACGAGATCGCCAGAGCAGCCGAACAGGTGGCCATCACAAGCCAGAAATGCGCCGATCTCAACCACGAGCTCCTCACCCAGATGGAAGATATCAGCCGCCGCATCAGCGATTTCTCGGCCTCGAACGAGGAGGTGGCAAGCACCTCGCAGGAGGTCCTCGCGCACACTCTCGAGGTGACAAAGCAGGGTTCGGAGGCGAAAAAACTCGGCAACCAGGCGAACGCCAAGATGGCCCTCGTACAGGAGATCGCAGAGGAGAGCGTAAAGGGCATCACCGATCTGACCGAGGAGATGCACGAGATCAACAAGATCATCAAGCTGATCACCGACATCTCGAACCAGACCAACCTCCTCGCCCTCAACGCCGCGATCGAAGCGGCCCGGGCCGGCGAACACGGCCGTGGCTTTGCCGTCGTCGCCGGTGAGGTCAGGAACCTTGCAGGGGAGTCGAAGAGGGCGACCAACGATATCGAGAACCTCATCACCTCCATCCAGGCAAAGAGCGCAAAGACCGCAACGGCGATCGGGTCGGCCCACAAGGAGATCACCACCGGGGTCGCCAGCGTCACCCGGACGATCGAGGCCCTCAACAGCATGGTGAGCGGGGCCGAACAGGCGACCACCGAGATCGGCGAGATTGCACGGGCCATCGAGGACCAGGCGAACACGAGCAACGCCATCGTCCAGATCGTCGACGAGGGCACGAAGCTGACGAAGGAGACAATGAAACAGGTGAGCGACCTTGCGGCCCTGGCCGAGGAGACGAGCGCCTCGACCGAGGAGATCGGGAGCGTCACCCATCAGCTCGACTCCATGGCCGGAGATCTGAAGGACACCATGAAGCAGTTCAGGGTGTAGGCATCATGGAAATCATAGATGTCGTCGAGTTCGAGATCGGGGGCACCCACTATGCCTTCGATATCGGCCTCGCACGAGAGATCGTCGAGATGGTCCCGATCACGCCGGTGCCGTGCGCGGCACCCCACATCGCCGGGATCATCAATCTCAGGGGCGACGTCACCACCATCTTCAACCTCAACCGGCTTCTCGGCCTTGCAGAGAGGGAGGACGCCGCGCGCGCAAAGATCATCGTCCTCGTCCCGGAGGCGGCAAACGGATCGAACAACGGCATCATCGTCGACGATGTCCACTCGGTGCTGGGGGTCGGAAAAGACGATGTCGTCCAGATGGACGACAGCCTCGCGAAGGAAGCGTACGTCAAGGGGATCATCAAGATGAAGGCGGAGGAAAAGGGGGCGAAGGCCCGGACACAAGACCTGATCATCTGGATCGATCTCCAGAAAATCCTCCTCAACCTGGCGGGCTGAACCGTAGAAACACAGCGAAAAGAAACGGAGTAAACCGGCCGCAAAAAAGAGAGAACCAGTCCTCCGACGCCAGAAAAAGGGTTTCTTCAGAGTCGATTCCAAACATAACGATAATATGAAAAATGAATAGTCACATCCGACCCGGCTAACCAGGGAAAACCGATTATTTCAGCATACCTACCGACTCAGCCTGCACACCACAGATCACAGGATGGACACGGGTACAAAAATGAAAATGCTCACGCATGTCGTTCTTGTTACGATCATCGTCGCTTCAGCCCTGATCGGCGGTGTCATCCTCACCTCAGACCTTCTCCTCATCCAGAACCTGGAAGACTCGGAACGCGCTGTCATGACGGTATCGTGCAATCTGGTGAATCACACCATCCAGCACGAAATCGATATGCTGGCAGCCACCTGCCGGGACTGGGCGATGTGGGACGATACCTATTTCTTTGTTCTGAAACCGGATCAGGCGTACATCGATTCCAATCTCGTCGATCAGACCTACATCAATAACGGCCTCGACTGTTTCCTCATCGTGGACACCGCCGAGACACTGGTCTACGGCAAAATCTTCGATGCCGAAAAACAGACCGCCGTTCCGATTCCGGATAGCCTCTTCGCCCGGATCGAAGAGTTGCTCCGGAAGCAGCGCACTACCGTTGATTCGTGGACCGTCGGGGGGATCATCACACTCCCCGAAGGGCCGATGATCGTCGCCGCAGAGCCCGTACAGCGCAGCACGGGCGAGGGGCCGGCCGTCGGAACCCTGATCATGGGGCGTTACATCGACGATGAATGGATCGGAGACGTCTCGGACAGCACCCTCGTGTCGGTCACGCTCCAGACCGCCGGAAATACCTCCATCTACAGCGGCCTTTCCCCGGGTGAAAATAAAGGCGAAGGGCCATCATCCCTGGTTACCATCGCACCCTCGGAAAACGGGACGATCTTTTCAGGGATCATCGCCGTCGCCGACATCTATGGAAGACCCGCATTCACCACCAGAGTCGACCTCGCGCGCGACCTCTATCGCCAGGGTTTCGGTGCCATCTACTCTTCCATTCTCATTATTATCGGGATCTGCGCGGCGATAGGCATGATCCTCATCTTCTCCCTCAACAGGGCCATCATATTACCTCTCGAAACGATGAGCGGCATGGTCACCTCCATCAGGAACGATCAGGACTATTCCCGCCGTATACCTGAAGAAGGAATCACCGAGATAAAGGTTCTTTCAACGTCGATGAACACCCTGTTTTCATCTCTCCAGTCCTTAACCGAACTACAAAAAGAATCAGAAGCGCGTCTCCGCGAGTCGGAAGAAAAATATCATACGCTCTTTGAATCGACGAACGACGGCATTTTCATTCTCAGAGATCGTCGCTTTGAGGACTGCAACACCCGCGCCCTCGAAGTATTCGGGCGTACAAAGGAAGAGATGATGGGAGAGCGCATCGAGAGGTTCTCTCCTGAATATCAGCCTGACGGACAGTGTTCCATCGACGCCGCCAGCGAATATCTGCAGAGAGCATATGCAGGCGAGTCCCTCACTTACACCTGGGAGTACCTGACCCCGGAGGGTACGCACCGGAGCGCCGAGATCACGGTGAAGAGGCTAGACCTGCACTCAGGGGCGCACCTGCTCGTCATCGCCCGTGATGTCACCAGACAGATCGAGATGGAGAGGCTCAAGACCGAAGCATTCGGCCAGATAGAGCAAAACCTTGAGCAGCTTGCCGTCCTGAACGACGAGATCAGAAATCCGCTCCAGGTGATCCAGGCGATCGTCGAGATGGACCCCTGCAAAGAGACGAAAACCGTCCTGACACAGGTCAAGATTATCAACGACCTCATTAATCAACTTGACCGCGGCTATATCGAATCGGAAAAAGTCAGGGAATTCCTCAGGAAACACTACGATATCGGCGGGAAAAAATAGATATTATGTCTCCGTAGAGACACTCACCGATCCGGAAGGGATCTCCAGAACCCTTCTTTTTATAGAGATTTCGATTTTCAGAGACGTTCCAGGAACAGCCGGTGAAGGCGCAGGTCGCCGGAAAGTTCCGGGTGGAAAGAGAGCGCGATATGTTTTCCCTGCCGTACGGCAACGATTCCCCGGGGTATTTCCGCCAGCACCTCGACGCCCGGGCCCGCGGCCGCCGCGATCGGCGCCCTGATGAAGACCGCATGGAAGGGGGACGCAAGCCCGGTCACCTCGATATCGGCCTCGAACGAGTCGCGCTGCCGGCCGAAGGCGTTCCTCTCCACCGCGATATCGACGATGCCGAGGGGCTCGACGCGCGCGTCGTCGATCGTCGAGGCGACGAGGACCATCCCGGCGCAGGTCGCAAAGATCCCGCCCTCAAAGGAGAGAATCGCGTCCCGCATCCCTTTTTCAGCGATCAGGCGGGCGATCGTCGTCGACTCCCCGCCTGGAATCGCAAGGGCGTCGCAGCCGGCGAGGTCGGCCGCGGAGCGGACCTCCACCACCTCGCCTCCGCCGCCGAGGGCCGTCGAAAACGCATTCACGTGCTCGGAAACATCCCCCTGAAGCGCGAGAACGCCGACCTTCTTACCAGCCACGTTCCTGAAGCCTCTCCTCCCCTTTCAGCTCGTGGACGTCCAGGCCCTTCATCGGGTCGCCGATGCCGCGGCTCACCTCGGCGATCACCTTCGCGTCGGTGTAGTGGTGGACAGCCTCGACGACCGCTCTGGCCATCTTGTCGGGATTCGACGACTTGAAAATACCCGAGCCGACGAAGACGCCGTCCGCTCCCATCTGCATCATCAGTGCGGCGTCGCAGGGGGTGGCGATCCCGCCGGCCGAAAAGTTGACGACCGGGAGACGGCCCATCCGCGCCGTCTCGGCGAGGACCTCGTATGGCGCCTCGATCGCGCGGGCGCGGGCCCGGAGCTCCTGCTCGTCCATGCCGGCAATCTCGCGGATCTCGCCCATGATCGCATGCATGTGCCTGACTGCCTCGACGACGTTGCCGGTGCCGGCCTCGCCTTTCGTCCGGATCATCGCGGCGCCCTCGTTGATGCGGCGGAGGGCCTCGCCGAGGTTCCGTGCGCCGCAGACAAACGGGACGGTGAACCTGCTCTTTTCGACGTGGTACTGCTCGTCTGCAGGGGTGAGCACCTCGCTCTCGTCGATCATGTCGACGCCGAGCGCCTCGAGGACCTGGGCCTCGACATAATGGCCGATCCTCACCTTGCCCATCACCGGGATGGAGACGGCGTCGATGATCTCGATGACCCTCTCGGGATCGGCCATCCGCGCCACGCCCCCTGCCTTCCTGATGTCCGCAGGAACGCGCTCGAGGGCCATCACCGCGACGGCGCCCGCGCTCTCGGCGATCCGCGCCTGTTCGGCGTTCACCACATCCATGATGACGCCGCCCTTCTGCATGGACGCGAAGCCCCGCTTCAGGAGCTCGGTGCCGTACCTCAGTTCCTCAAGTTTCATTATTCCTACCTATAGGACGGTCATGCCAATAAAAATAGTGCGATGATGGCAGATGCCGAAAATATCAGCGTTATTCCACGAACGGAAGCAATTATATCGTTTCCTCCGTCCTCAAGGCTCCGGTCCCCGGGCCCGATCGCATAGACGCCCCGCTTGCAGAACCGCACCCCGACACCGCCGGCGATCACCGCCATCGGCCAGCCGCCATTGTAGCCAGGCCGCTTTTTTCGATCGGAAAGAAGCGCCTGCCATGCAGGAGCGAACCGTCCCTTCAGAGAGAAATAGATGAGGCCGAAGAGGGCCGCGAGCCTGGCGGGAACGAGGTTCGCCAGATCGTCGGCCCTGGCAGCGCACCAGCCGAGCCTGATCCGATCGTCGGTATAGCCGAGCATGGCGTCCATGCAGTTGATCGCACGGTAGAAGGCGGCCGCTGTCAGTCCGAGGCCGAACGGGGCGAAGACCGAAAACCAGAAGAGCGGGGCGACGATCGAGTCGGAAAGGTTCTCGGCCACCGACTCGTAGGCCGCGGACCTGATCTCCTCTGCGGAAAGATCCGACGTGTCCCTGGAGACGAGCATGCCGGCGGCCCTTCGCCCCTCCTCCAGACCGCCACCTGCAAGGGCCGTCTCGACGGACGCGGCGTGCTCTTCCAGGGAACGCCATGCAAAGACCGCCTTGAGGAGGAAGGGCGCGAGGACGACGAGCAGAAGGGGCGGGGCATCGTGCTCGACGACAGAGAACGGCGCGGCAAAGAGACAGGCGGAGATCGCCCATAAAAGCGCGCCGATCGGCTTCTGGAGCGCCGCAGGATAGCGCTCCGGCCTGCCCCACCAGCCCACAAACCTGCCGAAAAGGGAGACCGGGTGAAACGGCGTGTGCGGGTCGCCCCAGAGCCGGTCGATGACGAGTGCAAGAGCCAGGGTCAGCGCCGCAAGAACCATGCGGCAAACACCCCGGCGATCAGTACGACGAATGCCGCCGCCTCGAAGAGGACGATCCCCGTGCCGACGTAGACGATAAAGAGCAGGGCGGCGACGGTGATGATGGCAAAGGGCACAACCGGAAGACCCGGACTCCCGGGAGGGATCGGGGGCTCCGGGATCTCTTCCTCGGGCGCGGGGCGTTCCCTGACAAAGACCCTCAAAAACGAGCGGTTCGTGCCGTAACCCGTGATCGCCGCGATCTCGAAGGTTCCGGGAAAAACATCGCTCCAGACGGACACCGACACGTCGGCTGAACGCTCAAGATAGAGATTTTCGTGGAAAAAATCCGTAAAACGTCCTGCGTCGGCGGCGGAAAGCGTGAGATGGAGGGGAGAGCCCTCGTTGATCAGTCTGAGGACAAGGGTGTCCCCGGCCGAGACCTCGACCGACTCCGGCAGGTCGATCGAATTTATAGCGCGTGTATTGAACCGTATCTCACAGAGAACGTCCATATTTAATCCGTATCGGTCTGAGGAAGAAGGTTCGGTATGCCCTCCCTGATGGGATACGCGACGCCGCAGGCCCCGCACCAGAGCGAGCCTTCGACGATGTCGTCATCGGTTTCTTCGTCAACGCGCAGCTCGAGATCGCCCTTGCAGACCGGGCAGCAGAGAATGTCGAGGAGAGAGCGCTTCACAGTTCATCCCTCAGGTCGATGATCTGGGTGAGCTCGGGTCCGGTGGAGACCAGGCCGATCGGAGCACCGATATCCTTCTCGGCCTGTTCGAGAAAGGCAACCGCCTTCTCGGTCAGGCCGTCGTACGAGGTCGCGCCGAAGCACGCCGGGTCCACGTGGTCGATGCCGGTGATCGCCGCAATGGTGCAGCCGTTGATCATCGCGGAGTAGCGCGCCATCTTCCCGTCCCACCCGCCGATCCTCCGAAGGCGGTGCGTGACCGTGCCGAATTCCTGAAAGCCAAGGACGTTCGACTGATCGGCCGACATCTCGGTCTGGAACGGACCCTCACCGACCCTGGTCGGGTACGCCTTGAAGACGACGACGACATCGTCGATCCTGGTCGGGCCCACGCCGTTATCCGCGGCGATCTGGGAGGCCGAGGTGTCCTTGCTCGTCACGAAGGGATAGGTCCCGTAATACAGGGAGATCCCGAAGCCCTGCGTTCCCTCGAGGAGGACGTTGTCGCCGACGTCGATCGCCTCGTTGATCTCGGCGGCGACGTCGATGATATATGGGGCCAGTTCAGGCACGTCCTTTGCCTGGCGGGAGGTGCGGAGGACGCGGTCGGAGTTCGCCGGGCCGCATCCGGTCCCGGTCGACCCGATTTTCTTCGAAAGATGGTCGCTCGCCCTGTCGCGGGCGATATGATCCTCCTCGATCACGCCGCAACGCCCGTCCACGAACGTCCTGTCGCCGACGTTCAACAGATTGACCTCGCGGAGAAAGACCCGCGGGTCGACCAGGACGCCGCTTCCTATACAGAGCCGTGCATCCGGGTACACGAATCCGGACGGGATCATCCGGACGCCGTAGTTTTTGTCGCCGACCGTCACCGTGTGTCCGGCGTTCGGGCCCACGCCGCCCCTGGAGATGATCGATGGGTGATCCTGGTGGGCAATATGGGCCACAATCTTTCCCTTTCCTTCATCCCCGAAAAATCCGCCGACAATAATCGTACACGCCATTGCTATATCATGTAATTTGGGGTGATACATGATGATAAAAGTATATCATCCGATTTTTTGCTCCTCACTCAGTCTCGCAGATCTCTTTTTTTCCCGGGAAAAGACGGCACCTGATGTTCCTGAAATACGAGATATGGAGAAGCATATGCACGACCACCAGGATGACGAACGCAAATCCGGCGACACTGTGGACGTCCACCCACTCGCTCCTGGTGACGCCGAGAAAGGCGTTCAGGTTCACAACCCCGGTGCCGGCATGACCCCATCCTCCGCTCCCCGAAGGGAGGAAAAAAAAGAGGATCAACGATGATAGGACAACGATCACGAACGCAACGAGCATCGCAAGGTCTACGATCGCATCCACCTGGCTCTTCCGCATATATGAGGAAGAGGGGCATCGGCCTAATTATACCATTCGCCATGCCGAAAACCCCCCCTGGAATCTGCAGACGGACCTGCCGGACAATCCGACGTGAAAACTGTTTAACCCCATATAATACGAAGAAACAGACGTATCCGCGCAGGATCGGATCGTACAAACCTATCGCCGGTTCCAGTGGAAATAAAGGGGTTATACGGACGCTGTCTGTCAGACGGCAGGCGAGCGCGGCCGGGCCGGACCCGCGGGATCGATTCAGGTAAAAAGCAGGGAGACCGGGGGGCCTCAGGTCAGACCGGCAACGAAGATCCCCATCCGTTCGACGGCGACAGAGAGGTTCTCGCGGCTCGTCGCATAGGAGCAGCGGATATGTCCTTTCCCCGACTCCCCGAAGGCGCGGCCCGGGACAACGGCGACTTTCTGCTCCTTCAGGAGTTGTTCTGCAAACTCCTCGTCGGAAAGACCGGTCGCCTCGATCGAGGGAAAGGCGTAGAAGGCGCCCTGCGGCAGGTGACAGGGAAGACCGATCCGGTTGAGCCCCTCCACAAAGAGGTTGCGGCGGAAGCGGTACTCCCGCACCATCTCGTTCTTGTTCTCCTCGGCCTGCCTGAGCGCCGCATGGGCGGCGATCTGACCCATCACCGGGGCGCAGAGCATCACGTACTGGTGGAT